>JABBNY010000115.1 GCA_019352095.1 Acidobacteriota bacterium
TTCCGATCTCGGAGTCCTGGCTGGTGGAACGGTGCACGCTCTCGCTCGAAGTGGTGAAGACCGCGGGTACCTCGACGAAGCGCTCTTCACCTCCATTGAAGGTGACATCTACGCCAAGGGTCCGGTCGGGCGTTCGATTGTGACCAAGGAGCCCGTCGTCGTCAATTCAGTCGCAGACGACCCCAACATGAAGCCGTGGCACGACGCCGCCCAACGCGCGGGCTTCCTCTCAGCGATGGCGCTACCGCTGATCATCGAAGGAACAGTCGTTGGGTCACTGGTGCTCTATTCAAACTCGATAGACCGGTTCACCCCGGTGCTCACGAATACCCTCGCTCAGGTCGCATCAGTGGCGTCGTTCGCGTTGACTCACTACGCCCAGCGTGACAGGCTGGCCGGCTTGGTCGAGTTGACCAAGATGCGAGATTATGCGCTCACCAAGATCTCTCACGGGCTCGTGGTTGCGGACGGAACGGTCCCCGATTTTCCGATCACCTTCGTCAATACGAGCTTCGAGAAGCTCACCGGTTACACCCTCGCCGAGGTGGTGGGTAGGAATTGCCGCTTCCTCCAAGGCCCCAATACCGACTTTGAGACGGTCCAGCACATGCGAGATGCCCTGAGCGCGAAGGTCGCCTGCGACGTTGACCTCATCAACTACAAGAAGAATGGCGAACCATTCTGGAACCATCTCGCCCTCTTTCCTTTCTTCAATGACGACGGCGAATTGATTCGCTACGTCGGTATCATCTCAGACAACTCCGATCGCCAACGCCTCGAGAGTCAACTAGCGCAGTCGCAGAAACTTGAGGCGATCGGCACGCTGGCGGGAGGGATTGCCCACGACTTCAATAATCTGTTACTCGTCATACAGGGTTACGCGTCGATGATCTCGAGCGCCACCGAGCGTGACCAGCGTGACATCGCAGCCACGCGAATCCAAGAGGCAATTGACCGAGGCGCTCGACTGACCCGTCAGCTGCTCGAATATTCACGACAGCAGACCCACCGCCCGTCCTCGATCAATCTCAATGACGCGATCACCGAGACGCTTGAACTGCTCGAACCACTAATCCGTCCCGGCATCACTTTGAAGACATCGCTGCACTCGCCACTCGACTATGCGGCACTCGACCCTTCACAGATACAGCAGTGCATCTTCAATCTCGTTGCCAATGCCGCCGATGCACTCGAAGACGGCGGAACCATACAGTTGCGCTCGCGGATGATCGGCCCCGAGCAGGCACGATCCCTGCGTTTCGAGAGCGGCGCCACGACTTCCTACGTCGCACTAGAGGTGATCGACGACGGCGTGGGGATGGACGAGGAGACCAAGAAACGGGTCTTCGAGCCCTTCTTCTCAACCAAGAGCGAAGGAACCGGTCTCGGGCTCGCCTCGGTCTACGGCATTGTGCGTCAGAGTCACGGTCATTTGAGCGTCGAGAGCGAAGTCGGGATCGGGACGAGTTTTCGCCTCTACTTTCCCGCCGTCTCAGTCGATAGTGAGCTCGAGGTCCCCGCACCCCGGGTCACCAGGTCGCTCGTCGACGACATCGACGTCTTTGGGACTGAGACCATTCTCATCGTGGAGAACATCGAAGAGGCCCGTCACTTACTGGTTAACGCACTTCGCTCTCACGGGTTCACGGTACTCCAGGCATCCGGTGGCCCCGAGGCTCTTGAGATAGCACAGACCAGCGACCGACCAATCGACGTCCTGCTCACCGACGTGATCATGCCGGGCATGAATGGCCACGAACTCGCAGAGCACCTGCTCGAAGTACAACCACATCTCAAAGTGATCTTCACCTCGGGGTACACCGCCGGGCTGCTGACAGGTACGCAACACCTCGACGAGAACTTTGTCGTGATTGAAAAGCCCTACCAGGCAATCAGCGTTGCACGAACTATCCGCCGCCTCTTGGACCTCGAACTTGGAGACACTCACCCTCGAAACCCGCCTGAAACGACTTCCTAGTCGTTGAGGTTGACCAACTTGTCGCGTGCGGCAATCGCCACCGCTTCGAGTTTGGAGTGCGCACCCAGTTTGTTGAGGATCCGACCAACGTGATTGCGCACGGTATTGACCGAAATGAAGAGTTGGCCCGCAATGCCCTCGGTCGAGTGCCCTTTGGCGAGCAGTCTCAGAACCTCGAGCTCTCGCGCCGTCAACCACTCCACACTCGGGCTCGACGGTTTTCGAAGTCGCCCGAGGAGCCTCGAGAGCTCGCGAGCGCCGAAGAGCAGTTCACCTCGAGCGGCGCCACGAATCGCCCGCAGTACATCATCAATCGGACGATCCTTGACGAGGTAACCCACACACCCGACTTCAATGGCTCGCTCGAGCAGATCGTCGGTGTCGGTGCCCGACAGCATCACCACGTGGGTCGAGGGCCAGCGATCAATGATCGTCCTCGCCGCAGAAATTCCGTCACCATCGGGCAAGATGAAATCCATCAGGACTACGTCTGGCCGCCCGGCCTCCACGAGCGCAATAGCCTCACCCACGCCGTGCGCCACTCCCACGAGGCGCATGTCTTGTTGTGAACCAATCAGGAGAGACAACATCTCAGCGACCATCAAGTGGTCGTCCACAAGCGCGACGCCGATTGTCTCGTGCACTTCACTCATTAACGCAGAGGATAGCCAGCGCTCTCAGAGCACGGCTTCACCCTGACGAAGCGACGTGATGGACCCTCGGCGTGAGGGGGCTCACGAGAGGCTCGACTGGTTGACGTGAGGTACGAGAGACTCTAAAATAGAGTCATTACTTAACTTAGTCCACGCAGCTGCGCGAGATGCGACGCTCGCAATCGCACGCACCTTTCGCTTGATTGGCCCAAACGATGCCAAACCCATACGGCGTAGTGGGACACTCGTCGCCAGTGAACCTATTTTTCGAGTGATGTAGGGGCCTGGGGATGGATCGTCTCACCTCGGGCCAACATCTCTACGAATTGACCGATACGCCTGGAGCGGGTTTCGGGTTTCTTGGCGTTCGCGATCCTGTAGAGGACGGCGTACCGATTCGCACTTGTGAGCTTCTCGAACATCGTCTTGGCGCGGGGATTGGTACTCAAGGCAGTGGCCAGATCCTCCGGTATCTCAATGCTGGCTTGCCCGGCGTAGGCGAGCTCCCATCGACCGTCTTGTTTCGCTTGTCGCACCTCGTCTTCGCCAGACCGATGCATGCGCCCGGCGGCGATCAGCCTTTCCGCGATGGCAGCGTTTCGCTGAGACCATGAGCTGCGAGCTTTTCGAGGTGTGAACCGTCGTCGGAACGTAACGCTGTCACGACGCCCTAATTGACCATCAATCCAGCCGAAACAGATCGCCTCGTCAAGCGCCTCGTCGTACGAGACAGTTGTCGGATCGACCGTTCCCTTCTTGGCCAGTACCAGCCAGACACCTGGTGAATCGGCGTGATGGGCGCTCAACCATCTTCGCCATTCGTCCGCGTCCCTGACCACCAACTCTGGGAGATCCACGGCGCTCACCTTATCTCCCAGTGCCGATCGAGGGCAGGCAACTACTCCAAGCACGTGGCGGCTTAGCTGGCAAACCCGACTCCTTTTCAAAGAGCCACTTGACCCAGCGTGTCATCGAAGCAACGTCGCGTCGATGGGCGCCAACGTCCAGATTCAGGTCTATTTCTCGTCGACGCGCAGCCCGTACAAATCGGGGCGTCGCAGTGCGAGTGTTGCGATCTGTGCACGACGGCGAGCAACTTGCTCGAGCTCGATGCTCGCCACGAGCACGCCCTCATCGTCATGTTGGCTCATCGCGAGCACCTCTCCCCATGGGTCGACGATCATCGCATGACCATACGACGACAGTCCCTGCGCCGTGGTGCCAGCCTGGGTGGCCGCGATCACGAAGCAGAGGTTCTCGATCGCGCGCGCCCTCACGAGCACTTCCCAGTGCGCGCGACCCGTTCGGGCATTGAAGGCCGACGGTACTGCGAGCACGGTCGCACCGCGAAGCGCAAGGCTCCGATACAGCTCGGGGAATCGTACGTCAAAGCAAATGGACAGTCCGAGCGTGAACGCGTCGAGCTCGACGGTGACCAGTTCGTCGCTCGCTCCGATCGCGCGCGACTCTTGGTACGAGACCTCACCGGGCACGTCGATGTCAAAAAGGTGGACTTTGCGATACGTCGCGCGAATCTCGCCGTCATTGCCAATGACCACACTGGTGTTGAAGAACCTGGTGCTCTCGTCGGTGCGTTCGAGCATGCTGCCCACGTGAAGCGTCACACCGTGAGCCCGCGCGAATTCACCGAGTCGGTCGGTCAAGGGTCCGGGGATGCGCTGAGCGACCTCGCCGTACTTCGACGTTGGTCCGTAGTAGTTGAAGTATTCGGGCAATTGAATATACGTCGCACCCTGCGCGGTGGCCCGGGTCAATAACGTGAACGCTTGCTCGATATTGGATACCTCATCGGCGCCCGACGTCAGTTGCAACGCCGCGACAGTGACTTTGACGTCGGGCATCTCGTGGTTCCTTTCGATCAACGTGACATAACCGTACCGTGTGAACAAATGTGAAGAGCGGGCGCTCGTCTGGAAAGTTTCTGCGGCTGGTCTTAAGGTGAATTCGGTCACTACTAAAGGAACATCATGACGAACGAGAAGAATGAGCGTGAGCAGACGAAACGCGAAAAGGCGCGGTTGCCACTACACGGACAGTCAAGTGCCGCGGTCTTCGCTGAACTCTTCGCGCGAAAGAGCGCGGATGCGGACTGGCACCATGGCAGAACGTTCAATCTGGTGTACCCAACGGGTCGAAGCGATCTTGACGAACTGCTCATCGAGGCGAACCTCGCGTACGTCTTTGAGAATGCCCTCAGTCCGCTGAAGTTCCCGAGCCTCGGCTCAATGCAGCGCGACGTCGTCGAGATGACCTCGGCGTTGGTGCACGCACCCGAGCACGGCGGTGCGGGTTTCTCCTCAGGCGGCACCGAGTCGATATTTCTCTCGGTGCTCGTGAGTCGTGAACGCGCTCGCGAGGAGAAGGGGATCACCAAGGGCAACATCGTGTTCCCCGAATCAGCCCACCCCGCGTTCGCCAAGGCGGCCTTCTACACCGGCCTCGAGATCCGACCCACCGCGATTGATTCATCCTTCGCCGCCGATGTCGACTCGATGCGTGACGCCATTGACGAAAATACCGTGCTGTGCGTCGGGTCAGCGTACGGCAACCCTCACGGAATCATCGACCCCATCGAGGAATTGTCGGCGCTCGCCCTCAGTCGAGCGATCCCCTTCCATTCCGACGCTTGCATCGGGTCCTTCGTCTTACCGTTCATGGAGCGTCTGGGTTTTGAAGTTCCTCCATTTGATTTCCGTCTCGACGGCGTCACGCAGATGTCATGCGATGTGCACAAGTATGGCTACTCAACCAAGGGAGCGTCGGTTGTTGTCTATCGCGATGCAGCGTGGCTCGCGCACCAGACCTTCGACTACGACGTGTGGCCCTCTGGGCGTTACCGCACCGCCTCGATGGCGGGCGCACGCGCGGCGAGTCCGATCGCGGCGGCGTGGGCGGCGATGCACTACCTCGGAGAGGATGGCTATCTCGAACTCATGTCGAGTCTTCTCGCCACCACCGAGAAGATTCGCAACGGCATCGCCTCGATCGACGGTCTGCACGTGCTCGGTAACCCCATTGGGCCGCTGCTTACGTTCACCTCGGTGAACGACGACATCTTCGCAATCGGTGACGTGATGGACGACCGCCGCTGGAATCTGAACCGAACAGCCCGTCCCCACGGTTTGCACATGATGATTTCTCCGCTGCACGCGAACTTTGCGGACGAGTTCTTACAGGACCTGTCTGACGCCGTGCGCCATCACGGCCCCTCGAGGGGCATCGGCGCGGGCTACAACGATCGTTAATAGTTCCTTTGCAACTGCCTAGTGCCAGTCCTTTGAGGGAACAGTTGCACCGAGCGTGAGGGGCTCTACCGACTCGACCATCAGAGCGAGGGTGCCTTGACCTCGCTGCAACGAGCCACGAAGCACCAACGCCGGCGAGCGTCGAGCCACTACCGACCAGCGGGTCCACGCACCCTTGGAGAAGATCGCGTTGACGTGACCCGTTTCGTCTTCGAGATTTAAGAACACCGCACCGTTGGCCGTCTCGGGGTGCTGACGATGCGTCACCACGCCAGCCACGGTGACTCTCGTTGCCTCCACCGAGCCCAACGCGTCGGCTCGTGTCACGCCACGTCGAGTGAGCTCGTCCCGCGCCAACGCAATGGCAGTCGCGTCGGGCGTGAGGCCCATTGACCAGAGGTCGTCGGCCACTCGCTCTAGTTCGGTTGTATGCGGAAGTTCGGGCGCATCGAGGCCAGTCACCACCCCCGCCAACCGATCAGGGGTCCCCTGAGCTGCTGGTCCGGCGGCCCACACCTGAGCGCGCCGACTCTTCTCGAACGAGTCCAACGCACCCGCCGCCGCCAACGCCTCGAGATGATGCTGTTGGCATGACGCGCGACGTACGAGGTCCTCGGGACCTCGCCACGGAGCACCCCGCACGATGCGTGCAGCCAGTTCACTCCCTATAGCGCGTAACGCCCCCAAGCCAAGTCGAACGTCGGGGTGCTCGACGTCACCTTCCAGTGTCGCCTCGATCCCTGAGCGATTCACGTCGGGACGATGTACCACGACCCCGTGACGTTGCGCGTCGGCGACCAAGCTCTGGGGTGACCAGAAGCCGAGCGGCTGGGCATTCAATAGGGACACGAGGAACGCCGCCGGGTAATGGTGCTTGATCCACGCCGAGCAGTACACGAGGTGCGCGAACGAGACTGAGTGTGATTCCGGAAACCCGAAATTCGCGAACGCCGCCAACGCGTCAAAGAGCTGATCCGCCGCGCCACCCGTGATGCCGTTAGCCGCCATGCCGGCGTAGAAACGACTCTTGAGCTTGAGCATGCGCAGTTCCGAGCGCTTCGCAGCCATTGCTTGACGCAGCTCATCCGCCTCGGCCGGCGAAAACCCGGCGACCGCCACGGCCATCTCCATGAGTTGCTCTTGGAAGAGCGGCACACCGAGTGTTCGCGACAGGATCGGCTCCAGCCGCGGGTGCAGGTACGTCACGGGTTCATCACCACGACGTCGGCGGATATAGGGATTCACCGCATTGCCCTGGATGGGACCCGGACGGATAAGAGCCACCTCGATCACCAGGTCGTAGAAGCAACGTGGCTGAACTCGGGGCAGCGTCGCCATCTGCGCGCGCGACTCGACCTGAAAGACGCCCACGGTATCGGCCTCACAAAGTAGGTCGTAGACCGCCGACTCCTGAGGAAGCGTGGCCAAGTCGAGGTCGAGACCGTGAAAGGCCGACACCTGGTCCACCGCCCGATGCAGTGCGTCAAGCATGCCGAGCCCCAGAAGGTCGAACTTCACCAGGCCAATGGCGGCGCAGTCATCCTTGTCCCACTGCAGGACCGTGCGTCCGGGCGTGCGCCCCCACTCGACCGGGCAGACCTCGAGGACCGGACGATCGCAGAGCACCATACCGGCCGAGTGGATGCCCAGATGGCGCGGTCGGGTGAGCAACTGGTTGGCCATTGCCACCACCAACTCGGGCACCTCACTCGAGGTCGCAGTCATACTCTGACGATCAACACTGTCGCGTAGCGCGTTCGCCTCCTGCTCAGAAAATCCAAAAGCCCGTGCCACGTCTCGTAACGCCGAGCGCGGTCGGTACGTGATGACCGCCGCGACCTGGGCGGCGTGACGTCGACCGTAACGCTCGTAGACGTATTGGATAACCTCCTCGCGTCGGCCCGACTCGATGTCGACATCGATGTCGGGCGGACCATCACGTGCCGGTGACAGAAACCGTTCGAAGAAGAGATTGAGGGCCACCGCGTCCGCGTTCGTGATACCGAGTGAGAAGCACACTGCAGAGTTCGCTGCCGAACCACGACCTTGGCAATAGATGTTCTCTCGCCGGCAGAATTCCGTGATGTCCCACACGGTGAGGAAATATCCCGCGAAGCCGAGTGCGCCGATGACGCCGAGTTCGTGATCAATCTGACGCCACGCGCCGACCACGCGCTCGGCGTCACGCGGACCATAGCGTGACGTCGCTCCTTCACTGACCAACGACGACAGGTACGACTGTTCGTCAGTGCCCGTGGGCGTGGGGAACGCTGGAAGATTCGGAGCCACCAGGCGCAAGTCGAAGGACAACGCGATAGCGAGTTCCCCCGCGTAGTCAACGACACCCGGCCATCGCGCGAACCGGCGCCGTTGCTCAGCGTCACCACGTAGATGTGCGAGAGGCGACGCCGAGAGCCATCCCTGCATCTCTTCGAGGCTGCGACGCGCACGAATGGCTGACAAGACATTGGCCCTCGCGAACGCGTCGGGCGTGGCGTAGTGGACATTGCCCGTCGCCACCGGCGCAACGCCTCGGTGCACCGCGAGTTGAGCGAGCACGTCATTGCGCGCCACGTCATCGAATCCACCGT
>JABBNY010000116.1 GCA_019352095.1 Acidobacteriota bacterium
TCGTGCGCTTCTTGACCTTCCGCCCCTCGCGGAAACTTTCCCTCAGCAACACCGCGAAGCGCCACCTTGCCCTCTTCGGCCTTCGCCTTGACGAGCTTCACGAACGCCTTTCGACGCTCTTCGGTGAGGGTCGGGAACGTGAGGCGGATGATCACGCCATCGTTCGAGGGGTTGAGCCCAAGATCAGCATTCGAGATCGCCTTTTCAATGGCGGCCATCGCTCCCTTGTCGAACGGCGACACCACGAGTAACCGAGGCTCAGGCACCGAGAAGTTGGCCAACTGCTTGAGCGGCGTATCGGTGCCGTAGTAGTCGACCATCAAGTTTTCGACCAACGACGACGACGCACGTCCGGTTCGCACGGCGGCGAATTCACTCTTCACATGATCTATGGCTCGGGCCATGCGCTCACGTGTGTCGTCCATCACCATGTCTACAAGTTCGTTTTCCATTACCTCACCAGCGTACCGACAGCAATACCATCAAGCGCGCGGCCTAAATTACCGTCAGCCATCAGGTCAAATACTCGAAGGGGCAGATTATTGTCTTTGCAGAAGGTAATCGCGGTCATATCCATGACGCGGAGATTCTTCGCAATGACCTCGTCAAAGGAGATTTCGTCGAACTTGGTCGCGAGTGGATTCACTCGCGGGTCCTCTGAGTACACGCCGTCGACGCCACCGTGGGTGCCCTTCAAGACGACCTCGGCTTCGATCTCTGCGGCTCGTTGCGCGGCCGGGGTGTCGGTCGTGAAGTAGGGATTGCCCATGCCCGCGGCGAAGATGACGACGCGGCCCTTCTCGAGGTGACGCACCGCACGTCGACGAATGTACGGCTCGGCGACTTGATCCATGCCAATAGCCGACATCACTCGCGTCGCGCGACCGTGGTTCTCAATAGCGTCTTGGAGCGCCAGCGCGTTGATGACGGTGCCGAGCATCCCCATCAAGTCTGAGTTGGCCCGGTTCATACCCGCCATGGCCCCGGTGGCACCACGCCAGATGTTGCCCCCACCGACCACAACGGCCAATTCGAGTCCTCCGCGCGCCATGGCGTCGGCGATCTCACGCGCCAGAAAGTCAACCGTCGTCGCGTCGATGGTCTCGTCACTCGCGGCCGAGGCCAGAGCCTCACCCGACAGCTTTAGGACAACCCGGCGCACGAAAATCGCCTAACTACCAATTACCACTTGGGCGTAGGCCGTAATCGTGGCGCCGCCCAAGTACTGCTCGATCGTCTGCTTCTCGTCCTTCACGTAGCTCTGTTCGAGCAGTACGCGCTCCTTGAACCAACCGTTGAGGCGCCCTTCGATGATCTTGGGCAGGGCCGCCTCAGGCTTTCCTTCGTTACGTGAAATCTCCTCGACGGTCGTGCGCTCGGCAGCGACTTCCTCGGCGGGCACATCAGCGCGGCTCAGGTAGAGGGGCTTGGCGAAGGCAATGTGCACGGCAACTTCATGAGCCACTTCTTCAGTACCGTTCTTCACGATCACCGCAACTGCGTTGACGCCGCGGCCGGACTGCTGATGGATATAAGTGTCAACAACCTCACCCTCTCCCGCTTCGAGTCGATAGACGCGACCGATCGAAATGTTCTCTTTGAGGGTGGTGAGCATCTTTTCGATGTGCTCTTGGAACTGCGCCGTAGCCCTCGCCCTCGGCACAGACCTTCGCTGCGATCTCGTCGACCAGCGACACAAACTCTTCGGACTTGGCCACGAAGTCAGTTTCACATCGCATCTCAACAATGGCAGCGGCGTTTCCGTTGCGTACGACCGCAACGGCCCCTTCGCCCGCTTCACGATCGGCGCGCTTGGCGGCCGATGCGAGGCCCTGGACCCGCAGCCATTGCGTGGCGGCTTGCATGTCCCCGTCGTTGGCTTCGAGCGCCTTCTTCGCGTCCATCATGCCAACGCCCGTTGCCTGGCGAAGTGTTTGTACGTCTTTGGCGGTGATACTCACCTTGTTCTCCTCTTCGAATCTCTACTAGCGAATTAAATTGCGGTCTCGGGTGCTGGGTCAACAGCTGATGTCTCAGGTGCGGGAGCCTCGGTGCTCGCCACCTCGGCCGACTCAACAACAGGCGCAGGGGTCTCGACAACCGCGGGCGCCGCCTCGGCGACTGGGGCCGGCGCCGCCTCGGCGACTGGGGCCGGCGCAGCTTCGGCGACTGGGGCCGGTGCAGCTTCGGCGACTGGCGCGGCTGCGGGCGGTGCCGTGACCGCACTGGCGTTCTTGGTCACCACCGGACGGTTCGCACGAATGAAACGTCCTTCAGTCACGGCGTCAGCCATCAGTCGACAGAGCAACGCACCCGACCGGATGGCGTCGTCGTTGCCGGGAATGACGTAGTCAATGACGTCGGGATCACAGTTGGTGTCAACGACGGCGACGACGGGCAGACCGAGCTTTCGAGCCTCAGTGACCGCAATGTGCTCCTTCTTCGTGTCGATGACGAAAATGGCGTCAGGCACTCGATCGAGATTGGCAATACCGCTCAAGTTGCGGTCCAACTTCTCGAGTTCGCGACTGTGGCGCAGGGCCTCACGCTTGGGCATGTTCTCAAAGTCACCGGCGCGCTGCATCGCGCGCAACTCCACCATGCGCTTCACGCGACCTGCGACGGTCGAGAAATTGGTGAGCATGCCACCCAACCAACGCTGGTTGACAAACGGCATGCCGCAGGCTTGCGCGTAGTCAGCGATCGGACCCTGGGTCTGCTTCTTTGTTCCTACGAACAAGATGATGCCACCGCCGGCGACGAGGTCACGGACGTAGGTGTAACTCGTCTCAATGCCCGCGAGGGTCTTTCGAAGATCGATCAGATAAATACCGTTGCGCTCGCCCAAGATGAAGCGACGCATTTTCGGATTCCATCGGCGGGTTTGGTGTCCAAAGTGCACCCCCGAGTCCAACAATTCCTGCAAAGTGACAAGAGCCACGTGTTCATTCCTTCCGTTCGGTTACTCACGTCCATGTGGTGCACCGCGAACGGCGACCGTACGAAACCACAAGGACACGTCATTGACCTCCCACCTTGGGAGAGCCAGTCCATGTTAGTCGGTGCCCGCCCTTCAGCCCCTCGGGTGGGTCTGGCGATGCACTTTTTGCAGGCGAGACTTGGAGACGTGCGTGTACAACTGGGTCGTCGTCAGGCTCTCGTGACCAAGCAATTCCTGGACAACACGCAGGTCAGCTCCACCTTCGAGCAGGTGCGTGGCGTAGGTGTGTCGTAGCGCGTGGGGATGGATGTGCCCTCGCTCCACCCGACTGTCCAGGATCCGTCGAACGTCACGGGTGCCCAGTCGACGTCCTCGACGATTGAAAAAGAGTGCCTCGTCGGGCGAATCAGGTCGCTTCACCTCATCACGGGCCTCTTCGAGCCAGACGCGCACGGCCGCCAGTCCCCGTTCGTGCAGTGGCACGATGCGCTCTTTTTGACCCTTTCCAAGCACGCGCACCAAACCTTGGTTGAAGTTGATGCTGTCGAGGTTGAGCCCGCACAGTTCACTCACGCGAAGCCCGGCACCGTAGAGGACCTCGCACACCGCCCGGTCGAGCATCGCCCATTCGTCGTCGCCCCAGTCCTCATCGAGCAGGTGCGCGAGCTGCTCTCGCACCACGATCTTTGGAAGTTGCGACGACGGTCGCGGGGCCGAGAGTCTCGACGCCGGATTGTCGCCAAGCAGTTGGCGCTCGACGAGCCATGAGAAATAGCTGCGCAGGGTGGCGCGACGTCGAACGATCGAAGTCCGTTCGTCACCTCGGGCCGTCATGAACACCAGATATTGGCGCAGGGTACGCGTTGTCACCTCCGCAGGCGTTGCGCAGTCCGCGTCGCTCGCCCACGCAATGAACTGCTCGAGGTCACCAACGTAGGCGCGTAGTGTCTCGCGGGAGCGATTCGCCGCCCGCAGCGTGGCGAGGAACCCCTCGCGGTGCCACGGATCTGCGGCTCGCGCCTGATTGAAGGTGCTCGACACGCTCCAAGGCTAGTGAGGGCATCACCAGATCGACGTCACCTCACTAGTCTTAGTCATGATTCAAAAGGAGACCCGGTGCCTCGCATATTGATCGTGGAAGACGACGACCACATTCGCACCGCCCTGCGCCTCATGTTCGAGGGCGAGGGCTTTGACGTCGACGAGGCTCCATCAGGAGAAGTCGGCGTCACGCTCTTTAACCGGATGGCCTCGGACGTCGCGATCGTGGACATCATGCTGCCCTCGATGACCGGGTTCGAGACGTGTCAGGCTCTTCGCAACCTGAGCGATCTTCCAATCGTCATCGTCTCGGCGCGTGACGAGACCTCCGACGTGGTGCTCGGCCTGGAATCGGGCGCCGACGACTACGTGACCAAGCCGTTCGTACCCGAAGAACTGCTCGCTCGCGTGAAGGCCCACCTTCGTCGACGGCCAGACAAGAGCGCCAACGCATTCCAACTGGGTGAGTTGCACGTCATTCCCGACGAGGGGGTCGTGCGTCAGAGCGACGGGACTGAACTTCACCTCACGTCGACCGAGTTTCGCCTCCTCACCGACCTCGCATCGATGAACGGCAAGGTGCTCTCGCGCGAGGACCTCCTCGAGCGTGTCTGGGGCTACGACTACTTCGGTGACAGCCGACTAGTGGACGTGCACATTCGTCGCCTACGAACCAAGATCGAGCCAGATCCGGCGAACCCCACCTTTCTCGTCACCGTTCGAGGCGCCGGTTACAAGTTGGTGCTCTAATGCGCCGACGAAGTCTTCGACTTCGCCTGCTCGTCACTTTCGGACTCGGCGCGTTCGTCCTGAGTTCGATGTTCGCGTCACTCACGTACTTTGGTGTGCGCCACGCCCTGGTGAGTGACCGCCAACAGACAGACCTCAAACAAGCCGCCGTCAACGCGGCACTCGTGCGCAACACGCTCTACTCCTCGCCGCTCGAAATCGGCAATCTGTTGAACTCGATCCAAAGCGCCACTGCCTCCAACATGCTCGTCCAGACCCATCAGCAGTGGCTGTCTAAGAGTCAAGGGGCAGCGACCGAGGATGTCCCGGCCGAGATAGTCGCCACCGTCGACAGCGGGTACGCGACTGCGCAAACCTTGGTCGTCAACGGCAAAGTGATCTTCGTCGTCGGCATACCGATCCCCGCGGTCGAGACCCAGGTCTTCGAGGTCTTTCAACTCTCGAACCTCGAGCACACCTTGAGGATGCTGCTCGAAGTGTTGGGACTGGGCGCCGCACTGACCACACTCATCGGCATCGCCGGAGGCCTGTGGGCGTCTCGTCGTGCGGTACGGCCGCTCGAAGAGGTCTCCGAGGCCGCCGCACTCATCGCCCAAGGCGAACTGTCGACGCGCCTGGTGGTCACGCGCGCCGACGTTGAGGTCCAACAGCTCACCAAGTCGTTCAACGCCATGGTGAGCCAACTCGTCGAGCGTCTCGAACGCGACGCGCGCTTCGCCAGTGACGTCAGTCACGAGCTTCGCTCACCGCTCACCACGCTCGCCACGACCGCCTCGGTCCTCCAGCAACATCGAGAGGAACTCTCGCCCGCCGGCCAGGAGAGTCTGAACCTGCTCCTCGCTGATTTGTCGATCTTCCAGTCACTCGTCGAAGACCTGCTCGAAATGGCCCGCAGCGACGCCGGGGCGACGCCGCTGGTCATCGAGACGGTGCGCGTGGTGGAACTGGTGCGCCAATCTGTGCGCTCGGGCGCGCGACGTCACGGACTGAGTGAGCCACCTATTGACGTAGCGCTCGACGTCCACGACCCCTTCATTGAAGTCGACCGGCGACGCTTCGAACGCGTGATCACCAATCTGATCGACAACGCGCACCGATACGCCAATGGGGCGGTGGCGGTGCGCATCACCCGTCAGGACGGCCAGGTGGCGGTCAACATCGACGACGCTGGCCCCGGGGTCGATCCCGAAGAGCGCGAGCGAGTCTTCGAAAGGTTCTTTCGCGGGCGCGCGGCCCACGATCGAGGCATCGCGAGGGGTACGGGTCTGGGCCTCGCACTCGTGCGCGACCACGTGCGCATCTTTGGCGGCAGCATCTCGATCAGTGAGAGCCCCGAGGGTGGCGCCCGGTTCCAGATCCTCTTGCCGCTCGTGAGCGAGGTGGCGACGTGAGACGCCTGACCCCCCTCGTCGCTGCGGCGCTCGCGGCCGTGATCTTGAGTAGTTGCACGCTCGTACCAACCATGAGCAAGCCCATCGTCATCCCCCACAACCAGGTCGGTCCCGGGCTCGGACTCAATGACGAATCCATTCCGGGAACCAACGGCGCCCGAGTTCGCTTCGTCCTCCAACCGGTGTACATCGTTGACACGACGGGCCACCTGGCCCCGTCAAGTCGTATCGTCGCGTCGCCGCCGTCGCTGTATTCGGTGCTTCGCGTGCTGGTGCTCGGGCCCACTGAAATCGAAAAGTCCGCCGGCTACACCAGCCAACTTCCAAAGAATTTCGTCATCGTCGCCGCCGACATAAAGAAGAAGATCGGCTACGTCAATATCGCTGAGCCCCTCTCGAACTTACCCAAACGCCAACAGCTACTGGCCGCGGGTCAACTCACGCTCACTGCTCAAGACATCGGTGCCACTCGCGGGATCGAGATACTGGTCGGTGGCGTAGTCCAGAACACGCTCTTGCCCAATGGAACGACCCGACGAATTGTCAACGCGCAGGACTTTTCAACCCTTATGAACCCCTAGCGAAGGCGCTCAGGTCGATACGCGGGTGCGGCCCTCCAGAGGTGTTCGAGGTCGTAGTAGTCGTGGGTCACCTCATCGAACACGTGCACGATGACGTCGCCGTAGTCGAGCGCTATCCATTCGCCACCACTCCACCCCTCGACGTGTTGGGGCTTCACCCCGAGGGACACAACGACCAGTCGTTCGATCTCTTCGGCAATGGCACGAACTTGACGATCGGTCCGTCCCGTGGCGACCACGAGTGCGTCAAAGGAATCAACGAACGCTCGTAGGTCCATCACCACCGTGTCGTGACTCAACTTCTCGTCCGCACCTCGAAGCGCCGCATCGATCAGAGCCGAGACGAACGTCGAGTACGAACCACGAGCCGACTCTTCGTGATTCATTGATTCACTCAGCGCACTACTCCAAGGACTAGGAGTGCCGCGGCGAAGGGCACCGTGAGACTGACGATCGCGATGAGCATGAATCGCTGTTTGGTTCGTCGCAGATCCTGGCGCCTGGGAGGCGCCGACTCCAAACCGATCAGTCGCGAGGACTGCGGCTCAGTCAGGTCGAAGTTCCGAACTGCCATTGACCCAAAACTCTAGTCTTGGAAACTTTCAAACAGCGGAATGACGGGCGCGGGCACATAATCCCTTAGATTGTCCGGTCCTTGGGGCACTTCACGGATGAAGGTGCTCGAGAGATCGACGGGGTCCATGGGGATTTCGTAGCAGTCCCAACCCGGCGGGAAGCTGGTCGCCCCTCCCGGTCGCGGTACCACCCCGACGCGCACGAGCGTGCGAAGCACCGATGCTTCGTGCCACGAGTCCATGTGTTCGACGAGGTCCGCTCCTACGATCAGCTCGACACTGTCAGCTTCGTGGAGCAGTTCGCGCACTGTGTCAATCGTGTACGAAGGACCCTGTCGTCGGATCTCGCGGTCCGAGACGCGCACGAGGTCGAGTCCCCCGAAGGCAGCTTTGGCCATGGCGAGTCGAAGCTGAGCGGGATGGATATGCCCCGAGGCGCTCTTCTGATAGGGGTCACCCGCGACCGTGACCTCAATCACATCAAATCGTTTCGATCGTGCGGCGGCCTTGAGGGCGGCGACGTGACCGAAATGAGGCGGGTCGAAGGTGCCCCCAAAGAGCCCGAGGCGCCTAGCTGTCACGCAGAGAGCCTAGGTCGCGATTGCCCCCTCGCCGTTTTTACCCCTACGCTTGAGTGATGGCACACGCACTACACGACTGGGAACCTACTTCGTGGCGGGCACTCACTGCGGCCCAGAGTCCCACGTGGCCCGACCTCGAACACCTCACGCGCGTTGAAGAACAGCTCGCCACCAAGCCGCCACTGGTCTTCGCGGGTGAGGCGCGCCGACTCCAAGACCACCTGAGTCTGGTCGCCCAGGGTAAGGCGTTCCTGCTCCAGGCTGGCGACTGCGCCGAGTCGTTCAACGAGGGCTCCGCGGACGCGATCCGCGACAAATTGAAGGTCATCTTGCAGATGGCGGTGGCACTCACCTACGCCGCCGGCGTACCGGTCATCAAAGTCGGGCGAATCGCCGGTCAGTTCGCCAAACCGCGCTCTGACCAGTTCGAAGAGCAGAACGGCGTGCGCCTCGACTCGTTTCGCGGTCACATCGTAAACGACGAGCAGTTCACGCCCGAGGCCCGCCGCCACGACTCCTCACGCAGCCGGGGCGACGGACGATCAGAAGGACGAGATGAGCAACGTTCCCGTGGACCCGCA
>JABBNY010000117.1:0-1572 GCA_019352095.1 Acidobacteriota bacterium
ATGCAGCCGAAGGCTCGGCTGAGCGCACCGTATTCACCGTCGGACCCTTCTGGCTTCCGGTCGTTGATGACGAGCTTGAAGAGCGAGAACCCCATGACGAACATTGCTAGACGCCATGCGATAATCTTCAGCATCGCCGACTTACCGTGGTCCAGTGGACCGTAGGCAATCGCTGTTGTGGACTTCAGGAATCCGTTCGCTTTCAACCACCAGGGGTCGAAGTTGATCATCCGTCCGTCTTTCATGTCGATACCAAGCGGGACGCCACGGTACCGAGTTCCTATTGAACTTGCCCACGGCTGCGCCATGGCGGTGTCGACAGTGGTGTCGACAAATTTTGGCCCCGGCATAGTATCCTTCTTTCGGTATCGAGGGGGGTGGGTTTGGGTTGGGTTGTTGAATTGTGAAGGTTGTCTAGGTATTCTTTTGCAAGAACACCTCGGATAAATCACTACGGTGGTAGTAACTTGTCTGAAATGTTCTTCCTGCGGCCGCTCCGTTTTAGGGAGGCGGCCGCAGGAACTGCGAGAACATCATCTTGATCATCGTCTTGTCTTACATGCGGGCAGCACCGAGTGCTGCCGTCAGGAAGGCGTCAATATGTAACGCCGGCTCATCGACGACTCGTGACTTGAAGCCACGGGCCTTGAGATCGGCCTTGAGCGCCTTCGTCTCTTTTCTATTGAGTCGCTCGCTTGACGACACAACAGCCCAGTATTTGCTCGAGAGCTGGGCGATCGTGTAGTGTGACGCGAGCCGCGCCTTGTTGGCGAGTTCTTGCTGGATCGCTTCCATTTTTGGGTGAGCGACAGAAAGCTTGTCTGCGATTAAGCCAAACCAGCTTTGTGCCTGGGCCTGTTTGCCGAGGATGGCGATCGTCTCTAGCTCTCCCGAGACAGATTCTCCGCCATAGCAGCGCCGGGTCCATTGGCCGAGTGGCCTCATTCTCAATTGGGTGAGATACTCGTGCTGATGAATGGCCTTTGGAACCTCGTCGACTCGGATGACCGAGATGAAGTTCTTATCCATTCGCAGACAGGTCTTGCTGACTGAAACGATTTCTCGCGGCCAGTTGCTGCTTCGAGCCTTCAGTTCATCGAACATCAAACGGTCGTTCTCGACCGTGATCTCCGCGATTTCTCGCTCACCCAGTTGATTGTTGTCGTTTTCCACCCTTGCGTTGGAGATGTCGTGAACGGTTTGAGCCGCGTACTGCAGCAGCAGCTCGTGGTAAAGCTTGTTGAACGGCTGGATGCCGAACACGTCCCACGAGATTCGCGTTAGTAGATACAGCTCGTGTGGCTTGAGTATGTGGACATCACTCAGCCCTAGAAGCTCGTTCGCCTGGAGGTCTTCCACGAGATTGCGTCCGAGTTCTAGAACCGGGAGATTGTTGAGCTCGTCATCGCTGAGTTTGCCCTTGTTGACACCACGCCATTCGCCACCACGGCGAATGGTTATTACGATTAGGCCCCAAGGATCCTTCGCCCCTTTTTCTTGCATGGCTGGGATTAGCTGGCCTAGATACTCAAGCTGCAGGTCCGTCTGGTGCTGCAGGTCCTCGGTGAGCAC
>JABBNY010000117.1:1582-8400 GCA_019352095.1 Acidobacteriota bacterium
GAGCACGAAGTTTTCACGGGCCGTCAAGAGTGGGTTTCCACTCAGGCTCATTTCAACCGCGAACTCCTCGTCACTGACCGGAGTCGAAACGTACAAGCAGGCAATGCCTGCATGCAGTTCGGTCATGCTCAGTGTACGGTCGAACACCTCAGCGAGCACGTGGTGCAGGCCCAACAGGTCTTCGCCGTCGTGTGATGCAAAGGCACCGCCTGTAGCACGGATGTAAAGCTGGTCAGTTGGCATGTCGAGTTGGTGAAGGAGTGGAATGCGAGAAGGTACTCCGTCGATGTCACGAGCCGGAATGACAGCGACTTCCGTCGGTATGACCCGAGGCGCGATGCCTTTCGGACCATCTTCGACTTCTGTCGGTGCCTTCCACCAAAGACCCTCGTTCCTCATGAGCCGCCAGCTTTTGACTTTGTGGCCCACTTCTTCATGGCCGCGCCCCCAGCCCAGCCTGCGCCGGGTGGTAAGCGGGTACAGGCCGATGGCGGTGAAGATTGCGTAGACGATTGCGACACCGACGTTGGTGGTGTCGAAACGGTACGTGTTGAAGAAGACGGCAACCACCACGAGCCACGTGATGGCAAGGGCGACCTTGTTGCCGCGCGTCCATCCATCCAGATTCCTTTTCTGGAGCTTGTTCTCGATCGCAATGTGTGCGGTCGATTGCTCCTCTTGATCGTTCATAGGAGCTCCTAGGGTGATTTGGGGCTAGGTCCAGGCGCTGCCGTTGTTGGCGGCGGAGGACTTGCAGGCTGTGGCTGCGCTTTCTGCAACGCAGCAACAGTCGTATTGGCGGTAGCCTCACGGCTTTCCTTGGACTTCTGAGTTTCGTCGACTGTCTTAATTACACCTGCAAGCCCAGGATGCCCGGCCGCCCCCAGACCAACGGCCGCGGCGTTTGCAGCCACGTGCCTGATCTTGGCAACCAACTGGTCGGGTGACTTGCTGGTGATTGCAGCGCCGGCTGCGCCGACAGCTGCTGCAGAGCCGAACGCAAGCATGCTCGATGGCTTGTTTTCGCTTCCATTCCCACCAGGGGTATGTTGCGGCCAACGCGCGTCGACAGTTCCGGAGATTCGGGCTTCCACTTTCCCGAACGTCCCTATCGACTTCTTGTAAACCATGCGACCCAGAATGAACGGCGCGGCGATGGCGAGACCCAGCCCTAGGATTGCGGCGATTAGCTGTCCGCCGTAGTTACCAATGAACGGAATCTTACTGGCTAGTACTGGCAGCATGACAGCCGTCGCCATAAACGGTGGTGAGACCAGCGCAACGATGATAGCCGCGTTTGCTGCGTGGAACAGCTTGTCAAAGCCCTTGCCGAGCGGTCGGAGGACTAGCGTGACCGGGTAAACGAGAATGACAACGAACGTCATCAGCAAGATGCCGATCGTTACCACCCACAGGATACCGGCTAGAACTGTCAGCACAAGCAGTGCGATGAGGTACCCTCCAGGTACACCTGGAATGAACAACATGTAGGTGTCCATGACCTTGTTCAACTCCGGCCGTTGAATGCCGGCAATCGACATGATGAGGAAGTCGCGAAGACCGACTGAAAGCGCAAGCGCCACGTCGATCGCCGGGTAGAACCCGACAACGAACAACACCAGCATACCGATGCTTGAGAACAGGCGCCCCGTCACTTGAGTGTGTGTCGCGAACGGCTTGCCAATCATGAACAATCCGACGATCACACAGACCAAGATCAGTCCGGACTGAGCCACGCCGACAACCGCGCCGAGCTGTGTGCTAAACCACTCGAGCTTGAAGAGCGCGAAGGTCGGCACGATGCTCGTCGTGAGCAGCGTCGCGAGCCAGGTAAGTAGTTGGGTGAGTGAATCGGACAGGAACTGTGTGACGGCATCGAAGATTTGCTTCAACAAACCTAAAATGTCCATGATTTTTAGATCCTTTCCTCAGGTGCGGGGCCGTTGTCAGCCCCGCACCACAGGGTCAGCCACAGGCGATGTCGTTGAACAGGTTGAGCACAACGGTGATCACCGAGATGGCGATGATGGTGGTCGCGATCGCCCCAGTTGGGTTGAAGGTCTTCATGATCCACTCCTTGGAGTTCTTGCTGAACGTCGACAGGAGCGCTCCGAGACCAGTAGCGATCGTGACCACGACAGCCAGTCCGAAGAGGAGGCCGCCCACTGCCCCGGCAGCCTTGCTGAGCACGGGGCCGAAGGAGTCGTTGAGCAGCTGGTTGATTGGGATGCACTTCAGGGGGACGAGCAGCGGTTCTACGACTGCTGCGATAGCGAGAAGTAACATGGGACTTCCTTTCAGGATTGGTTCACGGGAACCAGGTGGGTTGACTCAGCCGGCGAGTTGCCGTTGAGCCAGGGGTGTACCGAGCCACTGAGGCTCTGCAGTGCTGCCTTCTTGGGGAGTCGCGACCAAATTGCGGTGTTGACTAGTCGGATATCCTGGGCGGTTTCCCGCTGCAAGGCACCGAAATCGACTGGTCGCGCATCGGCCATGGCGCGATCGTGACGGATGCCGACGAGCGGCCCGACATGTCCAGGAATGTCCCGGACTACACGGTTGTGCACGTCGACCTCGTTCAGGTACATGCGGTAGTGCGCCGCTTCGGCGCCCGGGGGCATGTTGCTGACCGACACCACGGAGTTGTTGACCTTGTCGACGAAACCGTAACTCCTGAGCGTCTCCATGCCCTCCCACAGCTTGCGCAGTGAGTCTTGCTCGCCGACGTTTGCAACGAAGACGAGCACGTTCGCCATCTTGATCAGTGCGAGGCACTGCTCACTGGTGATGTCGTTTGGCGTGTCGACGTAGAGGAAGTCGCAGTTGTCTCGGAGGAGTTGGGCAGCTTTTGCGTACTCCGGTCCGATGAGCTTGCGCCCACCCTGGATAATCGGTGAAGCCGCGAGGACGCGTACGCGATCACGGTTGTTCTTCAGGTACGCATTGAGCGTTTGATGGTTGACCGACAGCTCGGGGTAGTGGTCGATCAGCTCCCGTTCCGTGAGCGTACCACCCCGGTTGAAGTGGAGACGTTGTGCAGCGGTGCCCGCGGCGAAGTTGGCGTCGAAGACAGTCACTTCCGTGCCTGTTTCGATGCAGAATCCGCTGGCGTTCCAGATGGTCTGCGTCGTCTTCGCGCCGTTGCCCTTGGGGCTGATGAACAACACCATGCCAGTACCGACCGTATTGGCGACCTCGCGCTGGGTCCTGATGCTTGAGGCGATGGTCGCGACGTAGTCGCGCTCCTGCCATAGCGCCAGTTCCTTCGCGTTGGGCGGGGGAACGAGCACGTAGCCTGGGCGCTTCGGATCCGCGACGTTACGCCTGACGTTGCTCTTCAACTTGCGCATTGGCCGTCCCATGGTGGGTGGCTCAACGTCGGGTGGCATCTCGAGGTTAACCCACGTGGGCTTCACTTCTTCGACACTCGGCGGTGCGGGTTCGGCGTTGGTTGGTGGAGCAGCGCGTCGGCCGGTGGTGCCATCGGGATTTCGTGCGGAGACTTCCTGCACCCCCCCTGAGGGGTCGTGTTTCGTGGTCATCTGATGCCTCCTAGCATCTTTTTGAGGTGGGTAGTTTGTGTATTTAGTTGTAAGACGATGATTGTCAACGAACGTTCTACTCTATGTGCGTCAAGTCGAAACCCGACACGTGAGCCCGGACTCCTGTCCGGTAGCTGCTATGAAGCGACTTCATGGCAATTATCGAACAATAATCTTTGGGTCTGTTTGGCACCGGGGTTTTGCCCCCGGTGCCGCGCCAGATGATTTGAGCTGTTGTCATGCCTTCAAGGGGGTCTTTCCTGCCTTGGCGTTGGCGTTGGTGAACCTCTTCAATATCACACTCGCACGTTCCGGGTGCTTGACGAAGCGTCGCTCCTCGATCGGTTCTGGGTCCATCCAGCTATCGAAGGTCAAGTGGCAGTAGCCAAACAGCATCCCCAGGAACGTAGTGTGGGGTGTCACCGTCTGGAGGTACACCAAGGCGCCAGCTGGGGCCTTGCCGATCTCGAACGGCATCCGGCGACTGGTTACCGCGTAGTGGCTGTCGGTCACTGTGAAGCGGTCTCGGCGCCATAGCCAAATAGTGAAACAGCCCCACAGGACCGTCCACACGAGCATCGCAGACCCAAGAGCCCACAGCGTTCTGGCGGTGAGCGGCAGGTACTGGGCTATGAAGTACGGCCAGAGATACGAGAATCTCATGGACACACCGAGTAGCACTACCAAGAACCAGCCGAGTATCCACAACATGGCGACAGCGCCGGCCAGTGCCCGGAAACCCAGGTATATGCCCTTTGCGATTAGTCCGTCGGGTGGCGTATGACGCATGGCGAACGGGTCGAAGAAAAGAAGGACAGCGGCGACCGGGTGTGCCAGGTCATCAATGTACGTCTTCTCGGCGAGTTCCTCACCGTCGATTTGCGAGAAACGGAGCGTGAAGGTTGAAGGTTGGACGAAGTAGAACATCGCCTCATGCTTTCGCGCAGTCCGTAAGAGCACAACCTGGTTGTGCTGCTCGATGTGCTTCGCAGCGTAGCGAACAGCAATCCTGCCAAGCCGAACGACGAGGTTCGTGAGAACTACCCCGAGGAAGATCCACAGGTAGTACACACGAAACACCAGCCAGAGCGTTGCGCACGGCAGTACCACGGTCAGAAGGATGGAAAGGCTTGTCCGCCCTACCATCTTGAGTTTTTCTTGCGGGGTCAAGCTGAGCATTCTCCGAGCACGCTTTGGTACAGAAGACATTTCTTCACACCTCTTTCATCTGGCGAATTGTCAATGGGTGTGCTCAACAGAATGGGCACACATGAAATAATCACAGCGCCTCTGTCTGGAGCAGTCGTTATCGTGAGAAATTTTCCCACAAAAATCCGGATTTTCGTCCGGATAAAATCTCTGGCATCGGCTGCTGCATAGTAGTAGTCCAGGGCTAAAATCCAGAT
This sequence comes from Acidobacteriota bacterium, assembly GCA_019352095.1. Lineage (GTDB taxonomy): Bacteria > Actinomycetota > Acidimicrobiia > Acidimicrobiales > RAAP-2 > RAAP-2. The sequence continues at coordinate 6,531 of JABBNY010000117.1, forward strand.
GAAAATGGTTTATCCATGACCATGTGGTTTATCGCTGTTTATCTTGCTTTAATTGAATCACAATTATGATATTCGCGCAACTTATATTGAAATATGTTATTTGTCGAATATATCGAGTGTCTGAGAACCCGTTGCATGTAGTTGTTTTATATGGCTAGAAGTATTGACAAAGTATTGCGCTAGTGCTATAATAAATTATTAGAGTTGCAATTCTTCCGAGAAAACGCAGCTTGTCACCTTCAACCTTCTAACTCTGAGGTTAATACCTCAAGGTTGGTCCCTTCCCCAAGGAGAAACAGCATGAAGTCTTTCCTCGCCGCATTTGCGGTACTGTTCGCCCTCACCCTCTGGGGTGAGCCCTTCAACGGGCCGTGGCTAGCTGTATTCCTGCTGACACTGGGAGCCGGCGTCCGCTGGTTCCTTCAAGTGACAGCGGCTCCGCAAGATCGTCGCGCTGCCCGTAAGGGTGATGCATGATGAGCATCGGTGACTGGATACTCGTTGGCCTCATGGGCGTCGGTGTGATTACGTTCATCGTCATCGCACTCAACGCAGACAAGAAGCCAGAGCGTCCCGCGCATGAGGTGTTCGACAAATAAGTAAAAGGGAGAAGGTCGTGCCCGTAAGGGTGCAAACAGGGCTCACGCCTATGTTGGACGTTTACGTCCTCGGGCGCGAGCCCTTTTCCTATGCAAAAATAATTATTATCTGAGGTGTTCGATAGAACCGTCGGGGTTGATGCGGATAATTTGTGATGCATGCACGGTTCTTGGCACTGTTCCACCGTCGACATAGAGGTCGACTTGGTCGCCAAAGTAACGTCTCGCTTCGGCGATATTGCTCGCCGTGGGCTTTCCCTCTTGGTTTGCGCTGGGGGCGATGACTGGACCGACTTTTTCGATGACCTGACGCAGCAGGTCATTTTTTACGAGCCGGTACGCGACATCTTTTCCGCCATGAAGAATCCAGGCTGGTTCATGCGTTGCTGGCACGACAACAGAAGTTGGAATGTGTTCGGATTTCGAAATAGCCTCGATAGTCGCACCATGTTTTGGCACATCAGAGGGCTGAGCGATTAGCGTAATGCACTGTTTGTCCGCCTCACGGTGCTTCACGGCGTAAACTTTCTCAACGGCATCTTTGTCTGACATACGCGCAATAATACCGTAGATTGTGTCGGTGCGGATGACGACAATGCCGCCGGCAAGAAGGGTTGAGCAAATATCGTTAATCATCGTTCCATACTACCATAGGTGATTTTATGTATCTTGTCTGAAGTCGTAATCTTCTGTAAAGGTGTCTGGATGGGCTAGCGGAACATGCAGATACCGTTTTGTACTCGGTTGTAAAAATACAAGGCATGGCAGTGGTACATCAACGGTAGTTGGTCCTATATCCTCCCCGTCAACTTCGGCTATAGGAAGGTTCATCACAAAGTTTGCGAGCGCCCCTTGCATAAACATAAGCCTTTGCGCATATAGTTCATGAATCGGAGTAACACGAGGGATAAGGTCGCCAGCTGACGCTCGGGCCCTCTCGTATAATGTTCCCACAATGGTCCACCGAGAAGATTGGAGTAGTCTCGGTTGGCTGCCGCGCTGCTTGTCGGCAAGATCATTTGTAATAGCGCGGTGCATTCCGCTGATCTGTTCACTGGTAATCGGGGGCAACTTAACGTCATTTGTATAGTTTCCGGCCTCCAACAAGAACCGGAGCCGACTCATCATGGTTTTATCGAAAACCTGACTCGCAATGGTTTGCTTCAGCATTTCGCCACTAGATAGTTGTTGGTGGACGTTCTCAGACATAATAGCTTATAATATCATAAATCATACATAATGTAAAGCAAAACACTCCCGAGAAAGGAGTG
>JABBNY010000118.1 GCA_019352095.1 Acidobacteriota bacterium
GAAGTCGCCGCCGTCGGCGTCCCCACGCCAGATTCGCATTGTCACATCAGCCATTAGTTTGCCTCCTCGAGCAGAGCTTTGAGTTCATCGGGCATTGGTAGCAACGGGGATTCGACCGTCACGATCGGGCTGTCCCAGTTGCCGCCGTTGGTCGAGTGCGCAAAGTTGAACTTCGCGAACTCGGGATCGGCCTTGGGGAAGTCCTCGCGCGTGTGACCACCGCGCGATTCCTTGCGCAGTGAGGCGCCGGTGGCGACGCACCGAGACACCGAGATCATCGAGGGCAGGTCCGTCGCGAGGTTCCAACCGGGGTTGTAGGCGCGGCCGCCCTTGACCTTGATGTTCTTCACGCGCTGGGTGAACTTTTCGAGCTCGCCGAGGGCGAACTCGACCTCTTGCGCGTTACGTATGATGCCGACGTTGGTCTGCATCATCTCTTGGAGGTCTCGCTGGATGTCGTAGGGGTTCTCGCCCTCGGTGCGGTCGAAGGGTTCGAGTGCTTCGCGAACCGCTTCGTCGACCTCGGCCATGTTGAGTGAGGTGGCGACGTCGCCGGCCTCGATGTAGTCAGCGGCACCCATGCCCGCGCGACGCCCAAAGACCACGAGGTCGCTCAGCGAGTTGCCACCCAACCGGTTGGCGCCGTGCATACCGCCCGCGACCTCACCGGCGGCGAACAGGCCCGGGACGCTCGTGGCGGCGGTGTCAGCGTCGACCTTGACGCCGCCCATGATGTAGTGGCAGGTCGGGCCGATCTCCATTGACTCTGAGGTGATGTCCACGCCCGCCAGTTCCATGAACTGGTGGTACATCGACGGCAAGCGACGACGGATGAACTCGGCCGATCGACGTGAGGCGATGTCGAGATAGACCCCACCGTGGGGGGTGCCGCGACCGGCCTTCACCTCGGCGTTGATCGCGCGCGCCACCTCGTCACGTGGCAAGAGCTCTGGCGGACGTCGTCCCGCGGTGTGGTCGTCGTACCACTTGTCCGCTTCCTCTTCTGATTCGGCGGTCTCGGCGCGGAACATATCGGCGACGTAGTTGAACATGAAGCGCTTGCCCTCGGAGTTTCGTAGCACGCCTCCGTCGCCACGCACGCCCTCGGTCACGAGCAGGCCTCGCACGCTGAGCGGCCAGACCATGCCGGTCGGGTGGAACTGGATGCACTCCATGTCGATGAGCTGCGCGCCGGCCCACAGGGCCATGGCGTGCCCGTCGCCGGTGCCCTCCCACGAGTTCGACGTGAACTTCCAGGACTTGCCGACCCCGCCGGTCGCCAGGATGATGGCCTTGGCGGCGAAGGTGACGAACTCGCCCGTGGGGCGCCAGTACGCGACACAGCCCGCGATGCGACCGTCCGCGTCGTGCACGAGCTTGAGGACTTTGCACTCCATGAAGACGTCGGTGCCCATCGAGACCACCTTTTGCTGCAGGGTGCGGATCAGTTCGAGCCCGGTGCGGTCGCCCACGTGCGCGAGGCGCGCGTAGCGGTGGCCACCGAAGTCACGCTGGAGGATCTTGCCGTCCTTGGTGCGGTCAAAGAGTGCCCCCCACTGCTCGAGCTCGTGAACGCGGTCGGGCGACTCCTTGGCGTGCAATTCCGCCATACGGTTGTTGTTGAGGTACTTGCCGCCGCGCATGGTGTCTCGAAAGTGCACCATCCAGTTGTCCTCGGCGTAGACGTTGCCCATGGCCGCGGCCATGCCGCCTTCGGCCATGACCGTGTGGGCCTTGCCGAGCAGCGATTTGGTGATGATGCCGACTTTGAGCCCGCGCTGTTTGGCTTCAATGGCGGCTCGAAGACCCGCGCCGCCCGCGCCGATGATCAGTACGTCGTAGTCGTGATGTTCATAAGTGGTCGTCACAGGGTTCCTTAGATCTAGAAGAGTTTGTAGTCGGTGAGTGCGCCCGAAGCGACGAGGCGCACGTAGACGTCGGTGAGCGCGACGAAGATGAGCGACGCCCACGCGAGGTTCATGTGCTTCGCGTTAAGAGGGGTGAGCATCTTCCAGAATCGGTACCGGATCGGGTGCTTGGAGAAACTCCTGACCCCACCGCCGCACAGGTGGCGACAGGCGTGGCAGCTGAGCGAATAGGACCAGAGCAGCACCGCGTTGATGCTCAACACGAGCGTGCCGATCGTGACGCCGAAACCGAGGCCGGGCTGGCGAAAGGCGCGGATCGCGTCGTAGGTCAAGAGCGTGTTGAAGACCAGTCCCGCGTAGAAGAAGTAGCGGTGCATGTTCTGCATGATGAGCGGGAAGCGGGTCTCGCCAGAGTACGTCTCGTGCGCGTCAGCGACCGCGCACGCGGGTGGCGACCACCAAAAGGCGCGGTAGTAGCTACGGCGGTAGTAGTAGCAGGTGAGACGGAAACCGAGTGGGAAGATCAGGATCAATAACGCGGGCGACAGGGCCCAGCCGTTGAAGGCGAAGCCGATCTTGGAACCCGCCACGCAGCTGTCCGCGAGACAGGGCGAATAGAAGGGACTGATCAGGTCGCGGTGCACGCCCGCGCCCACGTAATAGAACTTGTTCTGGAACGCGGCCCAGGTTGAGTAGATGACAAAGGCGGTGAGCACCGAGACCGTCACTACTGGCTGCAGCCACCAGCGGTCCTGTCGCAGTGTCGCTACTTCGGGACCTCCGCGGGCTCCGCCTAGGACAACCTTCGTCGAACTCTCCGAAACAGCCACAGCGTCTCCTCACTCGTTAGCCGCAGCACGTGAAGACACGCACAACCGCAGCGTCTTCCATACTAGGCAATTACGCTGCGACCCTTGAATGAGAAGCGTGCGCGTTAAAAAGACTTCTGGGTCGCGCTACTGACTCGTACGTGCTGTTCGTCGGTGGCTGCGAGGGAACGAGTGCATAAAAAAACGCCCTCGGATTTCTCCGAGGGCGTTTCAAATGCGTTGATCACACCTTGCCGCCGCGACGACCTTCTGCGGTGCCGCCGAGCATCGCCCAGATGACGAGTCCCAGGCCCGGTACCAAGAACCAGATGCCAAAGACGAGGGCCAGGACGACGAAGAACGAGCCCATGCCGAGGGTGAAGGGCCAGATCGAGGTGCCGGGGAACGCGCCCACGACACCTGCGCCGCCGGCCTGGGTCGCGTTGGGGTCGTCCTCGGGACGCGCCTTCATGCGACGGCTCCACCAGTAGTAGTAGCCGCCGGGCAAGAAGCACAGGAGCATGGCGGCGAACATCATGACGCCACCCGCGTTCTCGAGACTCCAGTTCCAGTACACGAGGCACATCAGCCCGAAGAAGACGCCGAGGCCGATGAGGATCTTTGCTTCTACCTTCATGACGCCGGCACCTCGCTGTCGTTCTCCTCGTGCGCTTCGTGCTGGCCGTGCGCGAGCGCTCGGTGCCCGGGGTGGTTGTAGTCCCACGTGGGGCGCTCGGAGCGAATCTGGAGCAGTCGGTAGAAGTTGTGGTGGGGCGGAGGCGAGGTGGTGAACCATTCCAGGGTGTGCCCGTCCCACGGATTATCACCCGCGGGGTACTTCTTCCAGCTGACGACCACGTTGATGACAAAGATGATGGTCGAGATGCCGATCAGGACCGCGCCGACGGTGCTCAGGTCGTTCAGTCCCTTCCACTGGGGGTCGTGGGGGTAGATGGCCATGCGTCGCGGCATGCCCTGGAGACCCAAGATGTAGAGCGGGAAGGTGAAGGCCTGGGTCCCAATGAACAAGAACCAGAACTGGGCCTTACCGAGTCGCTCGTTCAAGAGGTAACCGGTGATCTTGGGGCCCCAGTAGAAGAGGCCGCCCATGCCCGCGAGCACGAGCGCCATCACCACGGAGTGGAAGTGCGCGACGACGAAGTACGTGTCGTGGGTGAAGAAGTCGAGTGGGGGACTCGCGAGGTAGATACCGGTGAGCCCGCCGATGAGGAATGTGAAGAGGAATCCGAGCGACATCAGCATCGCGGTCGAGAACCAGACCTCGCCTCGCCACATCGTGCCGATCCAGTTGAAAATCTTGATGCCGGTCGGCACCGCGATCAAGAGACTCATGATCGAGAAGAACGGCAGCAGGACAACGCCCGTCGTGAACATGTGGTGCGCCCACACGCCCAGCGAAAGTGCCGCGATCGACAGCGTCGCAAAGATCATGCCCTTGTAGCCAAAGACGGGCTTGCGTGAGAAGACCGGGATGATCTCGGTGACCATGCCAAAGAACGGCAGGGCGAGGATGTAGACCTCCGGGTGACCCCAGAACCAGAAGAGGTGTTGCCAGAGCACGGGAACGCCGCCGCCGGCGACCGAGAAGATGTGCGTGCCGAAGTGGCGGTCCGCGTAGAGCATGATCAGCCCGGCCGTCAGGACCGGGAAGGCGAGCAGGATCAGGATCGAGGTGACCAACATGTTCCAGGTGAAGATCGGCATGCGGAACATCGTCATGCCGGGCGCTCGTAGGTAGAAGATCGTCGCGCACAAGTTGACGCCGGTGAAGATCGCCGAGAAGCCCGTGAGCAAGAGTCCGCCGATCCACAGGTCCGCGCCAGCCCCGGGGGTGTTGAGCGAGTTCGACAACGGCGCGTAGGCGACCCACCCGAAGTTGGCGGCGCCGCCGGTGACAAAGAACCCCGACAGCATCGTGATCGCGCCGGTGAGGTAGAGCCAGTAGGACAAGGCGTTGAGGCGCGGGAACGCCATGTCCGGCGCACCGATCTGGATCGGGACGATGATATTCGCGAGCGCACCAAAGGCGAAGGGGCCCGCGAAGAGGTAGATCATCACCGATCCGTGCATGGTGAACAGCTCGTTGTACTGCGCGAGTGATACGAGTGTGCCGTTGGGCGTGGCCAGTTGGGCGCGGATGATCTCGGCGAACATGCCGCCGATCACGAGCATGATCACCGCGGTGATGGTATAGGAGAGACCGATGACCTTGTGGTCGGTGGTCGTGATCCATTTCAAGATGCCGGTGGGGCCGTGGTGCTCTTCGTGACCGTGGTCCTCGACGTGGACTGGTGGCTTGAGAAGGTCAGTCATCTAGTTGACTCCGAAGTTCGTGTACGCAGGCTTCGAGGGGACGATCGACGATGTCTGCTGGTTGGTGGTCTTGTTGGCGGCTTTCGCGGCGGCTTCGGCTGCGGGGTTGTTGAAGCTGGCGATCCAGTTGGCGTACTCGCTCTGGGAGACGACCTTCACGCGAAACCACATCAACGAGTGGTACAGGCCACAGAGCTGGGTGCACTGACCGAAGAACGTACCGGTGTTCTGCGCGCGCAGCGTGAAGATGTTGTCAACGCCCGGTAGGGCGTACCGCGAGAAGTTGAACGCCTTGACGTAAAAGCCGTGAACGACGTCCGATGACGTGAGGCTGATGCGCACGTTGGTGTTCACGGGAATTTCCATTACGGGGTTCTGGGTGGTCTGGCCGTAGACGAGTGCGTTGGTGCCGGGGTAGGTGAACTTCCAGCCCCACTGGAAGGCGTTCACGTCGACGATGACGCTGGTCTTGGGATTGGCGACTTCCTTGTTCTCAACGACGAGGGTCGCTGCGAAGAGGCCAAAGACGATGAGGATCGGCACCACCGTGTAGATCATCTCGAGGGGCAGGTGGTACTGGGATTGTTCGGGGATGCGGTCACTCTTGCGGCGATAGCGAATGATCGACCACAACATGAGTCCAACGACGAGGCCACCAATGATGACGGCTCCGATGGAGAATCCCTGCCACAAGTGGAAGACGGACTTCGAACTCGATGTGACGCCGGGACTCGCGCCGAACGATGGAATGGTGCAGCCTGAGAGAGCTAAGGCTGCCAATGGGAGCGCAACGGCACGTCGTAGTCGGCGCCAACGGCGCGCACGTTCCGTCGCACCCTGTGGGGGCAGGGCGGGTGTTTGCACATCAAGACCTTAGTCACTCACGAAGGAGTGACTACTTGAGAAAAATGTGAAAACCCTTATCCGCCATAGCGATGCTGAGTCGAGGTTGCGCGAATGTCGAGCTCGAAACTTCACACCGCGAACTGAGAAATACCCGGTGACCTCGTAGGTCCAGCCGTGCGGCTCCTTCGAGCCGGTCACGCCACCGCGGCCGCGACCCTGCGCGAAGTTCCGAGCGGATTTAACTGGCCTGGTCGCCTCGACTGAGGTACACACGACACCTTTTACTTACACGGTGGTCCACGCAACAACGACGACCCCACGAGAGCGGTCGTGACGACGTACTACTTGTCGGTATCGGGAGTCTTGGCCTCGGTGGTGTCGCTCGCCTTAGTTGTGGTGTCAGCACCCTTCGCGGTCTTCAGGCCCTTTTCGAATTCAGTCTTGGCTGAGCCCAAGTTACGTGCCAGTTTTGGGATGGCCGAGCCACCAAATACCAACACCGCAACCACGATCACGACGATCAGCAGATCGGGCCCAAAAATTTCGCCTAAGAACACGGTCTTCTCCTTTGACGTGCTTACCCCAAGAGTAGTGCCCCCGCATTCAAATGGGTACGGAGAATTGGAAATTGAGGGCTGAACAGCACTTCCGACAGAATGAACGGATGCCCACTACGCGTAGCCAGACCTTTCGAGACGCACTCAGCGTGTCACTCACCGTGGGCGCCTACGGCGTCGCGTTCGGCGCCGCCAGCGTGGCGGCGGGTTTCTCGGTGCTCCAGACGTGCCTGTTCTCACTGCTCACCTTCACGGGTGCCAGTCAGTTCGCGGCGGTGGGCGTCGTGTCCTCTGGTGGAGCAGGCGCGAGCGCGATCGCCGCGGCGAGTCTGCTCGCGACGCGAAATGCCCTCTACGGGATCCAATTGGCGCCACTGCTTCGAGTGAAGGGTCTTCGTCGCCTCGCGGCCGCTCATCTCACCATCGACGAGTCGACCGGCGTCGCGCTCTCCCAGGTCGCTCGCGGACCCGACGCGATGCGGGCGGGCTTCTGGTTGACCGGCATCGGCGTCTTCGTGTTTTGGAACATCTTCACGTTGCTCGGTGCCGTTGGCGCCAAGGCCCTCGGTGACCCCGCGTCGTGGGGTCTTGACGCGGCGGTGCCCGCCGCCTTCCTCGGTCTCGTCTGGCCTCGGCTGACGACGATGAGGTTGCGCGTGGTGGCGGGCGCGTCGATGGTGTTCGCGTTGGTCATCACGCCGTGGTTGCCGGCCGGTCTGCCGATCATCGCGTCGGTGGTCGTGGCGATTGGCTTTGGGTGGTCGACGTGAGCAGTTCAATGATGTGGACTGTCCTCATCGCCACGAGCGCGCTCAGTCTCGCCATCAAGTGGTTTGGTCACGCGGTGCCCGAACGGTGGCTCGCGAATGCACGACTGCAACGCATCAACGCGCTGGTTCCCATTTCATTGTTGAGTGCGTTGGTGGTGGCCCAAGGGCTCGTCGTGAAGACCCACGTCGTCCTCGATCACCGCATCGTTGGTCTACTCGCCGCCGTGGCGGCACTCTTCGCCAAAGCGCCCTTTCCCGTTGTCGTCGTGGTCGCCGCGGTGAGCTCAGCGGTGGTCTACCACTGGCACTAACCCGCGATGGCGATGCCGAGGACCAGTGCAGCAACTGAGGCCAGTGACGCGACGCCCGCGTAGATACCGCGCGATCGTGGCGACGTGGCCTTGGTGTGCAGGTAGCTCCCGAGCCCGGCGAGCACGACCATCAGCATCTTGATCCCAAAGGCCGCGTTCCAACTCGAGCTCGCCGCCTGGTGATCGATGGCGAAGTAATTCCAGATCCCGGTCGCGATGAGCAGCCAATAGGCGGGCCAGCTCATGCGGCCAAAGGCCTGGGCGATCTTTCTCGGCGCGCCTTCGCCCATGGTGCGAACCGTACCGAGCAGGCCGGCGAGCACGAACTGGCCGCCCACCCAGATCGTGGCGGCGAGTACGTGCAGGCTCAAGCGAAGAATGGCCATCGAGCTCGCGAGTTGCAGCGGGCCGCCGAGCGCGTAGGAGGCGTGACTCATTATTTGCCCTGCCACTTCGCTTCACGCTTCTCGGCGAAGGCCACGGCACCCTCGAGGGCGTCCGCACTTCGTCCAATGACGCCAAAGGCGTCGTCGTTGACCGCCCACGAGTCCTCTTCGTTCAATTCCGTTGCCTGCTTGATCACGCTCTTGGACACCCGCACGGCGAGTGGCGCATTCTTCGCGATGCGCTCGGCGAGGGCGATCGCGGCGTCGAGCACCTGGTCGCCGGGCACCACGCGGTTCACGAGTCCGAGTTCGTAGGCGCGCTGTGCGTCGATGGGGTCGGCCGTGAGGGCCATCTCGTAGGCAATGGTGAGGGGTACGCGCTTGGGCAAGCGAATCAGGCCGCCCCCAC
>JABBNY010000119.1 GCA_019352095.1 Acidobacteriota bacterium
CTACTACTTGCTTGATTCACACGGCCGCGCCGTCTACGTCAATGGCTCACCGTCAGCCACGATGCCTAACATCTTCGCACGGGCGGCGAGTGTGAGGTGACGAGTTAGTCCAATTCAGCGTGTGCACTTGCGTCGCAATGGCCGGTTGATTGAGTCGGCACATGTAGTCATGCTGGCAACAGTCCTTGCAGTTACGCCCATTCGGCTTCTCCAAGATAGGTGCGTCACCACGGCGTCGGCGGCCTCGTGATCCACGCGAGCCATTGGCTAACTCGCACCACTGGGGAAATCCACGTCCGAACACACTGTGGGTCACACCTTGTGTCTCGGTGGTGGCAACACCACGGAGTGGTTCGTGGTGTTGGCTCAAAAACCCGTTTCATTGGTGGGGCGCCCGAGTCTCGATCTCGGCAACGGGAGTGTTTCCAGAATCTCCAGGGACGTTTCTCAGCATCCAATTTTGCTGGCCGGACGAAGTGGAATGCCCACCAACGTCTCGTTGACGTCCTCGCACGTGTGAATTCGTGGCTTGACAGTTGGCTAGGACCAGGGCTCCCTTGCAACGTGTAGTCACTGTTCAGTTTCGGGGGTAGACCCCTGAGACTGAAACCGTGTATGCGACGCTGAAGTCTCGGGGATTCCCAGGCCTCTTCAGATTGACGACGCGCACCATTTCGGGGCCTGTGAGACCACTCTCGACTCCGTTTCGCTGGTCATCGGTCTCCTCATGGTCAGGTCGTGGCAGACGTCGGGACTGCTGTCGCGCTTCAGGATTTGGTGACCTTACAGCTGCTCGTTCCTTCACCACATCCTCCAGTCACCGTGTACTTGAACGGCTTGAACGGCACGACTGGGTTGCCTACATCAAGTTGGATTGCCGCGCCAGACAACAGGGGGACCGAGCGTGGGTCGCCGACGAACCTCTTCCCGTTTTCGAAAACGGTCACCTTACCGTGGTCGGGCCCGACGCGGGTCGAACTGAGAGGTTGATTCCAGATGTCGAAGAACTGACCTAACGTGAAGTTTTGTTTGGCGGGTGCCTCTACGTGGATGATGCCGTCGGCGGTGTGAGTGTGCAGCCAGTAGAGGCAGTCGTAAATGCCGGCATCATCAAAGACACCCGATGCGTAGTGTTCCACGAGCTGAGGTTTGGTGATGCCGACCCCAGCGGGTAGCCGTAGGATCTTTCCCTTCACGAAGACCGCCACATGGGCGTGGATGTGATACCTCGAAGTTGCCTTCGCCAAGGTCCTACACGAAATACCGTCAACGCCCGCCCCAGCGCGTGTAGTCGAGGAATTCGCGAGATCCGGGGCGTTGTAGATCAGCACGCCCTCGGGACCTACGTGGGAAGTTGACGCACCAGCGGGCGACACCCTCATGAGACCACTACCAAGCATCAGCACGGTAAGAAGGAGGTACGAGATAGCCGACCGCCTTCCCCGGTGCGAGTGTTGCAACTGCGAACTCATTCTCCTCCAATTATGTACTCGCTATCCCGTCGTCGCTTATCGAGCACTCAAGTGACGAAAACGGACACGTCGAAACTACATCGCATCCTCAGGGAACTTTGCTTATCGTACCGCCGCGCGTCGCCAAAGCAGCAGTGACCAAGGACCCTAGTCCTCGATAGGGTCTGCTGAGCGAAAAGTCCATATACTCCTGGTGGGTATCAAAGTGTGATCACTTCGTGGAAGGTCGATAGCTATGTACGGTTGGTACAATCAGGGAATGAGTGGGGGCTGGTGGGTCCTCATGATGGTCGGCATGGTGGGCTTTTGGGCAGTGCTGGTGATTGGAATCTTGTCGTTGGTACGTCACTACGGCCCAAGAGGTGGTGGTGTTGTCACTCAACCACCGACAAATTCGGCCGTCGAGATTCTGAAGGAACGCTTCGCTCGCGGCGAACTGACCGAGGAGGAGTACACGCAACGCCGCAAACTGCTTGAAGGGCCATCGTGACGAGACGCGGTGCCACGATTCTTGCAGTTATAGGTGCGGTCGGTGCATTGACCTTGGGCTCACTCGTTGTGGCGGGGACCGTACGAGGACCATTCGACACGGGACAACATTTGACGTTGGCGAGTTGCGCCCCGCAGCAACCTCGGGGGAAGGTGGTCCACGTGAATCTCACTGACCGCGGTGGTGCGATGATGGGCGGCGGCTTCATGATGGTACAGGTGGTCGCTTCGCCCGACGTGGTCTCAAGGGGAACGGTGACCTTCATCGCGACCAACACTGGCGCTCTCGATCATGAACTACTGGTGCTCCCAGCTCCCACCGATGGCGTGGGTACGCGCACGGTGAACAGCAATGGCAAGATCAATGAATCGAGCAGTCTGGGTGAGGCTTCGACGTCGTGTGGCAAAGGAGTGGGGAGCGGAATCTCCCCGGGAACGACGAGCTGGGTGACATTGCGACTGAGTCCTGGACGCTACGAGTTGCTCTGTGATGTACCTTGGCACTACGCCAACGGGATGTTCACCTCTCTTACGGTTCGCTAGAACCATAAGTAACGGAGACATCCGCGCAGAGACGAAAGGAAGTAGGACGATGGCTGCACCCGGTTACGTCGACGACAGGACGGCGGTCCTCGCTCGGCTGAAGAAGATCGAGGGTCAGGTTCGAGGTATCCACAAGATGGTCGAGGATGATCGCTACTGCATTGACGTTCTTCAACAGATCTCCGCGGCCACGCGCGCTCTGCAGGGGGTGGCGCTGCACTTGCTGGATGAGCACATGGCGCACTGCGTGGTGAACGCGGTGAAGGCTGGCGGCGCGGAGAAGGACGCCAAACTTCGTGAGGCATCCGCTGCGATCGCCCGGTTGGTGAAGTCGTAATTATCGTGACGGTCTTGTCGTCAATCGCGGTCAACGCCGGGTGCGGCTCTGAGAAGGTTTCTGCGTGATCTGGAAGACTCTCGGGGCGCTGGTTCTCGGTTGCTCTGCGTCCGGCGTCGTTCAGGCGTTCGTCTTCAAGAATCACATGCGAGCCAAACTCGGTGACCATCGCCCCGTCGCGTGGATTGCGCGTCGGGTTATGGCATGGGGCCTCTAGTTGCTCTCGTGCCGCCTCAGTAATGTTCAAGTCGCCCTTCGCCGAGGGGCCTGAGAAGCCCCAATTTGTAGACCTCCGATGAAACCAGTCTTGCGCTGTGCGTTGCTGAATTTTCCGCTCCGAGACAGCAGCGGATGGAAAACCCGAGGACTGCGCTGCCAACGAAGACAGTTTCCCGCTCACCTTTTGAGGTGTAAAAGGAGCTGGTTCGAATTCTTCATATCTGATGGGACCGTTTAGAGGCGCAAGAATGCTCAATTCGCACACCTGAATATCTTGTTCGGCGCATGCAGGCCGATGCTCTCTGATGAGGAATCGTTCGCCCCCCACTCGTCTAGCGCGACATTGACGGGTACTACCCCCTAGTATTACCTTATGTCCCTTTTTGTGCGCACAGTGCGCCGAGCGGCGAAATGGTTAGCGATCATGATTTTCGAATTGCGATTGGTCGCATTCGTTTTGGTCATCGCCACAGTCTCTTCGAGCACAATTGCAATGTCGTCACACATCGCTGCCGCCTCGGGCATTTTGAGCGACCGAAGCAAAGCGGCAGTCCTCTTTCGTCAGATTCAGTCGATTGGTGGTCGAGTCGAGGCACTCGGACAACAGTATGACCTTAATCAGCTCACTCTTCGTAAGATCGATAATCGGATCAAGAATTCGAAGAGAATCGTTACCCAGATTGAACTTGGGTTGACTAAGGGAAACCTCCAACTCCGCCAGGACGTGGTTTTTGCATACGTCACCAACGGCTCGGCAGCGAAGTCGAATCCACTTTTCTCACACGACCCCCTTACAGTCGACGCGATCAATATTTACAGCCGACTGGCCGAGGGCAATATCAGCGCAACATTGGCGAGTCTAAAGAATTACAAGATCCGGTTGACCAAAGAACGGGCCAACCTTTACAGGCAAGATCGGCAGGCAATTGATCAAACTCGAAAAGCGGCAAATGCATTCCATGAGGCGAAGGTTCTTCAAGCAACGCTTGGACATGCACTCAGTCAGGTCAAGGGTCGAATTGCCGACTTCGTTGCCCAGCAGGAGGCCGCCGCTGCCGCTCAGTCAGCCGCTCAGTCAGCCGCCACGCTGCAGGCCGCGGCACCTGTGCAAGGCTTCGCGGCACCCCCACCCAGTTCTCGCGCCAACGTTGCAATACGCGCTGCGTTGAGTCTCATCGGTGTTCCCTATGCCTGGGGCGGAGCGTCACGAAGTGGCGTCGACTGCTCGGGTCTCGTGCTACTGGCTTACGCGGTGGCTGGCGTTTCTTTGCCGCACTACTCTGGGTCGCAGTACGCGGACACCGAGCGAGTACCGCTCTGGAACATCCAGCCTGGTGATCTGCTTTTTTACGGCCCCAACGGAAGTGAGCACGAAGCCATGTACCTTGGAAACGGGAAGATGATAGAGGCCTCGTCGACTGGGACTCTCGTTCATATCAGCCCCATTCGTCTTGGCTACGGATTTATCGGTCTCGGACGCGTTCGAACATAGACATCCTCTTGCGGGGACCAGTCGACGTACGCTCAAATCACCACGGCATGGCTGATTCATGAGGTCAGTGCAACAAGTTCGGTTGCTTCAATTCGTGCGAGGTTCCCACGAATTGAATCGCCGTCTCGACACACCGACTTCTCGTTCGAGCGCTTTCCCGGACTGGGGAAATATGATCCAAACTACTTACTAGTAGATCGCACGTTGAAAACCTCGTGGATGATGGCGAACAGACGAGACTCGGTGAGTCCTCCAACTTGCTTACCAAGAATGTGACCGTCGGGCGCGATGAAGAATGTTGTCGGCAGTCCATAGACGCCGTAATCCGACCAGACTTGCGCGGTGTCAAACGCAAGTGGGTAATGCACATTGGTACTCCTAGCGAAGGCTAATCCCGCACTACGCTGATCCTGGGTATCGAGCCCCACGAAGTTGACCTTGCCCGCCAACTGCTGCGCAACGCGCGCTAACGCCGGCATTTCTTTGCGGCATGGTGGGCACCACGACGCCCAGAAATTTACAACTAGGGGGTGACCGCGGAACTCCTCCAGCGAGACCGACTGACTTGGGTGCACGAGATTGACCAAATTGAATGAGGGAGCCTCCGTCGCGCGAAGTCGAGTGAAGGTGCCTCCACTTGAGGTGATGATATTTGAGGACGATGCCCCTAGGGACCCAGGTTTATTTGCGCGCGCAACCGCAACTCCCAATGACGCACCGACAATAACGGCGGCGGTGGCGAGTAGCCACCATCGAAGTGGAACACGTCGAGAGCCGATGGGTGACCAAGTTGGCGCATCCGTCCCCTCACCGATTGGGACGTTGGCAGTACCAGTCATCGAATTACCACTTTCATAGGGGCGGCCAACCCAACCGTGCAAAGCGGACCTGAAGAGGGATGAAGAGTGTCTTCCAGACGCCACTGACGAAGAGAATGCCCACGGCAATGAGCAAGAGTCCGCCCATGATCTCGACAGCCCGTCCGTGGCGTTTCAGGAATGAGAGCGATCGGCGCGCCCGTCCGATTCCGAGAGCGAGCAGGATAAATGGAAGGCCCAGGCCGATTGAGTAGAGGGCGAGTAGGAACGCACCCTCTACGACAGTCTTACTAGTGCTGGCGACGGCAAGAATTGATGCAAGTATCGGTCCGATGCACGGCGTCCAACCAAACGCGAATGCCATGCCGAGGGGAAAAGCGCCGCGCGGCCCACCGGTGATTCTCGCTAAATCGAATCTGCGCTCTCGCGCCATGAATGGGATCTTGATGAGTCCCGTCATCGCCAGGCCAAAGATGATGATGACGACGCCCGACACCTTCAGAATGAGCGGGAGGTGGTGGATGAGGAATGACCCAAAGAGTGTGGATGAAGCTCCGAGAGCGGTGAAGACCAAGGTGAAGCCTCCAACGAAGGCCGTAGTCGATAGAAGCACCACACGCCGTGCACTTCGCTCAGAAAGCTCTCCGATGGGCAGTCCCGAAATGTAGGAAAGGTAACTGGGAACCAGCGGCAAGGCGCACGGCGAGGTGAACGAGATGAGCCCAGCCACAATGGCGAACATTGGAAGGGTCAGGAATCTCATCCGTTGGTCGACTGCTCAAGGTAGTACGCGATGCCTCTGCCCCAGCGCTGTAGCAATTTCGGCGGCAAGTATCCTACGCCGTTCCTTCGTTGAGCGACACTCGCGTCCGCGAGAAATCGCTCCCGACCAAGGGGATTCAGGAAGTACATGTACGACGAGTGCACCGTTTGGGTACCATTCTTCGGCAAGATGACCTCAATGCCATAGGAACGCCAAACTGGAACGAGTCGGGCGAGAGGACCGGTAAGAAAGTACCAGTTATTCAGTGAACTGAGGCCGTGAATGGACGTGAAGTGCCTGACATCGGCAACGGAGTTCGCGTGAGGATTGACGTTGACACCAACAAAAACCATACTGCGCGCCCGTCGTCCGAGGTCCTTTTCGGCACTGATGAATTCTTGGGCAATAAGGGGACACACCTCAGTGCACCGAGAGTCCATGAAGGTTAGTACGACTGATTTCCCATGGAACTGACTAAGACGAACGGACTTGCCCATTTGGTCAGTCAGCGTGAAGTTCGGGGCCGCTCGTTCAGGCAGTGGCGAAATGCTCATGAGCGTTGAGAGCGACTGTCGAATTACGGATTCGTTCGGGTTGAGGCTTGTCGCCGGGCCGTGGACCTCTTCGTATGCGGTAATCGCCAACCCCGAACTGAAGGCGAGGAAAAGGGGTACCACGCCGAAGAATATCCACCGCCAGAATTGACTCGGGGCAATACTTGTGCTCATGTTGATCAACTACGTCCCTAGTGGTGAAGGTGGTATTCGTGCTGTTTACTGATGGAAATCTCTTGCACAACGTCGTAGCGCGCATGACGTCGCTAAGAACTCGCGTGATCCTTCGATCCAAAGACTCGAAGGTACAAATTGCAGACTACTGAGTCGGCACTGCACTAAGACCAAACAGTATACTACCTAGGAGTATCATGAAGTGATTTCAAGGGAGGCACGTGACATTACCGGGTTATGCGGACCAAAAGGCCGGCCATTCAGAGACGCCTTAGACGAATCGACGGCCAGGTTCGTGGTCTTCAGTCATTCGTTGGCGAAGACCGGTATCGCGTCAACCTCCTTGAACAGATTTCCGCCACGACCCGAGCTATCCACTCCGTGGCCATGAAGCTTCTCACTAATCACCCCTCGCGTTGCGCGAAAGAATCGTGGGCGGGACGAGGCTCAGAGTCTGAGGTAAAGGTAAAGGAGGCCCAAGCGGCCATTGAGCGACTGGTCCAATCGTGATTAAACGCGCACCAAAATGTGACAACGGCATACTTGACGGTGAGCCAACGTGTTCGACTGGGCCATTCGGTCGCTTCGCGTGGACAGTCAGGGAACTCGCGAGCATCCTTCGTCGTGAACCCAAGCTGGTCGAGAAGGCGTCGAATAGTGCACGCTGATCTTATTGCCGCACTGGCGATTGGACGCCTATGGAGCGACATTGGTCGAAGCCTGCGCGAAGGTTTCTTCATGTTTTGGGAGACCCTTTGGGCTCTCGTGCTCGGCTTCACGCTCTCTGGGATCGTTCAGGCATTCATTTCCAAGGATCAGATGCGGGCCAAATTGGGAGATCATCGTCCCGCCGCCGTTGGGCGCGCGGCGGGCTACGGGATGGTTTCGTCAAGTTGTTCCTACGCCGCGTCCGCGATGTCGAAGTCACTCTTCGCCAAGGGAGCTGACTTCGTCTCGGCGATGGTGTTCATGATCGCCTCGACCAACCTGGTCGTCGAACTGGGAATCGTCATGCTCGTCCTGCTGGGCTGGCAGTTTATGGCTGCCGAATTCGTGGGTGGGCCTATCATGATCGCCCTACTTGCTCTCGTCGGTGGCTTCGTCTTTAGTCGAGCGTTAGTTGAGACGGCTCGGCGGCGGCTTGCCAGTCCGCCACCCGGTGTTCATGATCACGCTGCTATGTCGGGCGTATCTGAAGAGCGACAAGAACAACTCGAGCGTGCGCCGTGGTCTCAGAAGTTGCGCTCGCCTGCGGCTTGGTCCGATGCGTCGAGTTACGCCGTGGCCGACGTCACCATGCTGCGCAAAGAGTTGGTAATTGGATATACGGTGGCCGGTTTCCTGTCGACTCTGG
>JABBNY010000120.1 GCA_019352095.1 Acidobacteriota bacterium
CAGCGTTGTCCTCACCTCGAGTCGCTTGTCCCTTGCTCGAATGGAAGTCGTCATTGTTCCCTCTCTCACTTCTATTGTACGGCCATTGTACGGCCAAATCACCACGTCGTCAAGGATGACTTTCGAATTAGCAGGTGCGAGTTTCTCATCGCGGATTCAAAAGGTGAGCGCAACGGCCGAGGGGTACGGATGTAGTCCACTCACCTAGGTTGTTCGCAACTCTCGCCACACGACCTGACTGCAGACGACCTAAGCACCACGTTTCGAGCACCGCGCATCATCCCCGCTCGGCCCGAGACATCTTCGTGAGGTGCAGAGCATGAGTCGCAACGATTTGTCAGATGGGCTTTCGGCGACTGGGTCCTATGTGATGGTGATGTTGCTACGTCTCAACCTCGGGGTCGCTCTCCGGGTGGCAATGCCCACTGCGCATCGCAACTGACGTCAAGGCACTTCCAGTGATCGAGACTCCCTTCAGTGCGTCCAGGTTCACTGGCGTCGGCGGCGTGATCGCGTACCGGCGCGTGATGGTGCGTCTGTCCTAGTCCTGTTTCTCGTCGCACGATGCCCATGGTCCTCCAATTGCCGAGGTGATCTCCTACACACCCTACGGTGACGCCGGGCCCTGCGACCCGACCCGTCAGCGCTACTGACTGCGCTCTCGATCGTGGTTGCTGTCACCCCGAGGACGAACTGCGACATCTCCCGCGTCGTGGAATCGGGTGCCCGGCGTGAAGACGACTCGGGTCCGCGACCAACACCGTGAAGTGAACTGCGTAGGTCGCCCAGAGCCCACACGTCGTTGCGGATCAAGCCTCGAGGTCGCCGGGTCCAAACGGGACATCGACGGCGTGTTCACGCAGCGCTTCGAGAGGCACGATCTCGAGGGCACGTTCGTGCGTCGAGGCCAGGACAACGTAGGCCGCCGCCCCGTCGTAATGGGAACGCAACCAGTTGGCGGCGGTGACACACCACCGGTCGCCGGGCACCAGTCCAGGGAAACCGTAGCGCGGCATCGCCGTGGTGAGGTCGTTACCGATGCCCCTTTGGTGTTCGAGAAACTCGGCGGTGACCACCGCGCAGATCGTGTGGCTCCCTAGGTCCTCGGGTCCGGTCGTGCAGCACCCGTCACGGTAGAAACCCGTGACGGGATCAGTGCCGCACGGCTCGAGTTCTCCACCAATGACGTTCCGATCGACCATGCACCCATTATCACTGATGAATCCGACGACTGGCGTCGTCGCAAGACCCGATCAGAGGATCCACGTCCCGATTGCCTGCCCGCGCGCAACGATGGAGCGTTATACTGACGCGATCCATTGCTTCAACCGTGAATCAGCGCGCCGTGTCCTGAGCGTCGTGCGGCCACAAGATGTGTGGGATCTGAGTGGGTCCAAGGGAGCCGCAGTGCGAAGGCCGAAATCAATCTTCAGTGCGAGCGTCACCGCGACACGATCCAAATCGCCACGCTACTTAACAGAACGATGGGTGAGTTTCTCGTGCGCGAACTTTCTGACCAACGTGTGCCGATGAGAAGATTGTCCGCCAAGACACTCTGGCTCGCCGTTGGTTTGATGATCATCTCGATCAACTTGCGACCCGCGATTGTGGCTGTTTCACCACTGCTCAGCGAGATCCAGATGACGTTCGCACTCTCGGGCGCCGGTGTGGGCCTGCTCTCGACACTTCCGCTTCTGTGCTTTGGGCTGCTCGCCCCCGTCGCCCCGCGATTGACGTATCGCTTCGGGTCTGGCGCTGTCCTACTCGGCTGTCTCGTCGCGCTTCTCTGCGGTGTGCTGGTTCGTTCACTCCCAGCACTGACGAGTCTCTTTCTTGGCACACTTCTCATCGGCATCGGCGCGGCGATCGCCAACGTGCTCATGCCCGGGATCTTGAAGCAGGACTTCCCCGATCACGTCGGGCTCATGTCCGGGCTCTACGCGATGATGTTGAGTGGGGGTGCGGCGCTGGCCGCGGGAACGACGGTTCCCCTCTACCGGATGCTGGGCCAGAACTGGCACCTGGCCGTGGGCTTCTGGGCGCTGCCCATAGCGCTGGCGATCGTTCTCTGGCTGCCGTCGCGCGCCCTCGGTCGTCGCGCGAACGCGTTCGACCAACGACGCCCGAGCCATGGACTCTTGCGTAGTTCGGTGGCGTGGTCGGTCACGGTCTTCATGGGTCTGCAGTCCCTCGAGTTCTACGCGACCGTGACCTGGCTGCCCACGGTCTTTCGCGACCGGGGCACGCCGAGTGAGACCGCTGGTTTTCTGCTCGCGCTCGTCAGCATCGTGGGAATGCTCGGTGCCTTTATTGCCCCCTGGGTCGCCCACAAGATCAACGACCAACGCCTCGGGGTGGCGATTGGTGCCGGGTCCATGGCGCTCGCTCTTGGTGGGCTGCTCGTGGACCCCCACCACCTCGACGTGCTCTGGGCGGTGCTGTTGGGTTGGGGGCAGGGTTCTTCGATTGGCTTGGCGCTCATGATGATGGTCGTACGAACCTCGAGTCGCGACGAAGCAATGGCCCTCTCGGGCATGGCCCAGGGACTGGGCTACTTGATTGCGGCGATTGGCCCCGTGTTGATCGGCGCCCTCTACGACTCCTCGCATGGCTGGTCGGTACCACTCATCGTGCTGCTGGTGCTCGTCGGTTTTCAGGCAATTGCAGGCGATTACGCCGCCCGAGACCGCACCGTCAGCGCAGCGTTGGCAAAGTTCTGAGCCCAGACGCCCGCCAAGCCCGCTGTGCTCGACATCGTAGAACCGTCGGGGTGCTACTGGGCCAAGATGCGACCAAGGAGTCGCTCGATCAGGGCCGAGTCGAGGACCTCAGTCTCGGATGCGTCAAGCCCATCGAACAACGCACTGAACAATTCACTCACATCGTCGGCTCGATTTGTCAGGGGGCTGTCCCAGGCGTTGTACGCGGCACGTACGAGCACGACTCGTCGGCTCAAGCTGCGCTCGCCCTAGGCATCTCCGAGGGCGCGGCGCGAACCCTGCACCGCGCACGAACCCATTTGGCAACGGCGCTCGACGTCTTGACAACCGCAGACGACGACACGACAAAGGAGAAGAGTCGCCCTAACGGAATTCTCCGGCATTCATACGTGATTTAACCCTTCGACACTGATGGACTCAATCGAAATTGGAACGGCAGCAATATCTGACTGCACGCTTAGGAATGCTGGTTCTATCTCACCACGATGCTCGACCACACTCGATTCGGTTCGATTCCTGGGTCATTGCTGATCAAGAACGAGCCGTCCTCTTCGAAGGTACTTGCGCCATGACAATCGTGTAGAAGGCTCTATGGCGAGTCGAGCTTCGGCCAATCCTCTCCAGCAGGGATCGATGCTGAACTATGTATCCGCACCGACGTAATACTTGTCAATCGCGCTAAGCGCTCGATCCAGTCGCGCTAGGCCTTCAAGTGCTTCATCGACAGTAATCGTGCATGGCGGGACGACGTGAACACGATGGAAGTTAGTGAAGATGAGAAGACCCTCTTCGCGACACGCTGCAACGAGATCCAACATGGCTGGCGAGCCTCCCCCATATGGCGCAAGTACTTCCTTCGTAGCGCGGTCCGCAACAAGGTCCAGCGCGAAGAAGACGCCTAGACCACGCACCTCGCCGATGACTTGGTGCTTACGCGCTAATTCTTCCAAGCCAGGACGCAATATCTCATCGCCAATTCGTCGAGCATGCTCGATGACCTTCTCGCTCTGCATAGTTTCAATGGCCGCTACCGCCGACGCGCACGCCAGGGGATGGCCCGAGTAGGTGAGACCACCTGGATAGACCTGGTCGGCAAATGTCGCGCATATCGCTTCATTCACAACCACTCCACCAAGCGGAAGATATCCCGAGTTCACCCCCTTGGCGAAGGTGACGAGGTCTGGCTGAACGTCATGATCCTGATAGGCGAACCAAGATCCAGTGCGGCCAAAGCCACACATCACCTCATCGGCGATATACACAATCCCATAGCGATCACACAGTTCGCGTACACCCTTCAGAAATCCCTTGGGGGGGACCATAATTCCGGCGGTGCCGGGAATGGTCTCGAGAATGATGGCAGCGAAAGCAGCGGGGCCCTCAAAGTTGATGGTGCTCTCCAGGCTCTCGAGCGCTCGGTCAGATTCCTCTTGCTCTGTGGTGGCGTGGAACACGGAACGATAAAGGAAAGGGCCAAAGAAGTGGACAACTCCTGATGCGCCATTGTCGCTGGGCCATCGACGAGGGTCACCAGTGAGATTGATCGATAACGAGGTCGCCCCGTGGTAGCTGCGATACGCAGCGAGGACCTTCTGGCGACCCGTATGCAGACGCGCCATGCGCACGGCATGCTCGACCGCTTCAGTGCCGCCGTTCGTGAAGAAAACCTTCGAAGCGCCCTCAAACGAATGATCAAGAATCAGTTCGGCCGCCCGGTATCGCGACTGGTAACCATGCTGTGGGGCAATCGTACAGAGTCTCTCGGCCTGTTCCTTGATTGCCTTGACCACTGCGGGGTGCTGGTGCCCAAGGTTCGTATTGACCAACTGGGACGAGAAGTCAAGATAGTCCTTACCGTCCTCGTCGAAAACATGCACTCCTTCGGCACGGCTCACCATGAGCGGGTTCAGCGTGGCCTGCGCCGACCACGAGTGAAAGACTGATTTCCTCTCACGCTCGAGACTGGTCAGTGTGCGGCGTTCGTCAGCCAATTCACTATTCTCAACCGCTTGGAGATTTAAGTTCACTTCTTCGACCCCTCTTTGTTCGCCTTGTCGCTACCCGACCCGCTGGGAAACGCCAAGGACGAGTGATGTTGACGAATGTTCTGCCACCGACTGGTCACGACCTTTGATTGCGTGTAGAACCGCACCCCATCAGGCCCGTAGATGTGCAGGTCGCCAAAGAGTGAGCTGTTCCATCCACCGAATGAGAAGTACGCAACCGGCACCGGTACGGCGACGTTGATGCCAACCATCCCTGCCGCCACTTCCGTCTCGAATCGCTGGGCAGCAGCACCGTCGCCAGTAAAGATCGCGGCGCCGTTTCCGTACATATTGCGCTCTATCAAAGAGAGTGCGTCGTCGAGCGTGTCGACTCGAATCATGGACAGCACCGGTCCGAAGATCTCATCAGTGTAAACCCGCATATCAACCGAGACTTCATCCATCAGGCAGGGCCCGAGCCAGTAGCCTGCGGATGCTCCCTTCACCTCGCGGTCGCGTCCGTCGATTGCGATCTTCGCCCCTTCTGCTTCACCGATCGCCAAATACGACGCCACCCGATCACGGTGCTCCGCGGTGACGAGAGGACCCATCTCGGAGTCCGCGTTAGTGCCATTTCCTACGGTCAGTCGCGTCACTCGCGCTTGGATGCGCTCGACTAATTCATCACCGCAGCCCCCGACGGCCACGAGAACCGACGCCGCCATGCATCGTTCGCCAGCCGATCCGAATCCGGCGCTCACTGCAGCTTCGGCGGCGTCTCCCATGTCGGCGTCGGGTAGGACCACCATGTGATTCTTCGCTCCACCGAGTGCCTGCACGCGCTTGCCTTCATGGGCGGCGGTCTCGTAGACGTGCCGAGCCACCGCAGTCGATCCGACAAAGCTCACCGCCGCGATCCCCGGATGGGTGAGAATCCTGTCGACTGCCTCCCTATCCCCGTGGACCACGTTGAAGACTCCCTCTGGAAAACCGGCCTCGGCCACCATTTCAGCGAGGAAGATCGAGGCGGACGGATCCTTCTCCGACGGTTTCAGTACGAACGTGTTGCCACAGGCAATGGCCAGAGGAAACATCCACAATGGCACCATGGCAGGAAAGTTGAATGGCGTGATACCGGCGACGACACCTAGTGGTTGGCGAAGCGAATGGACGTTCACCCCCGTCGACGCATTCTCCGTGAACTCACCTTTCATAAGTTGAGCAATACCGCAGGCGAATTCGACCACTTCGAGACCTCGAGACACTTCGCCAGCGGCGTCTGCCTTGACCTTGCCATGCTCGCTGGTCAAAATATCAGCGACATCGTCAATGTGGCTTGCAAGCAACTCGCGAAGTGCAAAGAGTGAACTGGTGCGTTTCGCCAGCGAAGTGGCTCGCCACGCGGGAAATGCCGCAGTGGCGGCGTCGACCGCAGCGTCAACTTCGGCGACGGTGGCGAAATCGACCTCTCCTGTCTGCAGACCAGTAGCCGGGTCGAAAATCTTGCCGCGCCGTGACGCAGTCCCGACCCACGGCTTTCCGTTAATCCAGTGCGTGATCTGTTTCATGCGAAACTCCTTGTCTTTAGCTCTTGCCCCTGGAGGGCTTGATCAACGTCGTAAAGCACCGAGGTGAGCACTTCGACCGCAGTCGTGGCCTCATCAATCGTGACGCTCATCGGCGGAGCGATGCGCATCACGTTGTTGTGGAGACCGCCTTTGCCAACGAGGAGTCCACCCATCCGACAGCCTTCGAGCACCGCCTGGGCAGCCTTGGGGCTCGGTGTGAGAGTTCCCGGTTCGACAAGTTCGATTCCCACCATCAACCCCTTGCCTCGGATCTCGGCGACCACGCCGAAAGCTCCGGCCCGCGCTTGAAGTTGGTCCCGCATGAAATTGCCCACTCTCAAAGCGTTGGCTTGAAGGTCGTGCGAGATGATGTATTCGAGGTTGGCCAGCGCGCCCGCGCTCGACAGCGGGTTACCTCCGAACGTGGAAACCGAATTGGCACGCACCGAGTCGACCAGGTGGGGCCGCCCGACCACGCCGCCGATCGCGAGACCGTTACCCAAGCCTTTGGCGAAAGTCATCAGGTCCGGGAGGATGTCGTGGGCCTGAAAGCCCCAGAAGTGTTCACCGGTCCGACCCCAACCCGTCTGGACTTCATCGGAGATGTAGAGGATGCCATACTCGTCAAGAACCTCCTTCATGGCCCTGAAGAACCCGTCGGGAGGTACCACGAATCCGCCGACTCCTTGGATCGGCTCGGCGATCATGCAAGCCACGTCGCCTGATGTGGTGGTCTCGATGACATCGCGCAGGTCCCTCACGCACGCATCGATGAACTCCTTCTCGGTGAGAGGACCGAACGGGCTGCGAAGTTGGTTCCCGCTCTGCACGTAACTGACATTGAGCGGGCTCAGGCTCGACGAGGACCAGGAACGGTTGCCAGTCACCGACATCGCGGTGAAGGACCGGCCGTGGTAGCTGTTGCGTAGCGCCAGCACTTGATTTGATGCGCGGGCCGAACATGAGAGCATCAGAGCGGTCTCCACTGCTTCAGTACCAGAACTGACAAAGAACACTTTGGCGTCGGGGATCGTTGACAGTTCGGCAATACGTTCGGCCAATTCGATCATCGGACGAATGAGGTACAAAGTGGAGGTGTGGAGCATCTTGCCGGCTTGTTCTCGGATTGCGTCGACGACCTCGGGCACGTTGTAGCCAGTGCTGGTGGTCAGTATCCCACCGAAGAAGTCGAGGTACCTCGTTCCGTTCTCGTCGCGCACGTGGCGACCCTCGCCGTCGACCAGTTCCAGCGGTTCGTCGTAGTAGAGCGCCAGCCAACTCGGCATGACCTTGCGATGACGTGACAGAAGTCCTGAATGTAGTGAAGTCATCATTTTCCTTCTCGTTTAGGAAGCGGATACGAACTCGTCGAGTGCCACAGCAACGACGGGATGAACGATGTGGCCATCGGCCACGTTGAGTGAGCCGGCCAGCGAAGGGTGCGTTGGTTCCAGTGCCAATTGGCGCACTCGCGAGACGATCGCTGCGCTCAGGGCGCGACTGGCGGTGTGCGTGAACTGACCTGGCACGTTGGTCACGCAATAATGGATGACCCCGCTCTCTTCGTACACCGGGTCAGAAAGCGAGGTCGGCCTTGACGTTTCGATGCATCCACCTTGGTCGATTGCGAGGTCAACAACTACAGATCCTTTGCGCATCGATGCCACTTGGCTCGCGCTGACAACTCTCGGAGCGCGAGCACAAGGAACGAGCGCAGCCCCGATGACGAGGTCCATCTGTTCCAGAATCTCACCGATTGCGCTCGGCGACGACGCCAACGTGACCGTTACCGTGCCGTCGAACTGGAGCTGACGAAGTCGTTCGAGATTGACTTCGATTCCAGCCACCTCGGCGTCCATTCCCCGTGCCCCGCGAGCGGCCATCGTTC
>JABBNY010000121.1 GCA_019352095.1 Acidobacteriota bacterium
CACCAAGTCGGTCATCCGAGAGCAGTCATTCTCGCTGGTCAGGTGTTCAACGGCACTCTTTACAGCGTTTCGACGTACGCCTTCTACCTGCCAGTCCTCGTGGCGGTCTTCATCGGAGCGCCGATGTTCGCGCGCTCCCTCGAGACCGGCACCTTCCGCTTCGCGTGGACTCAAGGTGTGGGACGCCGACGACTGGTAGCCACGACGCTCATGGTCTTCGTCCTCGAGCTGACTGTCCTGTCTATCCCCTTGGGGATCGTCCTTAGTCGGCTCTGGTTCGATCTCTCGCCTCAGTTTGCAAATGTCTGGACGAATCACGTCTTCTTCACTGACCCGTGGATGATGGCATTCTCCAGCGTGATTGGGCTCCTCGTCGGGGCACTGCTCGGCGTCGTCTTTCGTCGCGTGCTTGGAGCATTGGCCGCAACAACCTCGATAATGATCGCCATCTACCTATGGGCGACCTTGCATCCCTTCTACCAAGAGACGCTCCTCTGGTTCGCAAAGCGGATGCCCTCTAGCTATGCGGGGGTGCCCTTGCGAAATGGCAATTACCTGGCTCACTATGACTACAGCAGCGTCAATTTGTACTTCACGGACAGGTCAGGACACGTGTTGAGTACGAACCAGTTCAACAGCCAGATCTTCCCGACGCTTTCACAAAGTCAGAAACTAGCTCTCAATCAAAACGCCGCCCCCGTACTACATCGGCTCGGTCTACAAGAATGGCAAGGCTCACTCTTTCACGCACAGTTCCATGGATTTCTCATGATGTGGATTGGGTTCGGGAACGTAACAGTCATCGCGCTGGTGGCGGCAATCTTCGCCTTCATCGGCGGCAATGATCGATTGCTTCTTCGTCGTAGGCGGCTGTAGTGGCCACCCCGCAGCAGCGGGCGCCTGTAGAGGCAGGTGATGACAGCTTGTCAGTTGCTGGTGTGCCCATGCGTTTAGGGTTTCAAAGATTTCTCAAGAAGCGAAAGATTCTCCGCAGTGTCTACTTTCTCTGGGGAATCTCACGGCGAATTTCTGAAGTGAATCCGAGAGTGAGACGTACCCAACCAAGTCGGCCCTCATACTCTCAAAAGAGGACGTGGCGACAAGATTTATTGAAGTCAAAAAATGAGTGGACTTCAAGTTGCCTCTTTGCTTTGTCGCTCGTGTTGTGGTTACTGGTCGCGATACAGCTTGCGCACCAAGCAAGAGCACAACTTCCAACTGATTTTACGGTGTACCGCGACGCCGCCATCAATATGTTGCACGGAGGAGCGACGTACCGCGCACACTTCACCTCTGTGCACCTCAACTTTACGTACCCACCCTTCGCCCTCTTGCTCTTGAGTGTCCTCACCTTGCCGTCACCATTCGTCGTGCTGGCGATTTGGTGGTTGCTGAGTTCTGTAGTGCTGGTCGTCATTGTGATCGTGGTGCTGAATGCACTCACTGAACTTCCTCGTCGCACGGTCGTCCCTATGGCGTTGGTCATTGGCGGCGCCTCCTGTCTGTTGCTGGAGCCGGTTCGCAACAGCATGGCTTTTGGGCAGATCAACTTCTTCTTGATGCTCGCCATCGTGGCAGACGTTCTCGTCGTGCGGTCACCGCGACGCGGAGTACTGGCAGGTCTCGCTGCGGCGATCAAACTCACACCATTGCTCTACGTCGCCTACTTCGCCGTCATCCGAAGTCGAGCCTCAGTAGTGAGGATCCTAGGTACCCTCGCCGTGGCGACCGCAGTCGCGTGGATCGTGCTTCCGTCGGACTCGGTGCTGTTCTGGTTCCATCAAGCCTTTAGTCCAGGTCATAAAGGCGGAGCAATGGGCACCGCTAACCAGTCGTGGTTCGGACTCGTCGGTCACTTCTCTTCGACGCTGGGTTCGTCGATCGCCATCGTCTGGCTGGTACTGAGCGCAGCCACCCTCGCGTTAGGGCTCGATGTCGCCAAGCGCTACGTCACGAGCGCCCGTCCCGTCGAGGCCCTCCTCGCCTTGGCGTTGACGGAACTGCTCGTAAGCCCCATCTCCTGGACGCACCACTGGTCGTGGATGATTCTCTTACCGGTGATCATGATCGCTAAGTGGCGTCAAGATCCATGGGTTAGTGCCGCAATGGTATTAGTGCTCCTCGTCGCGGTCGTCGCTCCGTACAAGTGGCACCGTTACAGCTGGTACAGCCACGGATGGTTCCGCATTCTTCCGGGCTTCTCGTTGCTCTTCGCGGGCGCCGCACTACTGATCTCAATGGCGGTGACAGAATGGCAGCGGTCTAGACGGGGAGGGGCGGACTCGATTTTCACCCAGAAGCCTCTTGCAATAGATGACGATCAGCAGGACTCTCAAACTCCTCGAGAGAATCAGGCATCCCAGGGCGGATCGAGTGATGCGCAACCCGTCTGTCTATTGCTCCACCCCGGGCTCAGTATCAACGGAACCACTTCCCGTATGCAGTATTCATCTCGTCACGAAACTCAGCAATCGCTTGGCGGAACTCAGCCACGGTTTGCCGCTCTGGTGAAAGCTCCGTCCAACGTTGCAAGAACTGCGCAATGTGACGGCGCATCGCTTGACGGATCGTGATGCGTACGTGCTCCGGAGTGGACTGCAGGTACGTGGGGTTGTGTTGAAGTGAGGAGCGAAGCGCATCCTTCAGCATCGCTTCGGGCCAACTGTGATCGCCTGCGGGTACTCCTCCGAATCGGCGAAGGAACGAGAGCTTGGCTAAGGGAAGCCGCTCGAGCTGGTCGAGACGGTGCTCCTTGGCCACGTTGGCCCCCCAAGTCGGAGCATCGTCGATGATCTGCTCGAATCTGAGGAGCTCCCAGTCCGCAATGCCTCGGAAGCCGGCCGCTTCGTTCAGGAGGTCGAAGTGGCGGTCGTATTCCTCAATCTTGTTGACATCAGTCCAATTGACCCTCCATGGGCGACCCGTGACGCTGGACGCCGCGTTCAAGACGATGCGGTCCACCGGGCACACCGGCGGTCGGCCAATGACTCCGTGGGCGTAGGCGTGCTTCAGGGCTAGAGAGAGACACTTTTGGGCGACGCTGAGCTTGAAGCCCATTCGTCCTGTTGACGGGCCGGTGCTGGTGAACCCGCCTGCACCGCGAGGCGCGAAGTCCCCCTGGCCGAGATGTTCCAGCGTTGCTCGCGGCGTAGCTGGACTCGGCGAACCAACTTGCTCGCCGTTGTGGTGGCAGTGCAGTCCGTCCAACGCACGCGCATAGGTGCTCGTGTACACGTCCAGGGTCGTTGGCCGCATCAAGGCGCCAACCGTTTCGAACCAGGTGTTGACGTCCTCGAGGTCGATCAGGACCGGCTTCAACGGAAGGTCTACCCGTACCGGACCCCGCGCCGCCACTCGAGTCGTGTCGTGGCCACGGTGGTAGGCGCGGTGAATCCGCCGTACGTCACTGAGCGCGGTCGCGTCGCTCGTTCGGCCGGCCAGGTTCTCCATGAGACAGGCCACGCAGAATGGGCCATCCGGCGGATTCGTGATGTCTAGTGCCATGTTGAGCTCCTCACCCCCGGCGCCGCGGGAACTTCCTCGGCTCTCTTTGGGAGTGCTGACTTAGGTTATTGGGCGGAGTCGGGCCGAATCAAGCTCTTGGCTGAAAAACCTTTAGAACAAGGGGCTTTCGAGCCAATGGCCATAAATTGCCGCGAGTGGCGCCAACTGCGGGACACCGACTGGTAGCTGCATGACCAACTACCCAGCAGTTCCAGACCAGTCGGACCAGATCCGAGCCATACGAGACCGCGTGACCCGCTACGAGTCGGCGAGATTGACCGGGAATCAGCGCGACACCATGCACGCTGGAATCTGCGAGGCGGTGATCGCGGCGGAGCCGAGCAGTGTTCGCGAAGCCGTGGCGTGGATGACCATCGTGACGGGATTCATCGCCGACGTCGCCCCCACGAGCGGAGGATCACTCGACGTGTACCTCACCGACGCGATGATCTCGCACTGGGTGAGCACAAGCGCTCTAGCGGGCAGGCCACGCCACACGCTTAAGACGCGCCGCGGCGTCCTCAACAGGATCTTGCGCGCCCACCGTGGCGTGGCGTCCGACACGTCAAGTGACCTGGCGCGCCGTACCAGTGTCTGTCCATTGGGCGGCGCTCAGATTGCGGCACTGCTCGTTGGGTGTCACTCCGACAGTCGCTCAGCGCTACGAGGCTTCGTCGCGCACGTGGCCGCCGGGGTGCCGGTTGGTACCCCGGCGGTTCGATTCAACGTCAGCTCCCTCGCAAGCGGTGAGCAGAACTGGCCAATATCACCTACCGAGTGCGACCTCGCCGATCTTGAAGGCGACCGCGTCATCGAGGACGACTGGGAGGCCCTGAAAGATGTCGCGAACGAACTCGGCATCGCCCTCTCACCCACAGTGGCGACTCAGACCTACCGCTTCCTCGCGGTCACCGACGAGAGGATGAGCCTCGCGCAACGCCTTGTTCACTACGGGCTGACTGAGCCGGCGGTCACCGCCGTTGCTCGCCAATTGGGCCCAATCGACTGTGCTGGCTGGGAATCTGCCAAGTTCTGGCTGCGTGACGGTCGCGTAGCGGGCGAGTGCGCGCAATGGGAGACCTCGGCACATTCACGGCGACCGCGAACTCGCGGCTCAGAGGAGGACGATCAGGCCTTGACTCGTAAAACCTCTCGTGCAGCTGCCAAACGTTTGGCGACGGAGTACGCAACTGCGGCGGCGGCGAGGAGGTTGCGCGCCGAGCCCATTGCGGACTACCTCGCCTCCTTCGTACCGGATCATGACGACGAGGTCTGGGACTCGATCGCCGAGAAGGTGCGCGGCACCGTGACCGCATGTCAGTTCGTGTCCATCGAAACCGCCCGCAAGCACGCCGTCACCCTCGCGGCCTTCCTGCGCTGGCGTGCGTCGGAGGGATACTCCACCGAGATCGCCTCCTCGCTGACTTTCGCCGTCGTGGACGCCTTCTACCTTCACGGCATGCCCGACCTCTCCGCAAGGTCCAGGCGGGACTATCGCTCGCGCCTTCGCCACCTCGCGGAGAAGGGCAACGCTTCGGTGAAAGCTCCGCCATCGCTCAAGCTCGGCCACAACCAAGTGAACCCCGGCTACATTGACCGCGAAGAACGTGAATTGCGACGGGTGGCTCTCGTGCAGACCGACCCCGAGGTTCGTCGACGCCTCTGCGCGATCGTCGGCCTGTGCGCCGGCGCGGGACTCTCCTCCACCGAGATACGTGCCGCGTGTCGCTGCGACATCTCAATAGATGACGACGGCACAATCACCGTCTCGGTTGGCGGTGATCGACTGCGCCGCACGGTGGTACGTCGAGAGTACGAGCGACACGTCATGGCCGCTATCGACGGCCTTGCACCCAAGCAGTCGCTGCTGCCCCAGTTGAAGTCAGCGAGTCCCATCACGGCCATCTTGAAGGGTGCGGACCTCCACGAAGGTTGCCCCTCCATCGACACGAGAAGGCTACGGACCACCTGGATCTGCTGGCTGATGCGCCAGCGTGTACCGCTCCAGTTGGCCTTCGCGGCGTCGGGGCTGCAGAGTGCGCGCACCTTCTACGACATGCTCGAACACCTACCCAACCTCGTCAGCCTCGGCGACCTACGTGACGGCGGTGCCAAATGAACAACCGCGCCGCGGTCGAGCGAATCCGTCTGATGGTCGACGAATCGAAGTTTGCCGAGCGACTCGTCGCCGGGATTGACCGCGACCCCAAGGGACTCAAGACCAACACCGAGATGGTTCGTCTGCTCCTGATCGGGCTGCTGCTCGGGATTGAAGAGTGCAAAACCGGCACGATCACGGGTGCCTACGTTGCGCTCACCAAGCGCATGGACATCCGAGACCAGGTCCGGCTCGGGATCAAGATCGGACCGGGCCCAAAGGACTTCATCAAGCGCGACCGGCTGTACTATGCGGCTGATCTGGTCTGCAAGGGGCTCGCGTATGGCAAGTCCGTCGAGTTCGACCTAACCGTCGACGAACGCGATCGACGCCACGACGTCCTGCTCGAGGCGTGCCACGCGCTCCTCGACTACACCGCTGAGGCCACCGAAGTCGACGACACCGAGATCGCCATCGACGCCACGTCGATTTGGGGATGGGCCAAGGGAAAGTACTTGCCCAAGCCCTCCCTAGAAGAGATCAACGACCAAACCGACGAACTCTTCAGGGCTGCTCTCATCGAGTTGGCCGGAGGGCAAGGCGCGGTAGACGACCTCGAGGGATCTGTGATCACTGACGACCCCACGAAGCTGGGTGACCTCGATCCTGACTCGGCGTGGTGTGGTGCCTCCGCCAAGAACGGCGGCATGAAGCGCTTCTACGGTAAGTACGCCCATGCCCTCGTCGCGGTGCCGAGAGGCAAGATCAAGTACGACCCGAATACTCGGGCACCGATTGTTCGGCGAATAGAGGTGACGCGCGCGACCGATGACGTCGTCAAGGTCACCCTCCGACTCATCGACCACCTGGGTCTGAACGTGAAGACCATATTGGTGGACCGCCACTACAGCTATAAGAAGTTCGTCGACTGGCAGCGTGCACTGATGCAGCGAGGCATTCGCCAGGTGTTCGACCTCCGGTCCGATGACCACAAGGTGCTGCGTCACCCCGATGCCACGTACATCGACGGATTCGCTCACTGCCCAGCGACCCCCGTGGAGTACTTCCACATGCCGCGACCCGGGGTATTTGCCACCAAGGATGAGCACAAAGTCTTCCAGAAGAGGATGGAGAAGCGTGAAGTCCATTCCCACTTCATCATTAACCAAATGGATGCCGATGGGAACATGAAGCTGCGTTGTCCCGCTCGCGAGTACAAGGTGGCCTGCCCGCTGTTTCCTCCGTCCATGGCAGTTGCCGCGAAGAAGGGGCTCACCATCATCAACACCGACCTGCTCGAACTCGAGCCGGGCCAGGAACCACCTCGATGCTGCATCCAGGATTCCTTCCGTATCACCTTGCCGGAAGAGGTGGCCAAGCTCAACCAGCTCGACTACTGGGGATCGTTGGCCTGGTACATCATCTACGGCCTCCGCTCCTACGTGGAGGGTGTGTTCGGCAACATGAAGAATCCCCGTACCGAGAACCTTCAGCGAAGTGCCATACAAAAGAACGGGTTGGTGTGGGCACAACTGGTCGTAACGCTGATGAGCGCGAGTTACAACGTACGGATGATCCGATCCCGTCACGATCGCATGGAGTTCGACCCCATCCACCACCCCCTGCTCGCTCCGGATGAGGAATCGGTGACGCACTATTCGTTCTCCCCCGAAGAAGAGGCGCTGGCTTTTGCGGCACTGGTGAATCAGGCTTAATCCGAGCACCTTCTGGTTAAGGCGCGCACGACTGCCACCAAGCGCCTCCGCCGCCGCGGTGCGCGTGTGCACGCCTTGCCCCCGGCTCCGGAGTTGACACGGTGACCCTTCGAGAAAGTTCACTTACGGAGAAATGGAACCCGGGAAAACTTTCGCTTGACAAGTTGCTACCCATGTGAGAGAACTGAGTGCTCCTCGGTGGCAATCCGCCGAGACTCGAAGTCGGAGATCTTCGGATCGAAGGCCTAGGGGCCATCTTCGGATGGGATGTTGGTTGGCAGCAAACCCCGCGGTGCGACGTGAAAGCGTCGTTGTCGCCGGTACCGAGCGCAAGCGACGTGCCAACGGGACTCAGCGAGGCTGCTCTCGCTGAGGAGTTCCCAGAAGGCCTTTCGGGGTCATCGGGGGAGTTTCACCGAAAGGTGATCCCACGGACAGATTGCTGTCCACTTCGCAGAAGAAGGGGTGGCCGAGAGGCCACCCCTTCTTCGTCTGCGATGGAGGCTCCCCTTCGACATGAACGAACGGCCAGGGCTACTGGTGACGAAGTGCCCGTTTACTGGTGACCAAAACCAGATGAGCTGGTGAGGCATTTATTTTGACCCCCATTTCGCCTTCGAAAGCCCTTTGATTTACTGGTCTTTCTATTTGTCCGAATGCCCCACCACGAGCCTGTGTTGCAACACCTGATCTGTGACATTTAACTTTCAGGTG
>JABBNY010000122.1 GCA_019352095.1 Acidobacteriota bacterium
GTTGAAACTCAATGAAAGGGTGCAGATCTTGAGTGACGCCGTCTGGAGTTGAATGGACATGTCCATGGGTATGCCGAGTTCGGGGTGTACAGGCCCGGCCATGATGTTGGCCTTGGTAATCGGCTCACCGCACTGGTAGGCGAACAGGTCGATCGTGTGCGCCGCGTGGTGCCATAAGAGATTGTCGACCCAGCTGCGTGCTTGTCCGAGCGCATTTTGATTGGTGCGTCGAAAGAAATAGGTCTGGACGTCCATCTGGTGTATTGAGAGCTCGCCGGCGACAATGCGATTGTGGATCCACTGGTGAGAGGGATTGAAGCGCCGGGTGTGCCCCACCATGCACACGAGTCCGCTCGAGTTCGCGAGCGCTGCTACGTCGCGCGCATCACTGAGGGTGTCGGCGAGGGGGATCTCGATCTGGACATGCTTGCCCGCCGACATCACCGCCAGCGCCTGGCTGGCGTGAAGTTGCGTTGGTGTACACAAGATCACCGCGTCCACATCGCGCGACACGAGTACATCGTCGAGGTCGTTGGTCGCGAGCGCTGCCCCGTACCGGTCAGCGACCTCCTTCGCCTGGTCGAGACGTCGACTGACCACTGCGGTGACCTCCACACCTTCAATTCGTGAGAGGGCGTCAAGGTGCTTGATGCCAAAAGCCCCGGCTCCTGCGACGGCGATCTTCATGAGTTCCCCTTTGTCTCTGTATCGACGGGAGCGAGCACCAAGTGTCCCACTGCGGTATTGGACGCGGGGACGTGGTAAAAGCGATGAAGTTCTTCTACGTGTTCGCCGAGTGCTCCGCGCATTATCAGCCACATGACCAATTCGATGCCCTCAGACCCCGCCTCACGCAGGTACTCGAGGTGCGAGATAGTGCGAAGTCCCTCGGCATTGGCCGAGATGGCTTCGAGGAAGCTTCGGTCAAAGGGTTGATTGATGAGCCCGGCGCGCGTGCCTTGCAGTTGGTGGCTCATGCCTCCTGTGCCCCAGACCTGCACCGTGAGGTCCTCGGGATACGCTTCGACGGCGCGGCGAATCGCCTGGCCGAGTTTGTAGCACCGTTCACCAGTGGGCGGGGGATACTGCACGACGTTGACCGCGATGGGCACGACCCGAACGGGCCACTGATCACACCTACCAAAGACGAGCGACAGCGGCACGGTCAACCCGTGGTCCACGTCCATCTTGTTGACCACGGTCATATCGAACTCATCGAGGATCAGCGATTGGGCGAGATGGCACGCGAGGTCCGGGTGACCAACCACCGCGGGGACCGGCCGCGGGCCGAAACCCTCGTCGGCCACTGCGAAGTCATCGGCGCAACCAATCGCGAAGGTCGGTATGATTTCGGACGAAAAGGCCGTGGCGTGGTCGTTGTACACGAGGATGACCACGTCTGGCATTTCGGTGGTGATCCACTTCTTGGTCCAGTCGTAGCCCGCGAAGACCGGTTCCCAGTACGGTTCGCTCGAACGGCCATTGTCGAGTGCGGCACCGATCGCTGGCACGTGGCTCGTTGAAAGGCCAGCGCTGATTCGGGCCATGGTCACCGTCCTTCACTCTTGGAGCGCACTCCCTCGGGAGAACGCCCTCCCGCGAGCATCATCGCAGCGTACTCATCAACGGACATGCCGGTCATCGAGGCGGCGGCGGTCTGGAAACTGACGCCGTCGCTGGAGAAGATCTTGGCCAGGAAGTAGATGTTGCCGCCCTGGGCGATCATGGCGTTGTAATCGCGCGCGAGTACTGCCAATTTTTGCGCTTCGCTCATGGGCCATTGATCGAGATACGCGCGTTCATCCGCCTTAAAGCGCGCTCGGTTGTCGGCTCTCATGAGACTCATACAGAACTGATTGAGCGGGAAGCCTTGGTGGGCGCGCTCAGCAGTGAAGACGGTGGTACCCGGGATGTCATCGAACGCGGAATTATCTACCATGTCTAACTCTCCTTCCAATAGAGGCGGTTCGGGTTGGTCACCAACAATCGCTGCTGCAGGTCGTGCGTGGTGGCGATGTGCGGGATGAAGTCGACGAGTTTTCCGTCATCGGGCATATGGCTCTTTAGGTTCGGATGGGGCCAATCAGTGCCCCAGAGCACACGGTCGGAGAACTCTTCAGTGACGAGACGAGCGAAGGGGACCACGTCGTCGTAGTTGGGTGGCCCCGTCAAACTCAATCGTTCGGGGCACGTGACCTTGGACCAGAAGTTCTCGTGCTCTCTCATGAGGCGCAAGAACAGTGCGAACTCGGGGCCGTCGAGGGGCTGGCGCACGTCAGGTCGGCCCATGTGATCGACGACCACCGTTGTCTCGAGGGACGTGAAGAAGTCCCAGCGTTGCGCGAGGTCGGCGGCTTCGAAGTAGACAACCACGTGCCAACCGAGCGGCGCAATCTTCTCGATTATGCGGTGGTAGTACGCGTCGGGTTCGGGGTCGACGAGGCGCTTGACGTAGTTGAACCTGACGCCACGCACGCCAGCTTCGTGCATTTCATGAAGTTCGCCATCACTGATGTCTGGCTCAATCGTCGCAACGCCGCGCGCTCGTCCTCGAGACGAGCGCAATGCGTCAAGCATCGCCGCATTGTCCGAGCCGTGGCACGTGGCTTGTACGACGACGTTCTTTGTGAAGCCCAGGTGATCGCGAAGTTCAAAGAGTTTTTCTTTGCCGGCGTCACAGGGGGTGTATTTGCGTTCGGGGGCGAACGGAAACTGTTCGCTCGGGCCAAAGACGTGACAGTGCGCGTCGACCGCGCCAAAGGGGAGGACGAATTCGGGTGTCGAGGGTTTCGGATCGAACACGAGCCAGTCGGCGTCCATGGTGAAGGTCTGGGTGCTCATCGACCCTGCTTGATCAGCGCGGCGTCCAGACGAGGGTAGACGCGACGAGCGTTTCCCGAAAAGACCTGTTCGCGTTGGCTGGGGGTGAGTATGGACGCGTCCAGGTACCGCTTGGTGTCGTCAAAGTACTGACCCGTCTCGGGGTCGATGCCGCGGACCGCACCCACCATTTCGGATCCGAAAAGGATGTTGTCCAGATCAATCACCTCGAACAAGAGGTCGATCCCGGGCTGGTGATACACGCAGGTGTCGAAGAACACGTTGTGCATCAGGTGTTCGGAGAGACTCGGTTTCTTGAGCATGTCCGCGAGACCGCGATAGCGCCCCCAGTGGTAAGGAACGGCACCACCACCGTGAGGGATGACCAATCGAAGATCCGGAAAATCACTGAAGAGGTCTCCCTGTAGTAGTTGCATGAAGGCGGTCGTGTCCGCGTTCATGTAGTGCGCACCGGTCGCGTGAAAATTAGGATTGCAGCTTCCCGAGACGTGAATCATCGCTGGGACGTCGAGCTCGACCATCTTCTCGTAGATGGGATACCACGAACGATCCGTCAACGGCGCACCAGTCCACATCCCCCCACTCGGATCGGGGTTGAGATTGAGCCCGACGAAACCGAATTCGTGCACGCAACGTTCCAATTCTTCGATGGAGCGAGCAACGTCGACACCAGGCGACTGGGGGAGTTGGCACACCCCGAAGAAGGTTTCGGGAAAGAGTTGGGTGACGCGCGCTATCAGGTCGTTGCACGCGCGCGACCACGCGAGACTTACCGACTCGTCGCCAACGTGGTGCTCCATGGCAGACGCGCGCGGCGAGAAGATGGTCACATCCGCACCGCGTTCGCGCAGCAGTCGAAGCTGGTTGGTCTCGATGGTCTCGACGATCTCATCGTCAGAGATACTCGGATACGCGGGGAACGCCTCACCCGCCCTGAAGGCCTGGAGTTGGGCGATGCGCCAGAGATTGTGGGCTTCGGGCGCGGTTGTGTAATGGCCGTGGCAATCGATAATCACGAGAGTGTCCAAACTGATGATGGGAT
The DNA here is from genome assembly GCA_019352095.1 of Acidobacteriota bacterium. Classification (GTDB taxonomy): domain Bacteria; phylum Actinomycetota; class Acidimicrobiia; order Acidimicrobiales; family RAAP-2; genus RAAP-2. Next base: position 3,884 of record JABBNY010000122.1, read on the forward strand.
GAAAACGTCTCCGCGCATGAGTAAGCGCGCGGTTCGAAGAAGCGCGGAGGATCGTACGTGGAGTTCAGCCTCTTCGTAGTCCACCTCCATCGCGACGTCGAAGTACCCCGTGGGGTGTTCGACCTTGACCAGGGTCTCTGTATCGCCGGGCACCAGGTGCGCGATCTCGTTAGCCACGGAACCCGGAATCAAACACGCTGTCGCCACCGAGACGGCGCCAAAGACGCCAATGGCCTCGTGGACCCGGGTGGGGATGAAGGTACGCGTCGAGATGCTCCCGCCGTGTTGGGCGGGCGCCAACAGACTCATCTTCGGCACCGTCTTTGTGGCAACGTCACCCAAGTTCATGAGCGCACCGACGGCACGTCGGATCTCTTCCACGCGTGCGCACACCTCACGGTTCGCCTCAATCTCGGCGGGAGTCTCATAGCCCATCAGCCCAAAGTCCGCCGCACTGAGACACACGACCGGCATCCCGTTGTCGACACACGTGACGCGCGTCTCGAGCACCGTGTCAATGGCGTTGCCCGTCGGCAAGAGTGCGCCGCAACTCGACCCCGCGACGTCGAGAAAATCAATTGGTATCGGAGCGCTCGTGCCGGGTACACCGTCGATGCGCGCCTCTCCGTCGTAGCGAACGCGACCCTCGGGCGTCTGCACGTGTGCGACGGCCAGACTTTGGGTGTTCTGCATCCATATTCTGACGTCGCTCACGTCCTGGGTGATCTCGAGCATCCCCTCTTCGAGCGCGAAGGGGCCAACACCCGCGAGCAGGTTCCCGCAGTTCTGGTTGTCTGATACTTCAGCGCGGTCGGGCCAGACTTGCAAGAACAGGTAGTCCACGTCGGCATCAGGACGCTTCGACGGTCGCACCACAGCGACTTTCGACGTTAAGGGGTGGCCTCCACCCATGCCGTCGATTTCTCGCTCGTCGGGCGAGCCCATTGCGGCGAGTAACACCGCGTCGCGAAGCGACGTGTCGGTGGGCAGGTCGTCGGCATGAAAGTAAAGGCCCTTCGAGGTACCACCACGTATCACCGAGCAGGGAATCGCGATCTGACTGCTCATTCGTGAGAATCCGTGACGTAAGTGAGTCCACGCTGGACGAGCTTGTCACGCATGGCGTAGATATCGAGTCCGAGCGCTCCAGATGACAAGAGTTCTCGCTTGGTTGCCTCGTTGTCTTCTCGAGCGCGACTGGCGTCGAGCACGCGCTGGGCATCCTCGCGGCGCACGACCACCACGCCGTCGTCGTCGGCAACGATCACGTCACCGGGTCGTACGTAGGCCCCAGCACAGACAATGGGTGTCTGCACGTTGGCGGGAGTCTCCTTCACGGTCCCCCGGGCGCTGATGGTCTTGGACCAGACGGGAAAGTTCATCGCCGTGAGCTCGGCGACGTCGCGTACGCCCGCATCGATGATCAGCCCGCGAACACCGTGCGCCCTCAGGCTTGTAGCGAGAAGCTCCCCGAAGTAGCCGTCGTCGCAAGGGCTGGTCGGTGTCACCACGAGCAGATCACCGGGCTTGGCCTGCTCGACCGCAACGTGGATCGACCAGTTGTCACCGGGCGCCACCTCACACGTCAGTGCATTGCCAGCCACTCGCACCGGTCGATAGATCGGGCGCAGTCGTGAAGCAAGAAGTCCAGTGCGTCCCTGCGCCTCGTGAATCGTCGCGACGCCAAATTCACCCAACGCGTCGACGAGTGCCAACTCGGTTCGCTTCGTCTCGGTCACTACTACGGCCATCAAATCCTCCCGGGTACTTCAACGACAGGTCTATGTCGACGTCCACCTGTGCTCATGCATTATGGTCTAATTAACTGAACAGTACACGAAATCCACTCAGGTGGATGGCGTTTTACTGTGTTGAACGACGTCGAATCGACGATGAGGGGGATCCGTGAAGGAACTGCGAACACAGGTGGCAATTATTGGTGCGGGCCCCGCAGGGCTACTACTTGGACAGCTGTTGCAGCGTGAAGGTATCGACGCCATTGTTTTTGAACGCCGCAGTCGCGAGTACGTCGAGAAGCGGGTAAGGGCGGGGGTGATTGAGCACGGTATTGCGCAATTGATCCGCGACGCGGGCGCGGGCGAACGGATGCAGCGCGAGGGTCTTGTGCACCACGGCGTGGAACTTCGATTCGACAACGTGTCGCACCGGATTGCTTTGAGTGAACTCGCTGACGCCAAGAGCATCACCGTGTACGGTCAGGCGGAGGTCGTGAAGGACCTCGTGACCCTTCGCTACGCTGGCGGGGCGCCGCTGTACTTCGACGCCGAGGTCACGGCGATCGAGGGGTTGACCTCAGACGAGCCAACCCTTCAGGTAACAACGCCGGAGGGCGAGATGCGTGTCGCCTGCCAGTACGTCGCCGGGTGTGATGGTACCTTCGGCGTGGCGAGCCGTTCAATCCCGACAACTGAACTTCGACGTTATGAGCGCACGTACCCGTATTCGTGGCTGGGCATCCTCGCCGAGGCCGCACCGGCGACCGACGAACTGATCTATTGCCGTCACGAGAACGGGTTTGCGCTCTATTCGCTTCGTTCACCGAGCGTGAGCCGTCTCTACTTGGGGGTCCGCCCAGACGAGACGCTCGACGAGTGGCCGGACGAGCGGATCTGGTCAGAGCTCAACGTTCGCCTCGCCACCGAAGAGATGCCGAGCGTGAGTCAAGGGCCCATTATCGAACGGAGCATCACCGCGATGCGCAGCATCGTCATTGAGCCCATGCGATATGGCCGACTCTTTCTCGCTGGTGACGCCGCCCATATCGTGCCGCCGACGGGTGCCAAGGGCATGAACCTGGCGCTCGGTGATGTTCGCGAACTCTTTGCTGCGCTGATGGCAAAATTCACCGACAACGATGACCGCTTGATGGATTCGTACTCACAGACCTGTCTTGAAAGGGTCTGGCGCGCCGAGGAGTTCTCCAACTACATGACCCAGATGCTGCACCCCACGTTCGACGACGAATTCGAAAACGGGGTGCAGCGCGCGCGACTGCGCCAGGCCATCACGTCACGCGAGGCTTCCACCGTGCTCGCGCGCAATTACGTTGATCTGAACAGTCTCTAGAAGGGGTAGATCGGCAACTCACTTTGTGCGGTGACCCACTGGATCTCGGTGTAGGCATCGAGGTTTGCAAGTCCACCCATTCGCGAGCCGTTACCCGAAATGCCGGTACCGCCAAATGGGATGACCGCTTCGTCGGCGACTGTCTGGTCGTTGATGTGGATGGCTCCGGTTGGGATCTTGGACGCGAGCTCGAGCGCGCGTAGACCATCATTGGAGAGAATGCCCAAAGAGAGGCCGTAGGGGCTGGCCGATGCCAACGCCACCGCTTCGTCGAGTGAATCGTACGACACCACAGGCGCCACGGGACCAAAGACTTCCTCTCGATAGGCGAGCGAAGTGGTGGGGATGTTGGAGAGCACCGTTGGTCGATAGAAGAGGTCCTCGTAGGTGCCACCAGCGAGCAGCGAAGCGCCGTCTTCGAGGGCGTCATTGACCATGGCGTGCACGCGATCACGTTGCTTAGCATCGATGAGGGGCCCCATGGCCACTTGACCGCTCATCGGGTCGCCGACGGGCAAGTGGTTGGCGTGTTCGGCCAACAAAGTGGCGTAGTCACCGGCGATTTTGGAGTCGACGATGTGACGTCCGGTCGTCATGCAGATCTGACCCTGGTGCAGGAATGATCCGAATGCGCCAACGGAGACAGCCTTGTCGAGATCGACATCGGACATCACGATCAGTGCGGAGTTGCCACCCAATTCGAGATGCACCCTCTTCAAGTGCTGCGCGGCGAGCGCGCCGACGGTGCGACCTGCGGCAGTAGAACCAGTGAAGGCGATGATGCGCACGTGTGGGTCGGTTATGATCGCCTCACCGATGTCCGCGCCGCCCGGCAACACGCTAAAGACACCGGCGGGTACGCCCGCTTCTTCGAAGACGCGGGCGAGCACCACACCACCGCAGACCGCGGTGCGCGGGTCCGGCTTCAAGATGACGGCGTTGCCCAATGCGAGTGCGGGTGCCACCGAGCGGATCGAAAGGATGAGAGGGAAGTTGAACGGGGCGATGACGCCAACGACCCCGGCGGGTACTCGGCGCGAGAAACTCAGCCGAGGCATC
>JABBNY010000003.1:0-3322 GCA_019352095.1 Acidobacteriota bacterium
TCCCCAACATGGTGATGATCTCGGACCGACCGGCTGAGGTCGAAGACCGCGCGGTCCCGGGACATTGGGAAGGCGATCTCATCGTCGGCGCTGGGGGCAAGAGCGCGGTGGGAACGTTGGTGGAACGAGCGAGTCGGCTCACCTTGTTGCTGCACTTGCCCGACGGATGGGGAGCGGACAACGTCGTGACAGCTATGCGCAAGGTTGTGAAGACTCTCCCTGACGAACTCATGAGATCGGTGACCTGGGACCAGGGTCGTGAGCTCGTGAACCACGCCAAGTTCACGGTTGCCACTGGCGTGCCGGTCTACTTTTGCGATCCCCACTCACCATGGCAGCGAGGATCAAATGAGAATACCAACGGACTCCTGCGTCAATACATGCCCAAGGGCACTGACCTCTCAAAGCACTCCGCGGCCGACCTACGACGCATTCAGCGAAGCCTCAACGGACGACCACGCGCGACACTCGGCTATATGACACCATTGGAGAAGTTCACAGAGTTCGTTGCGTCGACCGGTTGAGAACGCCCAGTCTGTATGAAAACGACTGTCCAATCGTGCTGCGCTTCCCCGACAAGGTCGCGAAACACGGTCAGATGTTTATCATGGCGAGACTAGCCCTCTGAGGGTGGCAGCACCCGTGGCGTGGTGTGAATTCTGTGGTAATTAGGCTTTCTTCGCCTTGTGTTGCTTGGTGGCGTGACCGGTGTGACGAGGCACGGCGAGGCTCGCCACGAGCGCAACGACGGTGATGAGCGCTGATATTTGAAAGGCGCGCTCGTAGCCGCTGACGAGGGCCTCGCCCGAGGTTGGATTGAGGAAGGTGGCGGAACGATCAGCGGCAACCGTGCCAAGAATCGCGAGCGAGAGTGACCCGCCAACTTGGCGCGCCGTGTTGAGCACACCAGACGCCAAGCCGGCGTCGGCCCGGTCAACACCCGCGGTGGCGGTGTTGGCGAGCGGCGAGAAGAGAAGCCCCATTGCGAAGGCGCACAAGATCGCCGGCACGAGTATCGAGCCCCAATAGGAACTGTCCACTTTGATGAGTGAGATCCATACGAAGCCGAGGCTCGCAATCGCGGCGCCGACGAGCAGCAGTGGTCGCGCGCCGGTCTTGGAGAGGAGTCGCGAGCTGATTTGGGCACCCGCGATGATGCCGATGGCCATTGGCAAGAAGGCGAAACCCGCCTTTACGGGTCCGTAGCCCAAGATGTACTGGAAGTAAAAGGTCAAGAAGTACCACATCGCGAAGAATGCTCCGCCCACGAGGAACATGACAATGTTCGCCGACGAGAGCGCACGGGACTTGAAGATGCGAAAGGGCACGAGTGGGTGCGAGGCCACGTTGGCTTCCCAAAAAATGAAGGCGGCGAGACCGATGGCTCCGCCGAGGAACCACGAGAGGGTGGCCGCCGAGCCCCAACCGCTGGTCGTTGTGTTGACGACGCCGTAGATGATCGACGCGAGTGATCCGGTGACGAGGACCGCGCCGGTCACATCGAGCTTGACCGCGGCGTCGCGGTTTCGCATCTCGCGAAGGTACATGCCCGCCACGATCGCCGCGATGATGCCAAAGGGGACATTGATGAAGAAGACCCATCGCCATGAAAACCATCCGGTAAGGATGCCACCGAGCAGACCACCGACCGCTCCACCCGCGCCCGCAACCGCACTCCAGGCACCGATGGCCTTGGGCAGCCGCGGGCCGTGGAAGGTTGTCACGATGATCGTGAGCGTCGCCGGTGAAAGGATTGCGCCACCGATTCCTTGGAGCGCGCGAACGGCGACCATTTGACTGTCGGTGGCAGCAAAACCCGCGCCGATGCTCGCGAGGGTGAAGATGAACAGCCCGGCCAGGTAGACGCGACGACGCCCGAAGATATCGGCGGCTCGTCCGCCGAGCAAGAGGAACCCCGCGAACGTCAAGACGTACGCGTTGACGACCCACTGCGCACTCGAGAGTGTGAAGTGAAGATCCTTACCCATTCGCGGGAGTGCGACGTTGACGATCGAGACGTCGAGTACGACCATGAACTGAGCGAGACACGCAATCGTAAGGATGATCCAGTCGGGCGCATGACGGTGCACGGATGGAGGATTATGGGTCGCGGTCTTCTCAGGCATGGAGCGAGTGTAATGGTCAGGATTTTTCTGTTGGCCGGCCGATGTGACGGGTCGGTGCAAAGTGCGTAACACTAGATGCCATGGCAGCTCAGTTCATCTTCACAATGCGCGACCTTCGTCGTTTCTATCCACCAGATCGAGAGGTCCTCAAGGGGATAAACCTGTCGTTCTACCCCGGCGCGAAGATCGGCGTCATCGGTGCGAACGGTTCGGGTAAGTCCTCGCTGCTTCGAATCATGGCGGGACTCGACGATGGCTTCACTGGTGAGGCGCGCCTCACGCCGGGCTTCAGCGTGGGCTACCTCTCCCAAGAGCCGCAACTAGACCCGAGCAAGGATGTGGTCGGCAATGTGGCCGACGGCGTTGGCGAGCAACGCGATCTACTGGTGCGCTTCAATGAGGTGTGCGCGGCATTCGCAGATCCCGACGCCGACTTCGACGCACTTCTGGTCGAGCAATCGAACCTTCAGAGCAAGATCGACGCCTTAGGTGCGTGGGATCTTGAGCGGACCCTGGAAATCGCCATGGACGCGCTGCGGCTTCCCGCCCCTGACGCCGACGTGACGAAGTTGTCCGGTGGCGAGCGCCGTCGAGTGGCGCTGTGTCGACTCCTGCTCTCCAAGCCCGATCTCCTGCTTCTCGATGAGCCGACCAACCACCTCGACGCTGAATCGGTGGCGTGGCTCGAGCGCACTTTGCAGGACTACGCAGGAACCGTCGTTGCGATCACACACGATCGTTATTTTCTCGACAACGCGGCGTCATGGATCTTGGAACTCGATAGGGGTCACGGCATTCCCTGGGAGGGGAATTACTCATCGTGGCTTGAGCAGAAGCAAGCGCGGTTGGCGTCAGAAGAGAAGGCTGACAAAGTCCGCCAAGCCGCGCTCGAGCGTGAACTCGAATGGATTCGCATGTCACCTCGAGCTCGACAGAGCAAGGGTAAGGCCCGCCTCAGCGCATTCAATGAACTGGTCGCAGAATCAGAGGCCACCGAGCGCCGCGCCGACCGACTGGAAATCGCCATTCCTCCAGGTCCGCGCTTGGGCGACGTCGTAGTCAACGCGGCGCACCTCACCAAGGGTTTCGACGATCGGCTCTTGATAGAAGACCTGACGTTCCTGTTGCCCCCGGGTGGCATTGTCGGGGTCATCGGTGCCAATGGTGCGGGAAAGACCACGCTCTTCAAGATGATG
>JABBNY010000003.1:3397-25441 GCA_019352095.1 Acidobacteriota bacterium
GCATCGTCGGGGTCATCGGTGCCAATGGTGCGGGAAAGACCACGCTCTTCAAGATGATGATTGGCCACGAGCAGCCCGACGCTGGCACGATCGAGGTAGGTAGCACGGTGAAGTTCGCCTACGTTGACCAGAGCCGCGACAACCTCGACGCCAACGCAACGGTGTTCGACGAGATAAGCGAAGGCCAGGAGCACATGGTGGTGGGCACTCGCGAGATCCACGCGCGCGCCTACGTCGCGAGTTTTGGTTTCAAGGGCAGTGACCAACAGAAGAAGGTGGGAGAGATCTCCGGTGGTGAGCGCAATCGCGTTCAACTGGCGAAGGTGTTGCGAAGCGGGGGAAACGTCTTGTTGCTCGACGAACCCACGAACGACCTTGACGTCGATACCCTGCGTGCACTCGAGGACGGTCTCTTGACGTTCCCGGGGTGCGCGGTCGTGATCAGCCACGACCGCTGGTTCCTCGACCGAATTGCCACCCACGTACTGGCCTTCGAGGGTGACGCGGTGGTTCGATGGTTCGAGGGGAACTTCTCAGACTACGAAGCCGAACGCCACAAGCGCCTCGGTACCGACGCCGATCAGCCACACCGACTCCGCTACAAGCCAATTTCGCGTTCGTGAGGCGACTAGTGGCGTGTGCGGGAAACAAATTAAGTAATTACTACGCCTAGAGTTCTTGGCGTGAGCAACACCACTGACTACTCGAGTTACCTACGTATCAACGACCTTCTGACGTTGCAGGTGCCGTTGACCGACGGTGCACCCGACGAGCTGCTCTTCATCGTCGTGCACCAGTCCTACGAGTTGTGGTTCAAGGTGGTCATCGACGAATTGACGCGTGCGACTGCGGCGCTGCACGACAAGGAGCCGTGGAACGCGGTTGCGCATCTGGGTCGAATCATCGGCATCGAAGACCTCTTGCTCGGACACCTTCGCGTTCTCGAGACCATGTCACCCGAGGGATTTCTGGCGTTTCGTGACCCCCTGCACCCCGCGTCGGGGTTCCAGTCATTTCAGTTTCGAGGAATCGAATTCTTGAGTGGTGCCGGTAAGCCCGCCATGTTGAGCTTCGAGCTCTTTGACGATGAGCAGCGCGCCTGGCTCAAGGGTTTGAGTGAAGGGACCACGCTCTGGTCGGGGTTCGAACACTCGGTGCGCTCGCTGCTCGGCGTGAGTGCTCAAGAGGACTTGCTCGATGTGCTGCGCGCGCTCTACCTGTCACACTCGACCCCTGAGACCTCGGCGTTGCACGCGGTGGGGGAACTAATGATGGATCATGACGAGCGTCTCGCCATGTGGCGTCATCAGCACCTACTCATGGCCGCTCGTCAGATAGGACGTCGACCCGGTACGGGGGGTAGCGAGGGAATGGCGTATCTTGATACGACGCTGGGACAACGTTTGTACCCGTTGTTGTGGGAAGTGAGGTCGGTACTGTGATCTTGAGAGATGATTGCGCGGCGCTGGACGAGGCCGATGAGATTTCGGATCTCCGTGCGGAGTTTCGCCTCAACAGTGGCGAGATTTACCTTGACGGCAACTCGCTCGGGCCGGTGACCCATGCGGCGAGTCGCCGCGTGAACGAAGTCATCAACGTCGAGTGGGCGAAGGGTTTGGTACGCAGTTGGAACGCTGCAGGCTGGATGGCGGAGCCGACGAACCTCGGTGACCGATTGGCTCCGCTGATCGGTGCCCAGCCCGGTGAAGTGCTGGTGGCCGATACCCTGACGTTCTTTCTCGCGAAACTCATCGGTGGCGCGCTGGAATTGCGCACCGACCGTCACGTCGTCTTGACCGACGTCGCCAACTTCCACTCTGACCTCTACATCGTCGAAGCAATGGCGCGTCGTGCGGGTCGCCCGATGACCGTCAAACCAATTGAGCGCACCTCGTTGGAGAGTGAACTGAACGACGATGTGGCCCTGGTGATGCTCACGCACGTTGATTTTCGAACGGGCGAGATGTTGGACATGAAGGGCATCACGAAGAAGGTTCACGAAGCGGGAGCGTTGATGTTGTGGGACTTTGCCCACTCCGCTGGCGCAGTGGAACTCGACGTGACGGGTTGCGACGTCGATTTTGCGGCGGGCTGTGGCTACAAGTACCTGAACGGTGGGCCCGGGGCGCCGGCGTTCCTCTACGTACGCGAGCGATGGCAGGGGGTGCTCGAGAATCCGCTGCCGGGTTGGCTCGGTCACGCTCGTCCCTTCAATTTCGAGTTGACCTACGAACCCGCCAGCGGCATGCAGGCCTTCGTCACCTCCTCGCCGTCGGTGATCGCGCTCGCGGCGCTCGGCGGTGCGCTCGAAGTCTGGGATCGCGCCAGTATGGCCCAGGTGCGCGCCAAGAGTCTGGCGTTGACCGACATGTTCATCACGCTCATCGAAGACCGCCTGCCGGGGGTGTTTGAGGTCGTGACGCCGCGCGAACACCACAAGCGAGGTAGCCAAGTAGCACTTCGTCACGCCGAGGGGTACGGCATCATCCAGGCGTTGATCGAGCGCGGGGTCATCGGGGACTTTCGAGACCCCGACATCTGCAGGTTCGGGTTCGCTCCGCTCTACGTGCGCTACGTCGACGTCTACGACGCGGTTGAGCGCATTGTCGAGGTGATGTCGTCTGAGATGTACCGCGACGAGCGCTTCGCTCAGCGCAAGCCGGTGACCTGAGTTATTGGGAGAAGATCACCGTTCGCTTGCCGACGAGGGCCACCCGGTCCTCAGCAATGAGCCGCACCGCACGTGCCAGCACGGTGCGTTCGATATCGCGTCCTAGTGAGATGAGATCCGCGGGTCGCCGAGCGTGCGTGACGCGCACGACATCTTGTTCGATGATGGGACCTTCGTCGAGCTCGGGGGTGACGAAATGCGCGGTGGCACCGATGATCTTGACGCCGCGTTCGTAGGCCTGGTGGTAGGGCCGTGCACCTTTGAAGCCTGGCAAGAACGAATGGTGAATATTGATGGCTCGACCGCTGAGGTCCGCGCACAACTCGGCGGAGAGCACTTGCATGTAGCGCGCGAGGATGACGACATCGGCCTCGAAGCGTTCGATGAGCGTTCGCAGCTCGTCTTCAGCGGCGTGTTTGGTATCGCTCGTGACGGCGATCTCGAAGAATGGGACCCCGTATCGCTCGGCCAGGGGTCGACAGTCGGGGTGGTTGCCCACGATGGCGACGATGTCGAGCGGAAGATCGCCCTGTTCTCGGCGGTACAACAGGTCTGCGACGCAGTGGTCAGCGGTCGACACCATGATGATTGCCCGACGCTCGGTCAACTCGTTGCGAAGACCGAGTCGTGGCCCGAATGGCGCCAGCTCGTTCATCAGCACGTCGCGCACCTCTGACATCTGCTCTTGTTCGGTCTCGAAGCGCGTGCGCATGCAGAACTGCCCGGTCACCGGATCGGTGAACTGGTCGTTCTCGAGGATGTTTCCACCCACTTGGACAATGGCGGAACTGGCTGCTCGCACGATGCCCGGTCCGTCGGCGCACTGCAAGGTCACGACGTAGGTTGTCACGCACCCCTCCTTGTGTTCACACAGCGTAGAAGGTCCGCTGAGACCACTGGTCAGCGGTTGCGCCGCCGGTTTCGCCTACTTCTTGTACGAGTAGAAGCCCTGTCCCGACTTTCGACCCAGGAGGCCGGCCTGGGTCATGCGCGACAGCAGTGGCGGCGGCGCGAGGTGCGGCTCCTTGAACTCCTCGTAGAGCGACTCGGCGACGGCCATCGTCGTGTCGAGACCAATCAGGTCGGTGAGGGCCAACGGCCCGAGCGGATGCGCGCACCCGAGCACCATGCCGGTGTCGATATCCTCGGCACTCGCGAACCCAGACTCCAACATTCGAACGGCCGACAAGAGGTAAGGGATGAGCAGCGCGTTGACGACGAAGCCCGCACGATCAGGTGACGTGATGACCCGCTTCTTCAGATTGTTCGTCGCGAAGTCGTGCACGCGCTGCGTGGTCTCGGCGCTGGTCAGGAGCGAGGAAATCAGTTCCGTCAACTTGAGCACCGGTACCGGGTTGAAGAAGTGCATGCCAATGACCTGCTCGGGTCGCGAGGTGACCATGGCGAGCTTGATGATCGGGATCGATGATGTGTTGGTCGCGAGAATGGCGGTGGGATCCTGCACTACCGCGTCGAGCTTCTTGAACACGTCGACCTTGATGGCTTCATCTTCGGCGACCGCTTCGATGACGAGTTGACACTGGGAGAGATCCTCGAAGTCTTCGCTGAAACTCAGATTGGCTCGGGCCAGGTTCGCCTCATCTTCTGGCAGCTTGCCTGCCGCGACCGCGCGCGAGAGGGACTTCTCAATACGTTCGCTACCCGCGCTGAGCGACGCCGCATCGCGCTCGACGACCACCACGCTCGATCCCGAACGTGCCGCGATCTCCGCGATGCCCGACCCCATGAGGCCGCAACCAACCACACCTACCCGCTCCATAGGACCTCCTTGTCCTGTAGCGACATCACGTCGCGCCGGCAGAAGTCTAGGTCGTGTCCACGTCGCACTTCTCGCTACGATTGGCATGCACTGCGCTGTGACGCGTGTTGGCATAAAGGAGCCGTTCGAGATATGGACAATATCAACGTCATTATCGAAATCCCTCGGGGTAGTCAGAACAAGTATGAGTACGACCACGAGAACCACACGATCAAGCTCGATCGACACCTCATTGTTTCCATGGGATACCCGGCCGAATACGGCTTCATCCCCGACACGTTGGGCGGCGACGGCGATCCCTTGGACGCGCTCGTCCTCACCGAATTCCCGACCTTCCCGGGTTGCCTGATCGAATCGAGGATCCTCGGCATGTGCGTCATGACCGACGAGAACGGGGAGGACGGCAAGTTGATCTGTGTTCCGGCGTACGACAAGAAGTGGAAGTCGGCGACCGACATCAGCGACGTGCCAAAGGACGTGCTCGATCGAATCAGCCATTTCTTCACGGTGTACAAGGACCTCGACGAAGGCAAGTGGGTCAAGGTCGAGCACTTCGTTGGACGCGCCGAAGCGGAAGCGGAACTCGAGGCATCGCGTTCGCGCTTCGTGGGCTAGGCATATCTTGGGGTAATGGGACCCGAGGAATCGTCGAACGAACGATCTCCCCGACAGTTCCTTTTCGCGACGCAACTCTTCTTTTTCGCCACCCTGTTGCTGTGTTTGTTGATCGTCCACAGTGAGATCGTCGAGAATGACGGCATCTCTTTCTTCGGCGTCTATCACCGCACCATCGAGATTCTGGCGGTGGGCTTCTTCGTGGCGGCGTACGGACTGTGGCGGACATCGTCGTATTTTCGAAGTGTCGGGGCCCCGGCGCTTTTGGTGGTAGGTCTACGTGTCGTGGCGATATCACTCTTTGTGCTGTTGATCACGCCCTTCGACAAGGGCACGTTCCTCAACTGGGCCCACATGATCACCGGCGTCGCCATGGCGCTCGTGGAACTCGCGATAACGATTCTTCTGCTGGTCAAATATCGTGGTACCGCGTCCATTGGGGCGTTCAGTGTGGCGCTCGGGGGCGGACTGCTCGCGGCGGCATCGCTGCCGGACTGGAGCTTCGCGTATCTGTTCCAAGGTGAGGTCATCTATGAGGTCGGCTTCGCTTGGTGTTTGCTGGAGTGGACGCGAATCTTTGAAGTTGACCATCGTGAGGCGCTCGCCGAGCAGTACTGAACCACGTCACTCGGTAGTCTCGTTGCCATGGACTATTCGGATTCAATTGATATCGCCGCGTCTCCTGAGGTGCTGTTCGCCACGATTTCAGATCTGCCGTCGATGGGTCGGCTCTCACCAGAGAACACGGGGGGCGAGTGGCTCGGCGGGGCGACCGGACCGGCACTTGGCGCCAAATTCAAGGGCACTAACGCGCGCAACGGTGCGACTTGGTCGACCACCGCGCGCGTCACGACCTACGAGTCGCCGTCTCGTTTCGCGTTCAATGTGACCTACGGACCCTTTCGTGTCGCTAAATGGGAATACACCATCGAGGCGACGCTCGAAGGTTGTCGGGTCATCGAGGGTTGGACCGAGCAACGTAACGCCTTCGTGCGTCGCTCAGACAAGAAGGACGGTTTTGACCGGGCGCAGTTCACCAAGGAGTCCATCCGAGCGACACTGGCCGCACTGAAGAAGATCTGCGAAGCGCCTTCGAACGGGTCGTAGCCGAGGTGTCACCATCATCTTCTAGGGTGGGACATCGCTAAATCCTCAGGACTCTCCGGTGGCAATGAAGTCCAACGCGTCATCGACGCCGCTCGCTCGCCGGGTTGGAGCATTGGCGTCAGCCGCGCCGGTCAGATCATGGCAACCCGTGACTCAGGTGACATTGGACTGCCGTGGGTGATCACCGCCCAACGAGGGAGCAGGGGAATGCGGGTGTCGCTCTATCGTCCCGGTGACGACGTCGAGAGCGAGGGTGACGTCATTGGTGAGATAACCGGCAATCCTCGCGAGATGGGACGCCAGCTTCGCTCGATCCTTGAAGACACCGAGACCGACTAGAACCATAGAGGACGATGTGGCGCGCCAGTCGTGGCGACGCGTCAGCTGCGCAGAAGTCCATTCGCGAAGATGGGGAGCGCGAGAACGACACCCGCCGCGATCGCAATCAGGGTCATTGTCCAGAACCACACCGAGATGGAGCGAAAGTGGTACATGCGCGCCACCAGACGGTCGGTGACGTTGCCCGAAGCCAGCTGCGCACTGATCATGTCGGCGCGTCGTTCTCGCCAGGTGACCCCGTGAATCTGTGGAGCACCGTGTAGCCGTTCGTGGTCTCGAAGCCATTCGGCGTCGGTGAGCTCAGAGAGCCGATGCGCCCCATCTGGGAGGTCGAGCGAGCGAGCGATATCGTAAGCAGGAATGCTTCACCGGTAAGCGCCATGGTGGGCGTTTGCCACAAGAGGTTGTCCCACTGCTGGCGCCGAGCGTCGACGACGGTGTACTGGTCGAGGCCCGGGGCGGCTTCGTCCTCGGCGAAGTCACTGTCTTCACTCATGTGAACCTCCTCGGCGACGCGACCCTAGGTTAAGTCCGAAACGCTGACGGGTGGCGTTCAGTGTTGGTGCTTGCTGGCACCGACCTGGAGGATCTGGGAGAGCTTCTCCAATATTGGGAGTGCCTCGTGTAGCGACGACTGCTCGTCACGACTGAGCGTCGAGAGCGCAGTTTCGATGGCCCGCGTGCTCGCAGCGCGATAAGCGCTGATCAATTCCATTCCGGTGGCGCTGATCTTCACCATGCTCACTCGTCCGTCGAGGGGATCGGGAATACGCACCACGATGCCTTGGGCCTCGAGGGATTCCACGATCCGGCTCATCGACGCCGCGCTCACGCCCTCTAATTGGGCGAGCACGCCGAGACGAACCGGTTCACACTGTTCAATGCGCGCGAGGGCCGAGCCCTGGGAGGGGGTGATGCTCCAGTCCGAGTTCACGCGCAGTGCTCGATAGATCCGAGCCACCGACACACGCAGGCTGTTCGCTGGTCCCGATTCGTGCGGTGCACGCACGCTGGATTTGGCAGAAGGACGCACGAATTCAGTATAGTGTAATAGTTAGTTGACATTAACTAAGTAACTGCATCGCTGCACCCCCACCATCACTTGGAGAACCATGACCATTGCCGCAACACCGCATCCTCATCCCGACCGCTA
Source organism: Acidobacteriota bacterium (assembly GCA_019352095.1). GTDB lineage: Bacteria > Actinomycetota > Acidimicrobiia > Acidimicrobiales > RAAP-2 > RAAP-2. The sequence goes on from JABBNY010000003.1 coordinate 11,063, forward strand.
CAAGTGGATAGCGCTCTCCAACACCACGCTCGGCATCTTGATGGCGACGATCAACGGTTCGATCCTTCTCATCGCCCTACCGAACATCTTTCGCGGCATCAAGTTGGATCCACTCGCGCCGAGTAATACGCCGTACTTCTTGTGGATCTTGACGGGCTTCTTGTTGGTGACGTCGGTGTTGGTCGTGAGTTTTGGTCGAGTGGGGGACATCTATGGTCGCGTGCGAATGTACACGCTCGGCTTCGCGGTGTTCACGGTATTTTCCATCCTGCTCGCGATCACCTGGATGACCGGCCCGGCGGGGGCGATGTGGATCATCATCATGCGTGTAGGACAAGGCGTCGGGGGCGCTTTCTTGTTCGCGAATTCGAACGCGATTCTCACCGACGCCTTTCCCCCGAGTGAGCGCGGTCTCGCACTGGGCATCAATGGTGTGGCGGCAATCGGGGGTTCCTTCATTGGACTACTGCTCGGGGGGGTGCTCGCGCCCATCGAGTGGCGCCTGGTCTTTTTGGTCTCGGTCCCGGTCGGCATCTTCGGGACGGTCTGGGCGTACATGAAGTTGCACGACAACGGCGCGCGCACCAAGGCCAAGATCGACTGGTTGGGCAACTTCACCTTCGCGGTCGGACTCATTGCGTTGTTGACCGGAATCGTCTACGGCCTCCAGCCGTACGGTGGTCACCCGATGGGCTGGACGAGTCCCTTCGTCTTGACCTGCATCTTTGGGGGCATTGCGGTGCTCTTCGGGTTCTTGATCATTGAGGCCAAGACCGCCGAGCCGATGTTTGACCTCAGCCTCTTCTCGAACCGGGGCTTCGCCATGGGGAACATCGCCACACTGATGCTCTCGCTCGCTCGAGGTGGCCTGCAGTTCATTCTCATCATCTGGCTGCAAGGGATCTGGTTGCCCCAGCACGGCTATACCTTCGCCCAGACGCCGCTCTGGGCAGGTATCTACATGGTGCCCCTTACCATTGGCTTCTTCATCGCCGGTCCCGTGTCGGGTCGACTCGCCGACCGTCACGGTGCACGAAACTTCGCAACGTTGGGGCTCGTCCTCACCGGCTTGAGTCTCGTGGGTTTGCAGATGATTCCGATCAATTTCACCTATCCCGTCTTCGCAGCGCTCTTACTCTTGGTGGGTCTGTCCATGGGACTCTTCGCCGCCCCGAACTCGAGTGCCGTGATGAACTCGCTCCCCGCAAATCGGCGAGGGGCTGGGGGCGCGATGTTGAACACCTTTCAGAACTCAGCGAGTGTGCTCTCGATCGGCTTCTTTTTCACGGTGATCACCCTCGGTCTCGCGGCGTCGCTTCCGCGTACGCTCTTGAGCGGTCTCACCGCCCAGGGTGTGCCGGTGGCGCAGGCGACGGTGATCTCGCACATTCCCGCGATCGGCAGTCTCTTCTCGGCGTTCTTGGGCGTCAACCCGATGAAGCAGCTGCTCGGCGCGCATCTCTTGGCCCAAAGCGGGGTGCACTCCTCGGCCCTGCTCGGTCGAAGTTTCTTCCCGAACCTGATCGAAGCGCCCTTTGCGAAGGGCTTGCACATGGCGTTTCTCGTCGCGGCGGGATTGTGCTTCGTCGGCGCGGTGTTCTCGTGGATGCGCGGCGCCGGTGCCGCACACCTGGTGCGCGCGGTGCCCGAAGAGGACGAAGAGGGTTTCGCGGGTGTTGGTCAGAGCATCATGAGCGAAGTAGGGGTCGGATCCCCGGGATCGGTGCTACTGCCCGATGGCGATGCGCGCGATGAGGAGAAGGACTGACGCCGCCCAGGGTTACGCGGTCTTCGTCCCTACGACCGGCGCGTGGGCTAACAGGCTGAACGTGAGTGGCACGCGAGGATGTTGGTCGGGTATTCGATAGGTTCCGGCGTCCTCAACGAGCCATGGAAACTGTTGGAAGACGGTCCAGTCGTGTTCGTGAAGCGCGTCGAGCACCAGGCCTTCGTCGAGCAGCGCCTGGATGATCTCACCCAAGGAGTGATTCCACTCGTAATTCCTCGTGTGGGCCAGCGGCCCTCCGTCGGTGTACGTCGAATCGGTGTCGCTCACGAACGGTCGTCCCGGCTCTTCGAAGTAGCCATACGCGAACCGCTCGCCCTGGTCATCGAGGCACGAGGACAGCGGGTGCACGTCGTGGATGAAGAACGTGCCACCCGGGGCGAGCACGTTGGCGACCACTCGAGCCCAGCGTCGAACGTCGGGTAGCCACCCGAGCGAACCGAGCGAGACGTAGACAACATCGAAAGTGCTCGCCGCGAGGGCGATATCGGCTTCGTAGACGTCGGCGCAGACGAACGTGGCTCGCGACGACAAACCGGTGCGTGCAGCGAGGTCCGTCGCTGCAGCGATTGCGGCGCGAGAGAAGTCGACGCCCGTGACCTGGGCGCCCGCGCGCGCCCACTGCAGGGTCTCGAGTCCGATGTGACACTGCAATTGGACGAGGGTCTTGCCGGCGACACTGCCGATCAACGTGGATTCACGCTCGAGCGGCATGGGCTCGCGCGCCACCCACCGATCGACGTCGTAGAACCGAGACGCCAGATGGATGGGCACCCGATCATCCCAGTTGGCCTGATTCGCCGCTAGTCGCTCGTCCATTGGCCAACCCTAGCCAGCGCGTTCGAGCGTTCAGGCGTGCGCACTCGCGAGAAAATCGAGGCGCACCACCTCGTCGATGGCGTGATAGCCAATGCGCCGATACACACCATTACTCGTAGGGTTCGCCGCATCCGCGTACAACATGACCCGTGAACCTCGACCCACCAAGGTCGCGGTGAGTACCGACGTGATCGCCGCGGCGTACCCGTTGCCCCGATGCTCTTCGGGCGTGTAGACGGGACCGATTCGAGTGACCGTACCCGAAGGGAACTTGACGGGTGACGCGTAGCCAGCCATAGCGACCGGCACGTCATCGACGCACCAGAACCACAGCCCGCCACTGGTGATCCGTGAACGAAGTGCATCGCGATCACGTTTGTCGACGCGCGGCGCCACGCCGTCGATGAACGCTTGAAAATCGACGCTCCAGCGAAAGGCGAGGTTGAGGTCGGCGAGCGTCGCGATCCGGGACGTGCCGGTCACGATGGGCAGGGCAATCGCGCCCGCCTCGTAGACAATGTCGCGTCTACCCCACACCGAGTGCCGGGTGGATCCCGGCGAGCCGGTCGAGCGGTACGCCTCCATGAACGATGTGATCGTGGCGTGTGACGCAAAGACCCAGGGAAATCCGTCATCGTGGAGCGACACGTCAACGGCGAGTGCGGCTGCGGCCTCACTGGTCATGGGGCCGATCTGCATGCCGTAGGGTGCCGTGCGCAGGGCCGCACCGACGACCTCGGTACCGTCGCGCACGACCCACCAGAGATAGTCGTCGTAGCGGTGCGCACCGTGGGCACTCGAGATGGCGACTGACCCGAGAATGTTCGTGCGAACCGGATCACGCTCGCGATACGAGGTGGTCGTGTCGAGAAATTCCGTGGGCGATTCGCAACGGACGACCTCCATACGCTGACCCTAGGGGATGGAGGTCGTGAGCGAAAGGGGTCGAAACGAAAGTTAACATTGCCGACGCGCGAGGACCTACAGTCCCTGATGGACTGGCAACGGAGGAACTATGGCCCACCAACATGATCGCACGAATGCGGTGTCGGGCTTCGCCGACGGTGCTCGTTACCAGTCGGCGCGACCGGGCTATCCCGTCGCGGCGGTGGCGCACATGGTCGAGGCGCTCGGCGTCGAGGGAGCGCGACGGGTGGTGGACGTTGCGGCGGGGACGGGGCTCTTCACGAGAGAACTCGTACCGTTCGCACGCGACCTGGTCGCCGTGGAGCCGTCGTCGGGCATGCGACTCGAATTTGAGCACCAGGAGTTGGGGGTGACGGTGCTGGAGGGGACCGCCGAGTCACTGCCCTTCGAGAGCCATTCAATCGACGTCATCACGGTGGCCCAGGCCTTCCACTGGTTCGACTATGAGAAGGCACTGGCCGAGTTCGCCCGAGTTCTCAGTCCTCACGGACATCTCGGACTGATCTGGAATGAACGCGATGAATCTGTCGAATGGGTGGCGCAACTCACCACCGCCATGCTCTGGGACCTCAAGCGCCCATTTGACACGGCGACGGATTACGCCGCGGTCCTCACCGAAGGGGGTTTTCGTGACGTCGAGCAGCGAGACTTTCACCATACGCAACTCGTTGACCGCGCCACTCTCGATCGTCGCGTGCTCTCGACGAGTTACATCGCGGTGATGACGCCCGATGCACAACGAGAGATACTGGACAAGATCGCCGAGGTCGTTCGTGATTTCGATGAGTACTTCGAGATCCCGTACCTCACGACGACGTACTGTGCGACAGCTCCGTTCGCGAGCGCGACGTGAGGCCTCAGTCGATCCAGTAGCGGCGAAACGCGACATCGTCCGCACTGGCGGGCACTACGCGCTCGAGCACTCCGCCACAGTTCTCGATCACCGTGGCGGATGCGACGTTGTCGTCGCGACACGTGACCAGCACCCGATCGACGCCATGGGCGCGCGCGACGATGAGCGCGCGCGACGATGAGCGCTTGTCGCAGGATCTCACTCGCGTACCCTTGACGTCGGTACTCGCGCAGGACACCGTAGCCAATGTGACCGGCGTGCCATGCGAGCCAGTCGTTCAGCGCGAAGCGCACCGACGCACGCCCAACCAGCGTGCCGTTGACGACAGCCATGAGCAGCGTCCCGGGAACCTGGTCGACCTCGACCAAGGTGGAACGCGAAAGCTCATCTCGTGATCGAACGTAATCGGCCCAGGCTGTGTCGGGGTTCCATCCCGTCAAGAACACGAAATCCTCATCCAACATGGCCTCGTGGGCGCTGATTGCCGCGTCCCTGTCGTTGAGTTGAAGCGGGCGAAGATGAAGTGACATGTCTTGATGATAGAAAACGGTGACCATCCGATTCTTTGATGGCGTGAGAGGTCCTGCTAGAAAAGGCGACATATGCAGCGCATCGCCATCGTGGGCTCGCCCGGTTCGGGAAAGACGCGCCTCGCTCGTGCGATGAGTGAGCGAACCGGCATTGCGCTTATATCTCTTGACCACAAGTACTGGAAGCCAGGCTGGCGCGAGACGCCCGATGAACAGTGGCGAGCGATCCACACTGAGCTGACGCTGCGCGATCGTTGGATCATGGACGGGACCTACGTTGACACGATCGACGACCGACTGGACATGGCCGACACGGTCATCTCGCTGCAGTACCGACGCGCGCGGTGCATGCTCAGAGTGCTGCGTCGCATCGTCGCTCACTACGGCAAGGACGTCCAGGCCCCCGGTTGTCCGGAGAAGATGAGTATCGAATTCCTCCGCTACGTCTGGCACTTCCCACTCGATCAGCAACCCCTTATCGAAGCTTCGATTCACCGACACAGTTCGACACTCACGGTCGTGCGAGTGGCGAACAATCGCCAGCGAGAACGATTCCTCGCGGACCTGTGACGTGTGTGGCGCGACCATGCATGCGCCGTTGCCCGCAGGTCCTCTCGATTGGTTTAGAAACTGGCTGAGAAGTCCGGACGAAGCGCGAGCCCGCTCACGCCATCGACGGGCTTGACACAGAGCACTTGGTGAATCTCGAGGTGATGGCGCTCGAAACCGACCGCCGATCCCGCCATGTAGAGGCGCCAGACCCTCGCGCGCTGTTCGCCCACTTCCTCCACCGCTTCGTCGAAGCGCTTGACGAGGTTGTCGACCCAGTGGCGCAGCGTGAGTGCGTAATGCTCGCGCAGACTTTCAAGATGACGGACTTCGAAACCGTGGGCCTGGAACATCGACACCATCGTCCCCACTTCGTGAAGCTCACCGTCGGGAAAGACGTAGCGCTCGATGAAGGGGCTGCCGATCTTGGACGGACCGCGCATGCCGAGCGCGATCTGCACCAAGCGGGATGCTTCGGAGACGGTGCTGGGTCGTGGGTCGGCGTCAAACGAGACCGGTCGGCCAATGGCGTGGTTCAAGAGGCGACCCCCGGGTCGAAGGAGGTCGAAAAGGACTTGGGTGTAGGCGGGAAGTGATCGTCGACCGACGTGTTCGGACATGCCGATAGAACTAATCGCGTCGAAGGGACCGTCCTTGACGTCGCGATAGTCCTGGAGGCGGAACTCGACGAGATCACTCACCCCCGCGATTCGTGCTCGCTCCGTGGCGTAGCGCTGCTGGGGCTCTGAGAGCGTGATGCCGACGACGTTGGCCCCGTAGGTCGTTGCGGCGTGGATGGCCATCGCTCCCCATCCACAGCCGACGTCGAGTAGTCGCATGCCGGGTTGGAGATCGAGCTTGCGCGCTACGAGGTCGACCTTCCTCTTTTGAGCGATCTCCAACGTGTCGTCGGGTGAGTTGAAGACCGCGCAGGAATACGTCATCGACGGACCAAGCACCATCTCATAGAAGCGGTTGGAGACGTCATAGTGGTGCGAAATCGCTTGGCGATCGCGGCTGCGACTGTGCAGAACGCCACGCTGGCGCGCTTCGATCTGGGGTGGTGTGAGCGGCTTGAACGCCGAGGCGCCCACGACCGACGCCAGTGAGCGCAGGTTCTTTACGTTAAGTAATTGCAGCATTGGTGGAGTCGACAACTCGAAGAGTGCGTCGAGGTCGCCGTCAACGTCGATGTCCCCCGCGACGTAGGCGCGTGCCAATCCCAATTCACCGGGGTGGGTGAGGACGCGATTGATTGCATCGCGACGAAGAATCTTGAGCGTAATGTCGTTCGCCGACGATGCCACGCCCGGCTCGGCGCTGCTCCCGTCAAAGGCCTCGACCCGAAAGGGCAGTTGATTATCGAAGATCGTTGATACGAAAGTTGAAACGTCCACTGATCACCCCTTAGTCACGCGTAAAGGTATGTGGGCGATATCTCCTCGCCCATCTGCCATTTTGGACGCTGCAGTGGCGTTCGTCAACCCATTTGTCAAATCAGGGACGTTGACTGACTCCAACGCGCTGTATAGGGCAGCCCCCCTATGGACATGGTGAGGCTCATCGGCGTCGCGCTCGGCGCGTCAAAGTTCACAGTGTGGATGATCGAGAGGTCACCCGAGACGTCTCGCATCTCGCATCTCGAGTTCGCGGCGATGACCGCCGGCACACGATGAGTGATGTTGGCCTGCACCGCAACGCTCGATCCGTTCGAGTTCATAACGAAGAATTCATCCTCGAGGTGCACGAGATCATCACCATGGGCTCTTATCGTACGACGGCTACACTCCGCTTGACGTCAGAATTTTGGCACCAGCATCTCACGAAGCAATCTTGGAGGGCATATGGGTATGGGAGTCGTTCTCGCCATAATCGCGGGCGTCATCGTACTGTTGGTAATCGCCACGATCACGAAGTCGGTGCGAATTGTCCAGCAGGGCTACGAAGGCGTGGTGACGCGTTTTGGAGAGTTCAAGGACATCAAGAACCCGGGGCTGACCTTCATCTTCCCCTACATCGAGCAGATGAAGATCGTTGACGTCCGAGAGACTCCTCGTACTGGTGATCGCCAGCAGGTGATCACTCGCGACAACGTCGCGGTGATCGTGAACGCCACGATCTTCAGTCAGGTGGTCGATGTTCGACTTGCCCTCTTTACCAACTCCGATTATCTCGTCAGTGTTGACAACCTCGCGCGAACATCAGTGCGAGCTGTGTTTGGCAGCATCACCCTCGACGAGGCGTTCTCCCAGCGTGAGCGCATTGGCTCGTTGCTCCAATCGCAGATGGAAGAGGCGACCGATAAGTGGGGCGTACGCATCAACAGAGTCGAGGTGCTCGAGATCACCCCGCCCGAGCAGATACTGCAGGCAATGGCTCTCCAGAAGCAGGCGGATCAAGAGAAGCGCGCCAGGATCCTTGAATCAGAGGGCCAGCAACAATCTGCGGTGAACGTCGCCGACGGTCAGCGCCAAGCCGCCATCAAGGAAGCCGAAGGCGCCCAGCAGTCGGCGATCCTTCGCGCCGAAGGACAGCGTCAGGCACTCATCCTTGAAGCCGAGGGCCGCGCGCAGGCAATCTCGTCGGTCTACGCCGCGATAAAGGCCCAAGATCCCAGTCCATCGCTCATCGCAATCCTTCAACTGGACACGTTGTCTAAGTTCGCTGAAAGTGAGAACACGAAGTTGATCATTCCAGCAGAGAGCGCGGCGTTGTTGGGAGCGGCTCAAGCCATCAAGAGCGTCATGTCCGACGTGCCGAGCGCGAATTAATGTCAGGACTCGCTGGCGCGAGTCCTGTTCGACCTAAACGCGCTCGACCCACAACGTTGTGCCGTAGGCCTTCCGTACGATGATCTGAGTTCCGTTCGGGATTGGGGTCGCGTCTTGGGTAACGGCCCTCCAGGTCTCACCCTTGATCTTGACCTTCCCGGGATGCCCCTCGTCGCCCACGACGTCTTGGACGAAACCCGTCAAGTTGGCGAGGCTGCTCGCAGCGGGCACGCTGAGGTCGACGACGGAGGTGCGCTCAAATCGGTGCATCACAGTTGGGCGCAGCGCCAGCAGCGTGACGCCTGACACGACGACGAACACCACCGACTGAACCGCGAACGCCACGCCAGCCAGCGCCAGGAAGAACGCAATCACCGAACCAATGCCAATGAAGAGCGCTACGAAGGCTTGGGTGTGGATTTCAGCGAAAATGCAGATCAGAAGGATAACCAACCAGAAGAGTATCGCCATATTTCGCAGTATATGACTGGACTTCTTGGATACGCCGCGAGTCACGATGCCCCGGGTGCGCCGGCGCTGGAGCTGTGGCTCCAGGAGCGTTACGTTGGGATGGAGACATATGGGAGGTATCTGTGATGAACAGTACCGATGAGAAGAGCGTGGGTCGTGGGCTGCTCGCACCAGTAACCTCGTCGCTCGACGAGACGCCGATAGATGAATTCGATCCGCGGCGCCTTGAACTGCGATTGTGGCTTGACGAGCACCCGAACGCGACCGGGCTTGAATTGTCCGAAGCCGGTCTGGTGGCACCGCATTGGCCTGAACCGTGGGGACGGGCCGCCTCGGTTGAGTATCAGTTGCTGATTGATGAGGAACTGACTCGAGCCAACGTGCAGCGGCCGATTAATCCCATTGGCATTGGTTGGGCGGGTCCGACGATCGCCCTGGCCGGCAGCGAAGAACAGAAACGGCGATGGTTGCCACGACTGTTGAGTGGCGAGGATTTCTGGTGCCAACTCTTCAGCGAACCGAACGCCGGCAGCGACCTCGCGTCCCTGACCACTTCGGCCGTGCGCGATGGTGACGAGTGGGTCATCAAAGGTCAAAAAGTGTGGACGAGTTACGCGCACATCTCCGCGTGGGGCATCCTGCTCGCCAGGACATCAAATGAGGGCCCGGCACAAAGTGGGATTAGCTACTTCGTCTGTCCAATGAAGGCACCGGGCGTGACGATACGTCCGCTGGTCGATATGACCGGCGACCATGCCTTCAATGAGGTCTTTCTCGACGACGTGCGCCTCCCGAGTGACTATCTGATCGGTGAAGTCAACGATGGGTGGCGTCTCGCCAAGGTCACACTCGGTAACGAGCGGGTATCACTCTCGGGTGAAGGAGCCCTGTGGGGTCGCGGACCCACGGCGAAAGATCTCGTTGCGTTGGTCGCCCACGACAAAGTGGCGCACTCAATGATCGAGCGAGATCAACTCGTGAAGTGTTGGTCGCACGGCGAGATACTTCGCCTCTTGCGCATGCGGTTGATCGCCGGTGCTCTCGCCGGGCGAGAGCCCGGCCCAGAGGCGAGTGTGCGAAAGGCGCTGGCGGATGACCACGGTCAAGAGGTGATGACGTTGGCTCACCAACTCGCTGGGACAGCGGGAATGTTGAGTGACCGAGGCCCCGGTGGCATCGACGGGGCGGAGGGCGCGTCATGGCACTACGGGTTTCTCTACGCGCAGGCGCTCACCATTGGTGGTGGCACCTCAGTCGTTCAACGCAACATCATCGCAGAGCGCGTGCTTGGTCTACCCAAGGACTCGAAGTGAACTGTTCGAATCGATAGGTGATCGGCACGTCATTCACCGTCAATTCACGCGTTACTTCGAAGTAGCGTGGTTCGTCCTTCGCGCAAAGGACCTAAGACCCACTTTGCCTCCTCGTCAGCGTGGATAGCATCGATGCAGTGCCCATTGCCGATCGTTTCATACTCGAATGTCACGGTGAACGGCTCGTCGGGTCACAATCAAAGAGGAGTTGTCTACGGTCATGAGTTTCCCAAGTGCTTCCTATTCAGTCACGATGCGCGTCCTGCTTGAGAGTGCCGCAGACATCGCCAAGATCTCGAGCGCGGTGAGCGACGCCGGTGGTCTCGTCACCGCACTTGACGTCGTCGAGCCCATCGATGGGCGCATGGTCGTCGACCTGACGTGCAACGCCAGTGACGAAGAGCACGCCGAGAAGCTTCGCGCGTCGGTCGAGTCGGTCGAAGGTGCACAGGTGCACGCGGTCAGTGACCGGACCTTCTTGTTGCACCTGGGTGGCACCATTGCAATCCAGCCAAAAGTGGCGCTCAAGACTCGTGACGACCTCTCCATGGCGTACACACCGGGCGTGGCGCGAATCTCGAACGCAATCGCGAACGACAAGTCTCTGGCCCGTAAGTTGACGATCAAGCGCAACACGGTTGCCGTGGTGACCGACGGTTCAGCGGTCCTTGGTCTGGGCAACATTGGACCAGAAGCGGCGTTGCCGGTCATGGAAGGAAAGGCGCTCCTCTTCAAGCGTTTCGCGGACATCGACGCGTGGCCGGTCTGCCTCGACACCCAAGACGTGGATGAGATTGTTCGAATCGTTCAGTGTCTCGCGCCGGTCTACGGCGGCATCAATCTCGAAGACATCGCCGCACCACGTTGTTTCGAGATTGAGGCGCGCCTGCGCGAACTTCTCGACATCCCCGTCTTTCACGACGACCAGCACGGCACCGCCACCGTTGTCTACGCGGCACTCTTGAACGCGCTTCGTGTCGTTGGCAAGCAAATGAAGGACATAAAGGTCGTCATTCTCGGTGTGGGTGCTGCGGGTGTCGCCATCGCGAAGTTGCTGCTCGCCGAAGGTGTGGGTGACGTCATCGGTATCAACCGCCACGGGATCCTCTCACGTGATGACGACCGCCTTGACGCCGACCGAAAGTGGTTGGCGGCTAACACCAACAAGAACCGATTGACGGGTTCGTTTGCTGATGCGATGCAAGGTGCGGATGTCTTCATAGGTGTGTCGGGTTCCAATCTGGTGAGTGAAGATCATCTCAAGCTGATGGCCAAGGATTCGATTGTCTTCGCGCTCGCGAACCCCGATCCCGAGGTGGATCCACAACTCGCGCGGCGCTACGCGGCGATCGTTGCGACCGGTCGCAGTGACGAGCCGAATCAGATAAACAACGTCCTTGCGTTCCCAGGGATCTTTCGTGGGCTCTTGGACGCGGGCGCTTCGCATATCAGTGAGGCAATTGAGATCGCCGCGGGTCGAGCCATCGCAGATATCGTCAAGCCCTCCGAGTTGTCGGCTGAGTACATCGTGCCCACCGTGTTCAACCCCAACGTGGTCAAGGCCGTCGCGGCCGCCGTCGAGCAGGTTGCTCGCGCTGGCGCATAGTCGCGGCCACTCTTCACGAAGTGATGCAGAACGCCATAATCACTCGGCCCATAATTAGTTGCTTGCCGATAGGCAAATGAATATAGACTGGTGTGGTGGCTTCAAAGAACTTTTCGCTCGTTGACACTGTGAGTGGCGATCCAGTCGACCGGTTGCGCACGACGCTCGCTCGTCTCGGGCGCCAGATCCGCATGAGTCACGTCGACGAGAACCTCTCGCCGACGCAGATCGAAGTGCTCGCGGCAGTAGTGCGGTGCGGCCCACTTCGACTTTCGACCCTCGCCGCCGACGAGGGGATCAATCCAACGATGCTTTCGCGCATTGTCGCGAAGCTCGAGAGTGCCCACTTGGTTGAGCGAACGCCGGATCGCGATGATGCGCGCATCATCCATGTCGTCGCCACCGACGCCGGACGAGCGCTGCTCCAAGAAGTTCGAAGTGAACGTACGAGCGCACTTCGCTACGGATACTCTCGCCTAGACAGTGCCCAGCGGGCCTCTGTTGAACAGGCGCTCGGCGCCCTCGAAGCGATGGCCGAGATTCTGAAAAATCGCAACGCATGAATGTACAGGCAGCCACGCAACGAACGTTCTCCTCACTCAGTAACCGGAATTACCGGAAGTATTTCTTCGGTCAAGCAATTTCCCTCGCCGGGACGTGGATGCAGTCGACGGCCCAGGCGTGGTTGGTACTGGTGCTGACGCATTCGCCGACAAATCTCGGTTTCGTGGTGGCGCTGCAGACCTTGCCGGTGTTACTGCTCGGTCCCTACGGCGGCGTGATTGCCGACCGGCTCAATAAGCGGCGCCTCATGATAGGTCTCCAATCGATGATGGGACTTCAGGCGCTGGTGTTGTCAGTGCTGACCCTTACCCACGTGGTTAACTTTGCCGAGATCTGCGTGCTCGCGGTGGTGCTCGGGATCAACAACTCCTTTGAGAATCCCGCACGACAAGCCTTCGTGCTCGAGATGGTGGGGCCAACGGATCTACGCAACGCCGTGGGGCTCAATTCGACCCTGCAAAACGCGTCACGCGCGGTCGGCCCGGCAATCGCGGGTGTTCTCATCGCGACCGTGGGCGAAGGTTGGTGTTTTGCGCTCAACGCGTTGAGTTTCGTCGCCGTCATCGGTTCACTGGTGGCGATGGACACCGCGCAACTGAGACCGAGTGAACCAACGACGCGCAGGCGGGGCCAGGTGCGTGAGGGACTTCGTTACGTGAAGGGCGAACCCAACCTGCTGGTGCCCTTGCTGATGATGGCGATCGTGGGAATGCTGGCCTACGAGTTCCAAGTGACATTGCCGGTGGCTGCCGAGAGCGTCTTCCATGGTGGCGCGGAGACTTTCGGCGTGATGACCTCGTCGATGGGGGTCGGTGCGGTGATCGGTGGACTCGTCACCGCGGCGAGGGGCAAGACCGGCATGCACGCCATGGTCCGCGCTTCTCTCATCTTTGGCATGTGCATATTGCTCGCGGCGCTTTCGCCCGTGCTCGCCGTAGAGTTCGTGGCGCTCTTTTTGGTTGGCTACACCAGTGTCTCATTCCTCTCCATGGCGAACTCGACCCTGCAGCTTCAGACGACCCCCACGATGCGCGGTCGGGTGATGGCGCTATGGGCGGTGGCCTTTCTCGGCACCACACCCATTGGCGGTCCAATCATCGGCTGGATCACCGAGCACTCGAGCGCGCGCGTTGGCCTTGAGGTCGGCGCGGCGTCATGTCTCCTGGCCGCACTTTTGGGGCTGTGGGCCATTCGTCGACACCGTCAACGAGGTCTTGTTCTCGCGTAATCGGCCTCGGTTCGGGCACTAGAGGCCGGAGAGCTTTCGAATGCTGCGCGCGAGTGCGGAGTTGTCGTCGTCACCGTAGCCTTCTGCGATGAGACCGTCTTCAAACGTCGCAGCCAGCGAGGTGACCGGTAATACCGCGCCCACATCGCGTGCGAGTTCGAGTGCGATGCTGAGGTCCTTGCGATGCAGGGCCAGCTTGAAACCAATCGGATAGTCGTCATCGATCATGCGTCCGCTTCGATTCTGAAGTACCCATGATCCGGCGGCGCCACCCGCCAAGGCGCCCACCACACGCTCAGTGTCGAGGCCAGCTTTCAGTGCGAGAGTGACGCCCTCGGCAACGGCGAGATAGGTACCAGCGAGAATCACCTGATTGATTGCTTTGGCCCATTGACCAGCGCCGAGAGGACCCAGGTGGGTGACGGTGCTGCCCAGTGAGGCCAGCACCCCTCGCGCGCGTTCGACATCGTCGTGCTCGCCACCAACCATGATGGTCAGTGTCGCGAGTCGCGCACCTTCTGAGCCGCCGGAGACGGGTGCGTCGAGCATCGCGATTCGACGCTGGGCGAGCCGACCGGCGAATTCACGTGCCCTCGTCGGACTGATCGTGGAGCAGTCGATGAAGAGCGAACCCTCGTGCATCCCCTCGGCGAGTCCATCTGGGTCGAAGAGAATTTCTTCGACTTCGGGTGCGTCGGTGACACAAGCGAAGACGATGTCGCACCTCGCCCCGAGTTGCGCGGGCGTTGACGTCTCAACGGCACCGAGCGCAATGAGGTGTCCGGCCCGGCCCGGAGTCCGGTTCCACACGGTGAGCTCATGGCCGGCGCGAATGAGATTCTCCGCCATGAAGGCGCCCATGGTTCCCAGCCCGGCGAAGCCGACCCGCTGCTTGTCGAGTCGAGGTACGTCCATGGTGTCTCCGATCCGTCGGGTGCGACGTTGCAGTGAAATGCTACGTC
>JABBNY010000003.1:25451-39271 GCA_019352095.1 Acidobacteriota bacterium
CGCTGTACCACGTGAGGCACCGGTGGTTATGGGACGTATCGGTCGCTAACGCGTGAGGACCAGGTACAGGTCACAGAGATTCCAACCGGTGTGCGTCCCCTCGAACAGTTGTCGCACTGCGGCGAGTCCGTGGTAGCTGTCGTGGTTCGAAGCGACCTCAGCCCACTCGAACCCCGCGTTTGCGGCGCGTTGCAAGGTCGTTCGCTCGACCCACGCACCCGCCACGCCCGAGAGAAAATCTCTACCGTCAGACGCCCGCGCCGCGAAGACGGCCTCACGATCAAGACCCGCGAGTTCCTTCGCCATCAGCCACGCGAACTCCTGGCACCGCCCACCGGTTCCTGATCCGCTGACGCGTACGGTGACCTCACCTACTCCAATCATGCAGGTTGGAATGTCGCCCTCGAGTTCGCGAAGCGTCGTTGCCCAGTGTGTGCTCACTCGCGCTGCGTCACCTTGGACGCGACTACCCATATCGATCACGTGATAGCCGAGGCGTCGCGCGTGCGCGGCGACCAGATTGTGCAAGAGATCTGGGCTCGCGACCACGACGTTGCGATGGAGGGTCGTGATCGGCTGGGCCAAGAGGTCCGACCGATGCGTGAAAGCGGCACGGAGCGTGTCACCGAGTGGTGTGTCCGCGAGGTCGAGCTTCTTGAGCAAGGACTCGAGGTGCGTCGCGTTTGTCTCGTAGCGATACGTGAGACCCGAGGCAACCCACTCTGCACCCGAGACGACGTTGTCGACCATGATGAGACTTCGTGACGAAGGACTCCTCACATGGCGCAGTATCGCACCTCCCGCGATGTTCGATGTTGTGGCGCGCGCTTTGTTGAGGGTCGTTATGTCCGCGCCGCTCGCGAGCGCCGCCTGCCACAGTTCGCGAAGGCCCTCGAGGTCGAGCGGGGGCGAGGGCCACGCGCAGATGCTCGACGCTCCACCGGAAATGAGAAAGAGGGTGACGTCAGCGTGCGACTCTGCGTCGAGGAACGCGACGAGCGCGCGCGCCGCGTGAAGGCTGGCGGCCCCGGGGATGGGGTGCTCGCCGTTGATCACATCAGGGTTACCGTCAGGGTTGATCGTCTCATCATCTTCTGAGATGATGAGACGGCGCTGCACGCGAGCTCCGAGGATTTCATTCGCACATTGCGCCATTTCAATCGACGCTTTGCCTACGGCAATCAAGTCGATGCGATGCGGGGAAGCGAGATACGAACCAAGTTGCTCGCGCATCAAACTGGACAAGTCAAGTTCGTCGAGCCATCCCTCAGAGAGGGTGAGTGCGTCAGTGACAAGTCTCGAGTTCACGATTACCTTGCGTCGGGGTTCGATGGGGGTCAATCTAGTTTCTGATCGCAACAATTCGACAACGAAGCACGATTGCTTTGATGGCGATGTCGTGCGACCATGGGCAGTGGTGGTGCGAAGGTCGGATTGCGTGACGCCGCCCGCTTGCGCGCTGCCGAAGTTCATGTACGCACCGTCTGGGCGTATCAAGGATCACTCAAATCTGGACCATGTGGACGCGCAGTTGACTCCCTTCAATGGTGGAAGAGGCGATGAGAAGCCTTGGTCCATTGGAGTGGTCGTTCGTCGCGAGCTTGAGCGGATCGGCGTTGAATTTTGCGACAGTGAATTTTGACGGCGTCAGGTCGTGCCGCGCCAGAATAGGCCTTATCAGGTCTTTTACGAAATCAGTGCCTGATCAAGCGTGCTAGAAACGTGACGTTTTGGCTTGACAAGGGTGAACACTGTGTGTACTTTGTAAGCGGTTACATCACGCATCTGCGAGTTGTCTAGTTTCCTGGGGGGGGCAAGGTGGTTGATTCACCGCCGACGATCTACGACGTGGCGAAGCGCGCCGGCGTCTCGATCGCGACGGCCAGTCGCGCCCTCAACTCGCTCGCCTCCGTGCGTCCAGCGACGCGCGCCAAGGTTCTCGCCGCAATGGATGAGCTTGAGTTCGTGCCCAACATGGTCGCTCGAGGGTTGTCAAGCGGCAAGCACTGGATCTTGGGATTGGTCTACATGCGATCGGTCGACGACGGCAATGTGCTGGGTGTTGAAGAAGCCAGCCTTCTCTATACCGATATCGTCATCCGAGGGGCTGAGTCGCGCGCCGCAGAACTGGGGTACTCACTCTTGTTGAGTAGCGCCGACGAGAATCATCCCTCTGGCATGTCGTCACTGCTTCGTCTCACTGGCAGCGTTGACGGACTCATTCTCTTGGACCGGGTCATCAGCGAACAAGACGTGGCCTTCATCGCGCGCCGTATTCCTGTGGTCCTGCTCGCTGGAAAAGGCGATTCGGAATCGGCCATAACGATTCGCGTGGATAACGAGCAAGCCATGCGGAGCCTCGCCGAGCACCTCGTCGGCGTGCATGGATACCGACGCGTGGGTGTTGTCGCGGGAGCGAATGAGAGCCCCGACAGTGCAGCTCGCGTGCAAGCACTGCGTGACGCATTGAACGAGCTCGGAGCGACGCTTGATGAGAACGACGTACTCGACGCGGACTGGACCTCGGCCGGTGGTGAAGCCGCGATGAGAGAACGACTGTCGCGCGGCGGGCCTCTGCCCCAGGCGTTCGTTTGCGCCAATGATCAGATGGCGATTGGTGTCGTGTACGCGCTCAACGCGGGCGGATTCAAGGTGCCCGACGATGTTGCGGTGACGGGCTTTGACGACATTGCCCTGACGAGATATTTCAGTCCACCCTTGACCACCATTCGTCAATCGGGAGCATTGCTGGGTGAGGTGGCGGTCGACGCGCTTGTGGCCACGTTCAACGGCACCGAGGACGTCGCACGAACGATCGTGTTGCCAACGGAGTTGGTCGTGCGTGCGAGCTGTGGCTGCAGCACGGACACCTCATCGGCTGTTGCTCGACACGAGCACTCAACGATGATGAGCGAGGTGCACTGAACGTGAGGATGCTCCTGCGCCGGCTCTCCCTCTACGTCGTGACGGCATGGGTGGCAATCACGGCGAACTTCATCCTGCCTCGTCTCATGCCGGGAAATCCGGTTGAAACACTGATCGGTCAACTTCAAGGAAGAGTGTCACCTCAGCAGGTGCGAGCAATTCAACTTGCCTTCGGCATGGGATTGAAGCAGAACATAGTCCAGCAGTACTTCGGGTACCTGGGTCAACTGATGCACGGCCACCTCGGTGTGTCGATTACCCTTTCTGCGCCGGTGAGTTCGATCCTGCGCTCGGCGGTCCCCTGGACCGTTGGACTGATCGGTGTGTCGACGATACTCAGTTTCCTAGTGGGCACGATCGCGGGCACGATGCTCGGGTGGACCCGCGGCTCGCGATTCGATTCGCTGATACCACTCACGACGTTCTTTCAGGCTGTTCCGTATTTCTTTCTCGGCACAGTGATGCTGCTCATCTTCGGGAGCAACCTGCACTGGTTCCCGGTGCTCGGCGCGTACAGTTCCAACCTGAACCCGGGCTGGAGTTGGGCGTTCGTCTTCAGCCTCATTCGCTACGGCGAATTGCCGGTCCTCACCATTGTCTTGAGTTCGGTGGCCGGATGGATGCTCGGCATGCGCAACATGATGATCACGATGGTCGCCGAAGACTTTGTCCTGATGGCGGTGGCCAAGGGTCTCCCGCGACGAAAGGTCATCATGCACGCCGCGCGCAATGCGGTCCTGCCGAGTGTCGCCAATTTGTCGCTCGCCATCGGTCTCGTTGTCTCGGGGGCACTGCTCGTTGAGCTGGTGTTCAATTATCCCGGTGTTGGCAATCTGTTGCTCCAAGCGGTCTTGAACGAGGACTACCCGTTGATACAGGGGATCTTCCTCGTGATCACAATGACGGTGCTCGCCGCAAATCTGCTTGCTGACGTGATGTATTTCGTCCTGGACCCGCGCACGAGAACTGAGGCGGCAGTATGAGCGCGGTGCAGATTCCAAAATCGCCCAAAGTCATTCTGGGTGCGTCAATCATCGGATTCTTCACTTTGATGATGATTGTGGGACCATATCTCGCGCCCTATGACCCGAGTGCGACGAACTTTGCGCCGAACCTGACTCCGTCGGCGAGCCACTGGCTCGGCACGACGAGTCTGGGTCAGGACATCATGTCCCAACTCCTTACGGGCGCGCGGGCCACGATGGTCGTGGCGCTCGTGGCTGGACTCGTCGCTACCTTCCTCGCAATCGCGGTCGGCGTCGCAGCGGGATATCTCGGTGGACGGGCCGACGATGGTCTTTCGCTGCTTTCCAACGTCTTCCTGGCGATCCCGGGACTACCTCTGTTGATCGTCATCGACAGTTACCTACCATCCGGAGAGCGCTCGAACGCCTTCGTCATTGGCCTGATCATCAGTCTGACGGGCTGGGCGTGGGGTGCGCGAGTCTTGCGGGCACAGACAATGTCGCTTCGTAATCGTGACTTCGTAGAGGCGTCGCGCATTATCGGCGAGAGTCGTACACGGATCATGGTTGCCGAGATCGCGCCCAATCTCTTGCCGGTACTCGCGTCGTCACTCTTGTTCACGATCTTGTACTCCATTGGCGCGTACGTGACGCTCGCGTACGTGGGACTCACGAGCACCTCGGTCTGGAACTGGGGCACGATGCTGTACTGGGCCCAGGCGAACAATGCACCACTCTCCAATGAGTGGTACTGGTTCGTGCCACCGGGCATCTGCATTGCACTCGTGGGCACTGGCTTGGCCCTCGTCAACTTCGGCATTGACGAATTCATCAATCCACGACTTCGAGAGGGTGGCCTGAGCGCCCGCCAGCGACGTCGCATCGGCATGCCCCGTCGACCCCGACTGGGCTTCACGCCGGTACGGCGGTTACCCGAGACCATAACTCGTCTTTCCACGATGGAGCCACGATGAGTACGTCATCCGCGCCACGCGCCCTGCGCCAGAGCGCCTCGTCCAACGATGAGGTTTCAATCGCACCCGCGGCACTGGAGTCGAGCGACCTCGTGCTCGAAGTCAAAGATTTCAGTGTGGACTACGGCTGGGGTGAGCGCGCGGTACGAGCGGTACGCAACGTCGACCTTGACGTACACCGTTCACAGGTGCTGGGTATCGCCGGTGAAAGTGGTAGCGGCAAGTCGACCTTGGTCTACGCCGTCACGCGGTTACTTCGTTCACCCGCGGTCATCAGCGGAGGCGATGCGCGGCTGTTCCTCGACGCCGACAAGAACACCGGGAGTGACGTTCGGACGGTTGATCTGATGCGTGCGAGCGAGCGAGAGTTGCGAAGTATCCGGTGGTCGCAGATCTCCATCGTTCTCCAGAGCGCGCTCAACGCCTTGAATCCTGTACTTCGCATCTCGGCTGAGTTTGACGAAGTCCTAAAGACCCACCGACGTGACATGAATCGTCACCAACGTCGTGCGCGTGCTGTTGAGTTGCTCGAACTCGTTGGCCTCAACGAAGACCGGCTGGCCCGCTTCCCCCACGAACTGTCCGGTGGTCAGCGCCAGCGGATCATGATCGCGCTCGCTCTCGCGCTGGACCCGCAACTGGTCATCATGGACGAACCCACGACGGCGCTCGACGTCGTGACCCAGCGAGAGATCATCAGCGAACTTCGAGACTTGCGCGCTCGATTCGGTTTCGCAATGGTCTTCATCACCCACGACCTGGCGTTGCTGGTCGAGATAGCCGATGAGATCGCGGTGATGTACGCGGGCACGATCGTCGAACGCGCCCCGGCGGCTTCGTTGCACGATGCCCCTCGTCACCCCTACACGCTCGGGTTGTTGAACTCGTCGCCGCCCCTGCACGGTAAACACCACGAGTTGGTGGGGATTCCCGGCTCACCACCCGATCTCGCGCAGTCGCTTGTTGGCTGCAGTTTTCGAGCGCGCTGTCCGTTCGCGTTGGAACGATGTGCGAGTGAGACGCCGCCCCTTGTGGCGATCGAAGACGGTGGTCGGATGGTGGCCTGCTGGCTCCACGACGGGTCCGCGACGAATCTTCCCGAAGCACTACGCCGCGAAGTGTCACTGTCGAAGCGAGCAGCGCCACAGCCGCGCGCTACTAAGGAGGTGGGGTCGTGACGAATGAAGCCTCGAAGAGTCTGCTCGAAGCGCGAAGTCTTTCGCGACACTTCCTCGTTCGATCGGGCGGAACCATGATTCGAAAGAAGCGGGTGGTGCGTGCGGTCGACGACGTGAGCCTCGATTTGCAGTCGGGGCGCGTCACGGCAGTCGTTGGTGAGAGTGGTTCTGGCAAGTCGGTGTTGGCGCGTATGTTGGCGCGCATCGTGGCACCCACGTCGGGCGAGCTCGTGCTCGAAGCTACGCCGGTCGCGCTCAAGCAGAAGCGGACATTGGCGTACGCCTCCAAGGTGCAGTTGGTCCTGCAGGACCCCTTCGCTTCGATAAACCCCGTGCACCGGATTCGTCACAGTCTCGAGCGACCACTCTTGATCCATGGAGCCACGAAGGCAGATGTCGAGTCGCTGAGCGAAGCAGTGCTCGCCCGGGTGTCGCTCGATCCACCGTCGCGCTACCTCGACCGGTATCCGCACGAGCTGTCGGGCGGACAATTGCAGCGCGTTTCTATTGCGAGGGCGCTGTGCGTGCATCCACAGGTGCTCCTCGCTGACGAGCCAATTTCGATGCTCGACGTCTCGGTGCGTCTTGGCGTACTGAACCTGCTGCGTGGTCTCTGCGACGAAGATCGATTGGCGATCCTCTACATCACCCACGACATCGCGTCCGCTCGCTATATCGCCGATGAGATAGTCGTCATGTACGCCGGTCAAGTCGTCGAACAGTCGAATGGGACGAGACTCATCGACGAGCCCGCTCATCCCTATACTCGACTGCTGATCGCCTCGGTGCCCGATCCCGCCGCGCCCACGCGCGAGCAGGTCGCGGGCCAGCACACCTCAGCCGGGTCGACCGTGCAAGAGGGGTGTCGCTTCGAACCGCGATGTCCTCACGCGATGCAGATCTGTCGTACAAGTGAACCTCCGATCTTCGAGGTGGGCGAGGGCCATATGGCCCGATGTTGGCTCCACTCGGACTCAAAGGAGGTTTCGGATGTGGCGCTCACAGTGCGCCAGCGAGGGGGAGCCATATCGAAGCAATGACCACACCATTCTGAGGCGGCACGCAGTGACAGGGCGAGATTGCGATTCGATGAAGCGCCCAGCCGGCCTCGCAAGTACCAATTAAGGACCCACACGGTCAAAAAAAGTAGTCGGCGAAAACCGACTGGACACTTGAAGGATACTAATGATTAGAAAGTTTGCAATCACCGCCACCGCGGTGTCAACCCTGCTCCTAGGTGCACTCGTCGTCGGCGTCACGTCGTCGGCGTCGGTCGCCAAGTCCAGGATATTGACCGAGGAAGGAAACGTCGGGGTTACCTTCACCAAGAACTTCAACCCATTCGACGGGAACTCCTTCTCGGCGCACATGAGTGTGAAGTCACTCAACTACGAGCCACTGATGGAATTTGACTCGCTGAAGGCCAATACGCAGTATCCCTGGCTGGCGCTTCGCTACGCGTGGTCCAATGGTGGAAAGACGTTGACCTTCGTACTTCGCCACGGCGTCAAGTGGAGTGACGGTAAGCCGTTCACCGCTGCGGACGTGGCGTACACGTTCAATCTCATCGAGACCAATCCGGCCGCGAACTATTCGGGTGTGCCCGCAATGGCGAACGCCGCGACGGCGGTGGGCAAGTACGAGGTGAGGCTTGAGTTTGCTCAGCCCGCGTACCAAGAGATCACCGCCATTGCCGGCTCGACGCTCATCGTGCCCGCGCACATCTGGTCGAGAGTCTCGAACCCCGCGACCGCGACGATCACCAAGCCGGTCGGGACTGGCCCGTACGTACTCAAGCACTACTCATCAACACTCGTCGAGTACGCAGCCAATCCTCACTACTGGGGTGGCAAGCCGGCGGCGACTCAGGTCAACATTCCGGCCTATTCGTCCAATGCCGCCGCAACCACCGCACTCGCTGACGGTCAGTTGGACTGGGCTGGTAACGACATTGCCAACATCAAGTCCGTCTTCGTCAACAAGAACCCGAGGACCAATCACTACTACTTCGCTCCGGGCAACACCGTTGGTCTTTTCTTCAACGTGACCGGAACGGGTCCGTTGAGTGACCCTCAGGTACGCGCCGCCATCAGCGCGGGCATTGACCGCACGGCACTGGGCATCGAGGGTGAGAGTGGTTATGAGCTCCCCGCGACGTCCTCGAGTGGACTTATCCTGCCCAACCAGTCGGCCTATCTCTCGGCGTCGAGCACGAACAACCTCTCGCCGACGAGTGACGGTGCGAAGGTCGCGTCGATATTGAGCGCGGATGGCTACACGAAGGACTCCAGTGGCTTCTACGCGAAGGGCGGAAATGAGATCAAGTTCTCGATCGAAGACCCCACCGCCTACTCCGACTACTACGCTGACGCCCAGTTGATCTCCAACGAGTTGCAGGCTGTTGGTATCGACGCCACCGTCGACGGCGTGCAGGCGTCCCAGTGGTACTCGGACCTGGCCGCGGGCACCTTCCAGTCAGCGATTCACTGGGGTGCGGGGGGAGCAAGTCCGTTCGTTCAGTACCAGAACTGGCTTGACTACAACACCTTCGTGGCTCCCAGTCCAAACAATGCCCCGGGCGGCGACTACGGCCGCTACAACAGCCCCGCGGCTCAGGCGGCGCTGAAGACGCTCGAAGTGACGAACCCGGCCAACGTCAGCGCTGTGAAGAGCGCGGTCCAGGCATTGGGCAACATCATGACGACCCAAGTACCCGTTGCTCCGTTGCTCTACGGCGCGGACTGGAACGTGTACAGCACGGCCCACTTCACCGGGTGGGTGACGGCGAAGAATCCGTACATGGACCCGTCGCCGAGCGACCCTGAACTGCCGTACATCTTGATGAAGCTCAAGGCGTCGTAACACAATCTCCCCTACGCGCGGTTCCGTTTCCCGTTCCCACCCTTGGCGGGACCGCGCGTAGGGGCAGTACTCACCCCATTGGACAACTACTTAGGAACTCATCCGAACCATGACAACACTTGACAAAAATGCCACCACTTCAGTACGTCCCTTCCCGCCGGAGTTCCTGTGGGGCGCAGCGACGGCCTGCTATCAGATCGAAGGTGCGGCAACCGCCGACGGTCGGGGGTCCTCGATATGGGACACCTTCAGCCACACGCCTGGTGCAGTATGGAATGGGGACACCGGCGACATCGCGTGTAACCACTACCACCGTATGGACGAAGACCTCGATCTGCTCCAGCGGCTCGGCGTGGGTGCCTACCGATTCTCTGTCGCGTGGCCGCGTGTACAGCCCTCGGGTAAAGGGTCTGCCAACATGAGGGGTCTCGATTTCTATCGCAGACTCGTCGACGGTCTTCGACGTCGCAACATTGAACCCACTCTCACGCTGTACCACTGGGACCTTCCCCAGCCCTTGGAGGACGTTGGTGGGTGGTGTGTCCGCGATACCGCCGAACGCTTCGCCGAGTACGTCGATATCGTGGCGCGCGCGCTCGGTGATGACGTGGAGCGCTGGATCACGCTCAACGAACCTTGGTGCTCGTCATGGCTCGGGTACGGAGCTGGCGAACACGCGCCGGGCATCAAAGACATTGGCAAAGCCGCCGCGGCCAATCATCATCTGCTCTACGCACACGGCCTCGCCGTTCCAATACTTCGCTCCGCGGTCCCCGGCGCGAAGGTCGGCATCACGCTCAATCTCGGCGACCACCAGCCGGGCTCGACCCACGAACTTGATCAAGCGGCAGCAACCAGGGCGGACGGGAACCTCAATCGACTCTTCCTCGAACCGGTGTTCCACGGCCGCTACCCCGAGGACATGCTCGAGCATTATCGTGACGTGTCGCCGGGATTCAGTGTCATGCTCGATGGTGACCTGGAACTGATCTCGCAGCCACTCGACTTTCTCGGTGTCAACTACTACTTCCCTTCGACGGTCATCGACGTATCTCGCGAGAGCGAGGCGCGACTCGCCGGGTACTTCGTCTCGCCCGACGTGCAGTTCCCCGATCTGAACCTGCGTTCGATCGAGACGCCTGGTCGCGAGAAGACCTCCATGGACTGGGAGATCAAGGCCTCTGGTCTCACGTCGCTCCTGGTTCGCATTCGTGATGAATACACCGACCTGCCGATCTACATCACAGAGAACGGTGCCGCGTTCGATGACTACGTCGACCCCGACAATCGCGTGCTTGACCACAATCGCGTCGCCTACCTCCAAGAACACATCTCGGCGATGCACGACGCGCTGGACGCGGGCGTCAACGTGCAGGGATACTTCGTGTGGAGTCTGCTGGACAACTTCGAATGGTCCTTTGGTTATTCGCGGCGCTTCGGCATTGTCTGGGTTGATTTCCCAACCGGCAACCGACTGCCCAAAGAGAGTTTCCACTGGTATCGCGAGACAATTCGATCTAATTCAGTCGTGTACGCTCGCTCGGTCGGCACGGAATAGATAATCCTCGTCGAGCAACAGCCTGCACCACGTGGCAATCGTGATGGGCTGGTGCGCAGGGCTGAGATGACAAGAGGGCACCGCTCGCGATTTCAGGCTCGTGAGCGGTGCCCGAACCACTCGGGATGTGCGATCAACTCCGCTTGATCTCGATCCTGCGACCGCCCTCGTGCTCAGAGCCCGCGGGCATGGTCACTCGAACCTCGAGGACGCCGTCCTTGTAGGTCGCCGAAATCTTCGATTCGTCGACGCCCTTGGGAATCGGTACGCTCCTCGTCAAAGACCCGTAGCGAAACTCGCTTCGGTGGAGGTGGCGGGTCTCTTTCTTGCTTGACTCTGATTTGTGGGCCGTGATGACTAGTTCGTCATCCACGATCTCGACCATCACGTCCTTGTCGGGATCGACGCCGGGCAACTCAGCTCGAATCACCATTGACTCACCTTCGCGCCACTCCTCGATCTTGAAGGGTCGCCTCCAGTCCCCATCGCGGAACATGTCATCAATCCAGCCCCACGACGGCCACGACAACCCACTCCACAGGGGAGTTTCCAATTCTTGATTTGAAGACTTGGAGAGTTCCATCTCAGCCTCACTTCCTTGAAGCGACGTGGCCATCCGACCTGGACGGTCTCAACCGCCTCACCTATGAAACTAGGGAGTCGCCTCATGACCAACAAGGGCCAAAGGTCCGTACGGTGCCGATGTCGCCGTTGGCAATCATCAACCAGTAAAGGGAACATCCTGGTGAAGGCGTACGTCGCGCCCTAGACGGTCCACGAGGGATTGGGCCGGACCCGACTTAAGGGACGCGGATACCTGGTCGGGCACGAGCTGAAGCTGTGCACCCTAGATTTCGTGTGGCGTTCATTCACCGGTAACCTTCGCGCAAGCCCGTCGTTACTTGGCTCTGTCACACTGAGCCACGTGAGTTCTGCAGAGTCAATTGAAGACGGCACGCTAGAGGTCGAGAACGGCTACATACCTCAAACGGGTATCGCCGCCGCCACCCAAACCGTGGGCGAGTTGCTCGACTCGGCACCCACGAGCCGTTTCCACCGACAGGCGGTGATCGTCTCCGGCATGGGCTTCTTCACTGACGCCTATGACCTGTTCGTGATCGGTATCGTCGCGTCATTGCTCGCCGCGCAGTGGAACCTGTCCACCACGCAGGTGAGTTGGGTGACGGGCTCGGCGATCCTGGGTGCATTCTTCGGTGCATTCCTGTTCGGCCGCATTGCCGACATACTCGGTCGTAAGTCCGTGTACACCATCGTGGCCGCAATCATGATCCTCGGCGCGCTGCTCTCGGCCGTGGCCCCGAGCTTCATCTACCTCGTGATCGCTCGTTTTGTGCTGGGCCTGGGCATCGGCGGGGACTATCCCGTCTCGGCGGTACTCATGAGCGAATATTCCAATCGCGCGAATCGTGGCCGCTTGGTCGGGCTGGTCTTCTCGATGCAAGCGGCGGGACTGATCGTGGGCCCACTCGTCGCGGTGACGCTCCTCTCGTCTGGTGTCCACCAAACGGTTGCGTGGCGATTGCTGCTGGCCTTTGGCGCCATCCCAGCCGCGGCGGTCATCTACTTGCGCGCAAAGATGCCCGAATCACCTCGTTTTCGAGCCAGTGTGCAGGGCCAGTCGGCGCGTGCGGCGAAGGAGCTTCATCACTTCGCCAAGGGCGCAATTGAAACGTCGACTGCCGCCGACACCGAGCGGCGCCAACTGAACCTGCGGGGTTTTCTCGGCAATCGTCGTATGTTGCGCTTAATCCTCGGCACCGCCGGATCGTGGTTCTTGTTCGACTACGCCTACTACGGCAACACGATCTCATTGCCGACCATTCTCTTGAAGGTGTCGCCCACTGCGACTATCGAATCAAAATTGTGGTTCAGCCTGATCATCTTTGTCGTCTTCGCACTGCCTGGGTACGCGCTCGCAGTGTGGAAGATCGACAAGGTGGGACATCGTCGACTTCAACTGATTGGTTTTGCGATCATGGCTGCGTGTTTTCTTGTGCTCGGCGCGATTCCGCAGTTGACGGCATCGATAGTCCCGTTCATTGGAATCTTCGGCTTCAGCTACCTCTTCACGGAGTTCGGTCCCAATACGACGACCTTCGTACTCCCCTCTGAACTCTTTCCGGTTGAGATGCGCACCACCGGTCACGGCATCGCTGCGGGAATTGGCAAGTTCGGCGCCTTCGTTGGCGTGTTCCTCGTCCCACAACTTCAGGATCGGATCGGACTGCGCGGCATGCTGGTCGTCGCTGGCGTGGCAGCGTTGCTAGGCGTGCTGCTCACCATGAGCTTGCCCGAGCCGTCCCAGCGCACCCTCGACGAAGTCTCGCATCACGACTTTCGCGAGACGAGCAGGGTTAGGGACTAATCAGGGGTTCACCCACCCGCTGACTTTGAGAAGTGCCGCTGTGTTCGAGCGACGCGTGGTTCGCCGGCAACGTACCAGTCGTGCAGGCCCCGCGCGAACGTGATGTCACCTGATTAAGGTCACAGCCCTTTGGTGCGTGACCGACTGGCGAACATTCGTAGTGAAGACCTGGACGTGCGTGACTCTCAGTCCAGCGCAACGCTGAAATCTGGCTCGGTGGCGCTACGCACGTCCTCGAGCGAGACACCTGGCGCGAGCTCGCGCAGAACAAGTCCGTCGCTGTCAACGTCAAAGACCGCGAGATCGGTGATGATGCGCTGGACGCAACGCTGTCCGGTGAGCGGCAGGGAACACTGTCGGACGATCTTGTGCCCACCGTCCTTAGCCGAGTGCTCCATCATCACGATGACGCGTTTTGCGCCATGAACTAAATCCATAGCGCCACCCATGCCCTTGACCATCTTGCCAGGGATCATCCAATTGGCGATGTCACCGGTCGCGGAGACTTGCATGGCGCCCAGGATGGCAACATCGACGTGGCCGCCTCGAATCATGGCGAAGGACGTCGCTGAGTCGAAGAAGGATGCGCCAGGCGAGGTCGTCACGGTTTCTTTTCCCGCGTTGATGAGATCAGGATCGACGTCGTGTTCACCCGGGTACGCACCAACACCGAGGATGCCGTTCTCCGAATGCAGGACGACGTGGAGCCCTTCGGGCACGAAATTTGGTACCAGGGTCGGCAGGCCGATGCCCAGATTCACGTACTGGCCGTCAGCGAGTTCTCGGGCCACTCGGGCCGCGAGCTGGTCACGGGTAAGGGCTGTCATTGCGCCACCGTCCTCTTCTCAATACGCTTTTCGATGTTCGCAACGTGCACGACGCGCTGTACGAAGATTCCCGGCGTGTGGATCTGCATCGGATCGAGCGTCCCTGGTTCGACGAGTTCTTCGACTTGGGCGATCGAGATCGGAA
>JABBNY010000123.1 GCA_019352095.1 Acidobacteriota bacterium
GTCGTCATCCCGACCTACATTCACGAGTCCGGTCAACTGCGAGGACCGAAGTACGCCAAAGCCCCTCGTTTCGTAAATACACCCAGCCAGCGGCGACATCACGTGATTGTGGCCTTCGCTCCCGCGCTACACGGCGAAGAGGGCGAGAGCCTTCGTCGTCTGGGCGCACGGATCCAAGAGGCGGTTGCCAGCCTCGGTCGCGACGTCAGCGGTGATGCGACCTACGGTACAGCGCCGCTCAGCGAGAGTTGAGTGCCGCGACACGCTCGTTGTAGAGATCGTCAGCGACACTCACCAGCGGTTCAAGGGCGTGACCGAGTACCGATTGGAGAAGCTCGTCGGCGAGCCAAGGGTTGAGTGCGAGCACCGGACCGTGGGCGTAGGTAGCCCAAATTGAGCCCGAGCGAAAGCCGTCAAAGTTGCCGTCATTACCCCGACCTCGCCGCACCCGACCGAGTGGTGTGACGCCGTCTCCCAGTGACGTCTCACCGCCGTGGTTCTCAAAGCCCACGAGCGCTCGTCCCCCTACGTCAACCAGTAACTCCCCCACCGAGCGTGTGCGAGCGCGCTTGGTACGTACATCAACAATCCCTAGACCTTCGAATTCGTCGTCGCCCTCGACGCTGAAGCTCTCGCCAAGAATTTGCAGACCGGCGCACACCGCGAGCACCGTGGCACCACCCTCCACGCGCGCGTGAAAAGAGCCCTCGATCAACAGGTCGCGCGCGAGTCGCTGGGGACCGTCCTCGCCCCCCCCGAGCAGGTAGATCTCTGCCTCGGGCAGTTCATCGCCCAACTCCATGGTCACGAGTCGCACGTCGTTACCGCGTCGTCGGGCGCGCTCGGCGAGTACGAGACCGTTGCCCCCGTCGCCGTAGGTGCCGAGCAGATCTGGAAGAAGTGTCGCGATCGTCAACACGAGTCGGATCTCTCTAACCATTCACTGAACGCCGTGTAATTCGCCAGTAACGCCGTTGGACTTGGCGAAACGGGGATGAGATCAGGGTCGTCGACAACCTCGAAATCAACGCCCCCGTACTCGAGGCGTGCCGCCAGGTCGAGCCGACGCTCACCCAGGCACCACACCCGGTGACCTTTGAGTCTCTCAAAGGGTACGTCGTACAGCCAAGAAGGATCACGGCCGTCGGCAATGCGCGCATTGATCGCAATCCACAGGTCCTGATGGCCATCTTGCACAGTGGTGATCAAAGCATCGAATCCCGATGGATTCTTCGCGAGCAGGAGCTCGAGCGTGTGTCCGTGCCACCTGCGGCGGGTGAATCGTCCCGCCACCCCACGAACAGCATTGATCCTCGCCACCGCCACCACCGGATCGATACCCACCTCGTACAGCGCCGCGAGCGCCATCGCCGCGTTCGCTTCGTTGAAATGTCCAGGCAGCGAGAGCTCAAGTGGGACCTCTCGTCCATGGATCACGAGGCCACTGCGTAGTGTCACCCCGAGTGTGGTTGGTTTGGCGAAGCCGCACTCGCAGTGCCACGAAGTTCCGGTTCGCACGAGTGCTCGTGTGCAGCGCGGACACGAGCGGGCATCGGCCTGCCAGTCAGTCGGCACGTCACACCACAAAACTCGGGCCGCGTCACTCGCCGCAAAGACCACGAGCGGATCGTTCGCGTTCGCTACCACCAACCGAGTCTCCCCGCCGGGACCCGCTAGACACTTGCGCCATCGTTCGGCCATTTGACGAACTTCGCTGGCCCGATCGAGTTGGTCGCGCGACAGATTCAACAACACGACCACCTCAGGCTCGATCGACGAGACCGCGTCGGCGAGCCACGCTTCATCGACCTCGAGGACTACATGCTCGCTCGCTGAACCGACGAGGGCGGCGACGTGACCGGCGAGCATGTTCGCACCGGTATCGTTCGTTGCCACCTCGCTCCCCCAACCGGCCCCCACCATTGCGGTCGTGGTGGTCTTGCCGTTGGTACCCGTAACCAGAACCGTGCGGCGTCCGCGCGCCAGTTTCTTGAGTAATTCAGGCGAAACGAGCAGTCCAATTTGCCCGCCGGCGACGGTGCCTGAGCCTCTTTTGAGGACCCGTGAGGCCACGTTGACGAGGCGAACGCCACCAATCGCGACCCGATCACGCAGCGAAAGGTCGTTTCTCATTGACTTCACGCTAACAAGCCGGAAAACACAAAAGGACCAACCGGGGGGTGGTTGGTCCTTTTGCAAAACCTTGGCTCCACTTAAAGGGGGGGTTTCAAGTAAAGCAGGCTGAAACCAGTATGGCGTGGGAGTTGTCATCAATCAAGTCGATGTTCTTGATACTTCCCATCTGTATAGTAGATGCGTGGAGATTCGTCAGCTCGAAGCCCTGGTCGGTATCGCGGACCATCGGACGTTCTCCAACGCCGCCGACGCACTCGGGACAGTCCAGTCCAATATCTCGAACCGCATCGCTCGACTCGAAGCCGAACTGGGCACGACGCTCGTGGATCGAGCGTCGGGAAAACTGACCGAATCCGGGGCGATAGTTGTCAATAGGGCCCGGAGGGTTCTCGTTGAGGTCAACGCCATCGCGAGCGACGTCTCAGAGTTGAATGCTGACATTCGCGGTTACGTCTCGCTCGGGATGATCGGTACTGCGGGACGATGGATCGTCCCACTGTTACTGCAGGCTCAGCGCATTCGCTTCCCTCACATTGCGCTTCGTATCACCGAAGGCACCAACTCGGTAATCGAACCACAAGTCGTCAACGGACAAATAGACCTCGCGGTCCTGGCGTGGCCAGTGCTGGCGCCCGAACTCGCCGAAATCGACCTCTTCAAAGAGGACCTCGTGCTCATCATCGATAAATCGCACGAACTGGCGACAACCCACCGCAGTGTCACCTTCGAGACCTTGTCCCACCTAGAGTTGCTCCTGCCGTTCCCAGGTACCCCGATTCGTCGTGAGATCGACGAAGCCGCGCACGCTCACGGCATCGAACTTCGCCCCATCATTGAACTCGACGGACTGCGCACCATCGCATCGATGACTTTTGACGGCCACGGTCCCTCGATACTTCCAGCCACCATGCTCTCACCGCACTTGCGCGAAAACTTCACGGCGATACCAATCGAGGGGATTGCACAGCGACGGGTCAGTCTGGTCAACCGGCGTTTCGGATTTCCCGCGGCACCGGTGCGCGCGATCCACGCACTGCTCATCGACGTCGTCAAAAGTGCCGTTCGAACACCTGAAGGTGTCTTCGTGCCTTCGAGCCCCCCTCTGCAATAGTGGGTCGATGCCCGTACCATCACGCGACCTGATCTCGGCTCAGATTGTGCGGAGTGACCGCGCGTTCGACGAGGTAGTTCGACTGGCGGGCCCGCCACCCGCACGGCGCACTGCACCAGTGAACAAGCGCTTTGCTGATCTCGTAGAAGCAATCGTGTCCCAACTCCTCGCCACGGCCGCCGCCGATACGATTCACGCGCGCGTCGTCCACGTCTGCGGCGGCAGCGTCGACGAAGAAGCCATACTTCGAACCGGTGCGGACTCACTCAAATCAGCCGGACTGTCTCGCACGAAGGCCACGGCGATCGTCGAACTCGCACAGTTCATCAAGGACGGACACATCAAGGTTGACCGCCATGGTCGCATGAGCGACCAGCAGATACTTCGTGAGTTAACCGTCGTGCGCGGGATCGGACCGTGGACGGTCCAGATGTACCTCATGCACACCTTGGCGCGACGCGACGTCTGGCCCACGGGCGACTATGGGGTGCGTGCTGGCTGGAGCGTGCTGCACGGACTCGACGAGACCATCAGTGAAGGCGGGTTGCGTGAGCAGGGCGATCGTTTCGTGGGAATGCGATCCGACGTCGCGTGGTACTGCTGGCAAGCGCTGCATTTCGCGCGTGGAGCCAAGTAACCTTGCAGAGATGCCCACACTCACTTTGGCTGATTTCGAACGCGACGCGCTCGAAACGCTCACTTCGTACGCCACCATTCCCTGCCTCTCTCCGATGTTTGACGAACACTGGTCCGAGAATGGCCATCTCGATCGTGCCGTAGAGCTCTTGTCGCAGTGGGCCCGCGCCCGTCACCTGGCCTCCTTTGACGTCAGTGTCCACCGCGTGGATGGACGCACCCCGATGCTCTGTGTCACCATCGACGCGACCAACGATTCAACGGGTACGGCCGTGCTCTACGGACACCTTGACAAACAGCCCCCGCTCGGTGACTGGTCCGAGGGACTTGACCCATTTGTGCCGGTACGTCGGGGCGACCGCGTCTTCGCGCGTGGCATCGCCGATGACGGTTACTCCCTCTTCTCAGCTTTGCTCGCGGTTGAAGCGATGGAGCGACACGGCATTGCCCACAGTCGCTGTGTGATCCTCATCGAAGCCAGTGAAGAGAGCGGCAGCTCGGACCTCGACGTGTACCTCGACCTGCTCACCGAGCACCTGGGCCAGGTTGAACTCATGATCTGTCTCGATTCGGGAGCACTCACCTATGACCGATTATGGGTGACGAACTCGTTAAGAGGAATCGTCAACATCGAAGTGCAAGTAAAGGTCCTCGAGCAGCCACAGCACAGTGGATCGGTGAGCGGCGTGGTTCCCTCATCATTTCGGATTCTTCGTCAATTACTCGAACGTGTGGAGGATTCGTCGACCGGAACGATACTGGTCGAGGCATTGCACTGCCCGATCCCCGACGAACACCGCGTCGCCGCGCACAGTATCGCCCAAGAGTTCGGTGACATCATCGCGCACGAGTTGCCCACCCTTGAAGGAGTGACGCTCATGGGTGACTCCGCCGAAGAACGCATTCTCAGACGAACGTGGTATCCGACACTTTCACTGGTTGGCATGGGTGGCATACCCGAACCGGCGATTGCCGGCAACGTGCTTCGACCTTCGACGACCGCCGTGTTGTCCTTTCGCCTTCCCCCAAGTGTGGACGCCCACGTCGCCGCTGACGCGCTCGTCAGCGTGCTCACGAGCGATGTACCCTCATCGGCGAAAGTCACCTGCAGCGCACACGCGGCGGACGGTTGGGTGAGCCCACCGCTCGCTCCATGGTTGCGCTCGGCACTCGATGAGGCGTCCAACGACGCCTTCGGACGCTCAGCGGGATTCATGGGTGAAGGTGGGTCCATTCCGTTTCTCGCCTCTCTCGCCAAGCGCTACCCCGGCGTGCAGTTCGTGGCGACCGGTGTGCTCGGACCCCAGTCCAACGCCCACGGCATCGATGAAATGCTCGACCTGCCGACGGTGGTTGGCGTCACAAACTCGGTCATTACTGTGTTAGGTGCATACGCCAAGGTGGAGGGTCGTTCGTGACACAACAAATTGATCTCTGGGTGGACCCCGTCTGCCCCTGGGCGTGGCTGACGTCACGATGGTTGCTCGAAACCAAGAAGGTGCGCGACGTCGAAGTCAACTTTCACGTGATGAGCCTTTCACTCTTGAATGAGGGTCGTGACATCTCTGAGGAGTACGTCGAGCTGATGAACAAGGCGTGGGGACCAGTCCGCGTGCTTATCGCCGCCGAGCAACGCAGTGGACCGAGCGCCGTCGAACCCCTGTACAGCGCAATGGGCACCCTGCACCACGTGCGCGGCGAGAAAGACCTTGACCGGGTCATCACACTGGCGCTCGAGGAGACGGGCCTGGACACCGATCTCGCGAAGGCAGCGACCTCGAGCGACTACGACGAGGCATTGCGCGTCAGCCATCATGCCGGGATGGACAGCGTGGGATTTGACGTGGGCACCCCGGTCATCCACATTGGCGACGTATCCTTTTTTGGACCAGTCGTGACCCCGGCACCCAAAGGCGAGGCGGCGGGTCGTCTCTACGATGGCGTCCTTGCGGTAGCGAGTACGCCAGGTTTCTATGAACTCAAACGATCACGAACACAAGGACCAATCTTCGAATGATTACCAGACAACTCACTCACAACGGAACTCCTCTGCAGATCGCCGGTGATCCGTCGGCACCGTACGCGGTGATCGTGCTGCAAGAAGCATTTGGGGTCAACGACCACATCCGTGACGTCACCGAGCGCTTCGCCGCGGCTGGCTACTACGCCGTCGCGCCCGAACTCTTTCACCGCACTGGTTCCCAGGAAGTCGCCTACGACAACTTCCCCGATGCCATGACCGCCATGGCCGAGCTCAACAAAGAGGGTCTCACCGTGGACCTCCTCGAGACCTCACAGTTCCTCCAAGAAGCTGGTTTCCCCGTCGCCGCAACGGCGATCGTGGGCTTTTGCATGGGAGGCTCCGTTTCTTTCTACGCGGGTACCCTCGGCATCGTTGCGGCGTCGGCGAGCTTCTATGGCGGTGGCGTGACGACGGGACGCTTCGGTCTCGCACCGCTTCTCGAACTGGCCCCCGAGCTGACGTCGGCCTGGATTGGCCTCTACGGCGACCTCGACAAGGGAATCCCGAGCGACCAGGTCGAGGAACTTCGCACGGCCGTCGCCGCCACGGGTCGCGAGTATGAACTCATTCGCTACCCCGACGCGGACCACGGATTCCACTGCGACGGAAGGCCCGCGGTCTTTAACGCGGCCGCGGCGAGCGATGCATATCAGCGCACGCTCAACTTCTTCGCGAGCAACCTCACCTCGAAGTAATCAGCTTCGAGGCACGTCCTTCCACGCGACATCCTTATCGTTGCGTGGCTCGCCGGGCAGTCCGAGTACTCGCTCACCAATGATGTTGCGCATGACCTCACTCGTGCCACCCTCGATGGAGTTCGCACGCATTCGAATGAACGCCTTTCGCATGTCACCACCGCTCATCGCGGACTCGGTGGGGCGAATCTGGGGATAGTTCGAACCGTAGAGCATTCCTTCGGCACCCATCAGGTTCACACAGAGCTCAGTAGTGCGCTGGTTCTCCTCGGCGAAGGCCAATTTCGCCACCGACCCCTCGGGTCCCGGCGTACCGGCTTTTCTCAGATCACTCGCACGCCAATTCGTGAGTCGTCCGACCTCATTGCGCACCCATGCCTGCATGAGGTCCGCACGAACGGCCTGGGCGTGCGCGTCACTGCGGTTGCTCCAGCGCTCCTTCCAGATCTTGAGCGCCTCGCCAATCAGTCCCGATCCGCGTGGCGGCACGGTGCCCCCGATTGACACGCGTTCGTTCATCAACGTGGTGATCGACACTCCCCAGCCCTCCCCAACGCCACCCAAGCGCGACGAATCAGGAACACGAACCTCATTGAAGAAGCACTCGTTGAACTCGGCTTCACCGGTGGCCTGGTAGAGCGGTCGCACGTCAACGCCGGGCGCGTGCATGTCCACGAGAAAGGCAGTGAGCCCCTTGTGCTTGGTGACATCGGGATTCGAGCGTGCGATGAGCAGTCCGAAAGCGGACTGATGCGCGAGGGTCGTCCATACCTTTTGACCAGTGACGATCCACTCATCGCCGTCGCGCACCGCACGGGTGGCCAGCGCCGCGACGTCTGACCCCGCACCCGGCTCGGAGAACAATTGGCACCAGATCTCTTCACCCGTGAACAGAGGTCGAAGATAACGCTGCTGTTGCTCAGGCGTGCCGTGGGACACGATGGTCGGTGCACACATGCCATAACCAATGACGTTGCGTCCCGCCGCTGAGGGAGCGCCCAGACGCGAGAGACTCCTCAGCACGTACAATTGCTCCGTCGGCGTCGCGCCGAGACCACCCATGCCAACCGGAAAATGCGCCCACGCGAGTCCTCGATCGAACTGCGCGCCGAGAAACGTCACGGGGTCCGTACTCGAGGGAGGAAAGTCAGCCACCAGCCCCTCAATTAGTTGATCAATCTGTGCTTCACTCGTTGCCACACCCACTCCTTCGCCAAACCACGTAGTTGCCAAATACTAGGCAGTACGCAACCCTGGCAAGCAACGTCCGAGGTGTATTAGAAAGTGACGATGCCAACACCTCGAATTCTCGCCACGTCAGGCGGCTTTATCGCCGGTCCGGTCCAGCAGAGCGTGCGCGTGAGTGCCATGATGCTCG
>JABBNY010000124.1 GCA_019352095.1 Acidobacteriota bacterium
TTGCTTACTTGCGTGCAGATCTCGGCACGGCGACACTTTTCATCAGCCACAACCTTGGTATCGTCGCGCGTTTGTGTGACCGCGTCGGGGTGCTGTATGCGGGACGGCTCGTCGAGGAGGGACCGACCTCGACCATCCTCTCCGAGTCGCGTCACCCGTACACCATCGGACTCATGAATTCGGTACCCAAGTGGGGTTCGACCAAGGAGACCAACCGACTCCAACCTGTTCCCGGGGACCTTCCCCTGCTTGGAGAGTCGCAGCCCGGCTGCGGTTTCGCGCCGCGTTGCTCGATTAGTCAATCCGAGTGTGAGAGTACCCCGCCGCCTCTTGAGACGTGCGCAACGAGTGAGAGTCGAAGTGCCTGCCTCTATCGAGACAGTCTGCCTGAACGATTCGCTGCGGCCCCCGCGCTTGAGGCGACGCCCGTCGCAATCGGTCGTCGTGAGTCGCGCGAAGAGACCGCGCCAGCGGTGGTGGTCTCAAATGTGGTGAAGAAGTTCAAAGCGGGGGGCGGGGACATCACCGTGCTGAACGACATCTCCCTGACGATCAATGCGGGCGAGATCCTTGGACTCGTGGGTGAGTCGGGCAGCGGTAAGACAACCTTTGCACGCACCATCGCGGGTTTGTATCCCACAGATGGCGGTTCCATCCTGTCGGGTGGTGAAGCACATCGATCTCAGTCGGGTCAGGCCCACTTCTTGCAGATGGTGTTCCAGAACCCCGACACTGCCCTCAACCCCTCGAAGAGCATCGCGCGAATCCTAGGTCGCGCAGTTAAACGCCTAGGCCCGCCCATGTCGGCTTCGGAGCGCGAGAAACGCGTGCTGGAGTTGGCGAACTCGGTGAAACTTCAGGGTTATCACCTACAAATGCGACCGAGTGCGTTGTCGGGTGGCCTAAAGCAGCGCGTTGCCATCGGGCGGGCTTTCGCGGGGAACCCTTCGGTCGTGCTCCTCGACGAGCCAGCGTCCGCCCTCGATGTCTCGGTTCAGGCAACGATTCTCAATCTGCTCGTAGATCTGCAACACGAGCACGACTTAGCGTACCTTTTGATCTCTCACGACCTGGCCGTGGTCAACTATCTATCGGACCGAATTGCCGTGATGTATCTGGGCGAAATTGTCGAGGTGGGTCCCTCTCGCGCTGTCATCGCGCCGCCCCACCATCCCTACACAGAGGCACTCTTGTCCGCTAACTCAGCGGCGAACTCGACCGCGGGCGAGAGAATCCGTCTGGTTGGTCAAATGCCCAGTGTGGCGAACCCTCCGACTGGGTGTCGATTCCACACTCGCTGCCCGCGCTCGCTGGGAGATCGATGCCGTGATGAGGTCCCGAAGTACCAGACAACGCCGGACGGACATTCTTACAAGTGTCACATCGAACCCGACGAACTTCGCCGAGTGCAACTGGCAGCACCTCGCACGACGCAGAGCGCAGACGAGGGCGCGGCCGTGTCGTGAGTTGGCCCATCAAGCGAAGTGAATATTGCCCTCGAAGTCCAACATCCAGCATTGTGACCCCCTAAGCCGCTAGATGATTTTTTTCATCTCAGGTGAAGCGTGAGTTTGGCTCCATAGGTTTCGCAGGTTTCTCCCGGTGGCACGTCACTCGAAAGGAGAACAGACGATACGGCAAATCCTGATTCAATTTCAGCGCCAAAGGAACTCTCTCGTTCAGGCGCCGCCGATGCGCCAACACTGAGTGCAAATCAAACGCTGTTATTGCAAATGTTGGGTCCCTTGTCATTATTGGCGTGGTCCTTCCTACTTTGATTCTTGCTTTTCACTACACAGCCGCTGACGCCACCTCCGTCCTCGTGGTTGTCATGCTGATTTTCTCGGCTGTCGTCGACGTAGTTCTGGGTGGCGATGGCGGCGTTGTGGCGGGCGCAGCGGGCAAGAAATCTGTGCAAGATACTTTGGCCGTAACGCAGAGCACAGTTGACGGTGCGAAGACTCGTGCAAGGTGCGCAGTGGCAACGAAATGAGACGGGAACGTCCAGTCGGGCGTTGATGAGCAACTATCTCGTATCGGTGTATTCATACGCTCTAACCGGAGTAATTTGACATCGGCCAACGAAGTCACCAATGGAATTAGCAAAATCCGCCCGTGGCGAGACAACTCATTGTGACCCGAGCACGACGAGCATTTCAGCAACCACGATCAGCGTTCGCCAGGAGTCTCGTCAACTTCAAGAGCGGCCTTGATGACCTTCGTTAGAGCCGTACGGAGTGATTCAAGCTCTGATATCTCAATGCCGAGTCGAGCAACGACGGCGGGAGGAATGAGCGTCGCGCGTTCACGAAGTGCACGGCCCTCTGGCGTGAGTTCAATTATCAGTCGACGTTCGTCGTCATTGCTTCGCGTTCTTGTTACGAGACCAGCACTCGCCAAACGCTTGAGCAATGGTGAGAGCGTGGGTGAATCGAGTTGTAGGAGTGCTCCTATCTCTCGTACTGAAAGAGGTGAGTGCTCCCACAGTGCGAGCATGACGAGGTACTGAGGGTGCGTGAGCCCCATGGGTTCGAGTAGCGGCCGATAGACCGACACGACGCTGCGAGCGGCCACCACAAGGGCGAAACAGACCTGGCGCTCGAGGGCCAGGGGGTCGACAGGAGCAGAAGTGTCAGCGCCATTGCTGGCGAGCGAGCGCGAATCTTGCGTCGACAACTGCGGGTCACTCGCATTTTCTTGCACGTTTGTCATCTCCGACATGGTAGGGCTCACCATCGGGCCCTCCATTTTTCAGGTCACGATGCGCTCCGTCGACGTCTAACGAAGATTAAGTCTATACGATTAAATCGTACACTATTTAATCGTACACTATGTAAATTGACGGAAGGAGTAGACCGTGAAGATTGAACAATCGGCGTCCTCAAGAGTCACAAATTCGAATCGGGTCGCCAGAGCGAAGACAGAAGGAACTCTGATCGAGCGAGGCGTGGCATGAATGTCGTACTACCAATGGTGGCGATGGTGTTCTTCAGCGTCTTGTGTGTCGGTGCGTTCGCATGGATGCGCCGCCCGGAGTTTGGCGAATCTGAGAAGTCCGCAGTGAGAGTTGCACTGTCACCGACGAAGGCACCTTCACCACTGAGAGAGGTTGAGCGCAATGTGGGACTACCGCTACGTACGGAGCGCACTTCGTTGGCGTCGTCGAATGTCGAAGTGAAGACACCGAAAGGGGGGTGCTCGTGACTAGTTTTGAAAACTCGAGTGGACACCGCGCTGGGAGTGGAATGTCGCCGTCTCAGCGTCGTAGAGTCTCGTTTCGCAGGACCCTCGTTGCAACGATGACTATCGCTGGGTTCTCACTGTTGATGTCGGCCTGCTCAATAATTGGCACACCGGCGACTTGTTCACGAAGCACGGGTGCACTAATTAAATCGTCGGGATCCACACTTTCAAAAGGATTGTCGAGCACAACGCTGCCACCGAGTCATGACAATGACGTCGGTCACGGACGTATTCCCGACCAGACGCCGGACGCTGATGTTGACGCAAGTCAGCAGCTCCAGACCTGCAAAGGTCTGAAATAGTGGAGTGATACCTCATTTACGCCGGTCAACCTCGACGAGCGAATGTGGCCGTTCGGGCAACTTTTGACCGTCGTTGAGCGCAGCCGGCGGAGGCCGGCGGAGGCCGGCGGAGGCCGGCGGAGGCAGTCTGTCTCTTGTCTTAAGAGCGGGTGACAACGTCCAGCGAAGACCTGCACGCGCCGCGAGAGCGTCTGACTTATCAGACCATTGCCACGCACCAGGCAATGGAGTCATTGATGGAAGAGTTGGGGCCGATCGCGTGCTATCTCCAGTGCGCAGACGATTGCGACCACTAAATGGCCGACGTATCTACGCTACGAACGACGAAATGGAACATGCGGCGATTTGGTCGCGTGGACACGGCGATACGTTGTCGAGCTCTTCTCCCAATTGGACAAGTTCCTGGGTGGCGAAGGCCGTAGTGCTCGATCGATCATCATCGAGATCATCCGCTCATTGACATTGTGAGAAGAAGTGGAGAGACCTTTGATATGCGTAGCGTCTCGACTGACCAAGACACGGTCTCGTGTAGACCCTTGTTCATGGTGGGAGTGGGACGTCCGAACTGCGGTGGCGGGTGGTTCGTCGAAACGAGTCGAACCTCCTCCAATGCGCAACTTCTCTTAGAGTGTCTCTTCCTTCTTCGGGTGTCGACCGAGACATTTCAGCACGAAACGCTGAAAGCGATTGATGTCTTCGCTACGCCCGCTCGCGGCATCATGATCCTGTCGATTTCCGCTCGGACCCTCGCCACTGCTGGTGAGACCAGCCAGATGGATATCGTTCGCTTCGGCTCCTCGTGGAACCTTGGGCATTCGAATACGATGCTTTCGCGGTTCGTTACCAGTTTCACCCATGGTCGCAGCCTCCCACATCCTCAGGTATACCGCGAATCTCGTTCGTTCAGGTTCGACGTGTGATGGTCGGTTCACTACTGGCGTCACGTGCGATGGTCGTGGCTGCCACGCGTTTGAATGACAAGATGCGTCTCGTCACTCGATCGTTTGGCAAGCGGGCGTGCTAAGGGTTGGGCCCGTAACGCCAATCGGTGCGGCACTTTCACTGCTTGTGAGCCAGTATCTCTCAGTGCCGGTGTCGCGCTCGACAGTGAATCGTCAGTTCGGCATCGACAAGGGAGAAGTGAAGATCTAGTCGCTCTCTGGCACTTCGCCGACGGTTGTGCCCGTTTCTAGTGCGTCTTGTAGATCGAGTTCGACTTCGTCGCCGTGGATGACGTCGCTCTTGTCGGCAACTTCGAACGGGGTCAGCAGAATCTCGCCGTTGGTCTCTGTCCCTTCGTCACCCTGGGTGTCTTCGTCCACGTCAATCTGCTGGGTCGGGATCGTGGCGTCGAATCCCGTGATGAGGTCATCGGTGTCGACCGAACCCTGGACGAACTCATCTTCCGCCTCGTCCTCGTCAAGAAGTGCCGCATCCGATATGTCCTCGTCCTCCTCCTGGGCGGTCTCTTCTAAGAATTCATCTTCCAGTTCGAGTTCTTGTTCATCCTTGTCCATGATTCCTTCTCTCCAATTCACGTGAGCGGTGCAGAGGCGAACAGTGCGCACCGTCGCTCGATTCGAGTGAGACGGCGTTCACTTCACACATGGGCCTTTGACTTCATGGTATCGGGTGTCTGATTCGAACGCGTGAGTGAAAGGGAGCGAGTGGGATGAAGAGTCCGCACCCACGGCAATCGAGGTACGTGTCAGAGTCGATCCGAGGTCTTTTCGTTGTTGGACGACGACGAGACTTCTTTGAGGCTCCCAAAGGTATGTCACGTGTCTGTCACGCTGACGACTGATTGATGGGAGTTGCAGCCAACAAGATGTCCCTCTGACGCAGAATGTTCTTGAGAGATGACCCTGGCTCGGTGATGCACAACCGTTTGAGCAGTTGTCAGCAGGAGGTGACCCCCAACGTAAGAGCCGAAGAGGGTGCACTGATGAACGATGTCACGACGCGCCATGAGGAAGTGAAGCCCGTCTCGACCTCGACACGACGAACTGATTTGTATGGCGGTGCATGACAATTCCAATCAACCGCCGCGCGGAGAATAGCCCCATGACGTCCCAGCGGCTCTGGTCGCACTGATCACGGCGAGACCCACGCTCAGCACCAAGAAGCTCATGTGCGGGTTTCGCGGAAGTGGCGATCCAGATCAATGCCGCAGTCCAATTCAAGCCCGAAATGCGTTTGAGCGTTTCGAGACCGGAGACCTGAGATCTATGGGTCGTTGGCGGTCGAGGGTGTGACAAATAACGTGCGGCTTCATTGCAGGCGACGTGGAGTCGACCAATGGCTCGCGGGTGGTACCTCGCTCATGCGTTTGGCACGGTCCACCCGTTGTTGATCGACTCTGGCCAAATGGCGAAGTTGGCGATCTTCGAGCGCGTGAAGTCGCTCACTTCTGGTCATGGACGCTGACCAGATTCGCGTGACCCGCCTTTGAAAGTATCGCAGATAGGCTCGGACGTTCGGTTGAGATGTGAGTTCACACGTTCCAGCTGGCCGCGAATTTCGTGGAGCGTCGTCTCGAGCGAGCACGCCGTGCTCGCGTGCTGCTCACCAACCCTTCGAGCCTCGTCGTTGGTCACGCGGTCCTGGGAAGACACTGGTTGGTCCATATCTCGGTCAAGTAGGTGTACTCGTTGGATGAGACTTGCGAAAAGCTCAGCGGCGGTCGCCTGGAACTGCTTGACGCAATTCTCAATTGTTTCATTGGTGTCCACGTCGGCAACGAACGGTGTGGATTCGCAAGGGTCATGTTGCGCGTGCACGAGCGCCTTCTTTGAAAGTTCGAACGCCGACCACGCGGACTTGACTGCGTAGAGGGCCAACGAGTGACGATCGGAGTCGGTACGCCGAGTTATCGTGCGTTCGCCGTGACCACGTAACGTATTTAGTTCGAAGTCTCGTGAAGTTGATGGTGGGAATCGACGAGTTCACGCACTCGCTAGGGGGAAATTTCATCTTGTGACCTCTGCTTTTTTGCCCGAATGCTCGGGCACTATGGAAGCGAGGTCTGGACGTCCTGTGTTGACTGTAGCACCGGTCCCTTCGTTCTCATCAATGAACTTGGGACTGCTGCACGTTTGGTCAATCTGTTAACCAAACGGGCACCGGTCCCTTCGTCTGAGTAAATGCGCAGCCCGGCCACTTCGCCCCCCTACACGCTCCGGAGGGTCCTACAGAGAGCGCCTTCGACAACATTGACGTGCTCGAAGCGTTGGGACCAACGATCGAGATGACATTGTCCAGTGTCGCTTCGCCCTCAATACTGCTCACGATGGCGCGTCGTCGTGCCCGGTGGTGATTGTTGGTGGTGGTCCGTACTCGTCGCTTTCGCCGGTTGGTTTACTGCACATGGTGGATCCCTGTTAGAAGCCTTTGGTCTGCGCCGGAATTGGCCGCCACGGCCAGTTCTCTGGCGCGTTCTGCTCAGCAACCACGCGGTTTGAAATGGTGCCCACTCCTTCGATGGTGACCTCGATGACGTCGCCGGGCACCAGCCACACCGGCGGCGTTCGAGCGAAACCCACCCCGCCCGGCGTGCCGCTGGCGATCACATCGCCCGGACGCAGGGTAGTGAAGGAGGAGAAGAATTCGACCGCTCTGGCAACACTCACGATCATCTGCGACGTACGGGCTGACTGCATGACTTCACCGTTCAACGTCGAGGAGATCGCGAGGTTCGTCACGTCGACCTCGTCCACGGTGACCACCTCAGGGCCGATCGGCATGGTGCCTTCGAAGTTCTTTCCACCCGTCCACTGGGTGCCCGCGCGCTGCCACTCACGCGCTGAACCGTCATTCATAACGCTGTAACCGAGAATGGCCTCGTATGCGTCGTCGGCTTTGATGTAGCGTCCACCCTGACCGACGACGATGGCGAGCTCGGCTTCGTAGTCCAGTCGATCCGTCAGAGCAGGCTTCACGAGGTCGTCGTAGGGCCCGATCACGCTGCCGGCACAGCGGACGAACGATTCGGGCCACGTCGGCACGACTCGCCCCCCTTCGATGGCGTGTTCAACGTAGTTGACACCGAGACAGAGAATCCTCGAGGGACTCGGCGTCGAGGCTGCGAAGTCTCC
Organism: Acidobacteriota bacterium; assembly: GCA_019352095.1. Taxonomy (GTDB): domain Bacteria; phylum Actinomycetota; class Acidimicrobiia; order Acidimicrobiales; family RAAP-2; genus RAAP-2. The sequence goes on from JABBNY010000124.1 coordinate 7,640, forward strand.
GTGGTCGAACTCTTGGCCAACGCCGGCAGATGCCGAACGTGCCGCGTCGAGCGCGGCCTTGCCACCGGCGGCCACTCCGTTGATGCTGGCCAAGGACTCATCGCCCGTTGCCTTGGCCAGGTCGATGTAGCCCTCACGACCTCGAACATGGAGTCGCGGTCCCTGCGGCGTTCTGATCGTCGCAAACCTCATAGGTTTTCCCTTCGTCCGTCAGCCAATCATTGCAAATAGATTGAACCACTGAACCAGAAGATCGGCAAGGCCGGAC
>JABBNY010000125.1 GCA_019352095.1 Acidobacteriota bacterium
TCACCCACTATTCCCGACCGTTCCCGGTAATTGTTGTGCTGAGGTTGTGCTGGGATTCAAGTTGGCAGAACCCAAACTTTGGTTGTCGATGCCCTTCGACTACAGCTGCGGCTAAGTACGTCATCTGTCATCTTCGTTTAGTCCATTTCCGGATTGCGATCAAAACGTAATGATTCTTAATCGTGACGGCTTCGTCGGTTGATGGACGAAATGACAACTAGCGTTGCACCGGCTCTGACAGTTGAGTTCAATGCTTTCGGTGGCATGGTGACTCGTCCCGAGATAATTGCTCAGCGAGTTCGCCCTACCTTTTGGCGAAGCTGCACGAATTTCGGTGTTGTCTGTGGTGGGATTTATTGGATCCGCATCGGGATGCGCGTCCTCAAGCCAGGGTCGTCCTGGAGCGGTTGCTGGCGAGCGCCGAGGGAGGATCTCAACCCTAAACACGACATAGCCTTATTTAGGGTTGTATGATAATCCTACGTAAGGAGAATTCATGTCTAGGGTTATTCGCCGCCGTTGGATCACTAGTCACGAGGGTCCGTCGCGCAAGGACAACCGTGGGTGCGAGTACGAAGCCTACGTCCCCGACATGCTCGTAGGACGCAACTTCATGATCGATGGTGAGGTTGCGGCCGATATCGCCGACGCTGAGGCTGCAATCGCACGGCTGAACGTTGAAGCAACCAGCCTCGTCGATACCGAGGCGCTCGCTCGAATCCTGCTCCGAGCCGAGTCCGTCGCGTCCTCTCGGATTGAAGGATTGGAGATTGGTGCGCGACGACTGTTGCGAGCCGAAGTTGCACGAGTCCTGGGCGGTGACCCATCTGACATCACCGCTGTCGAGGTGCTCGGAAACATCGATGCAATGGTCTATGGCATTGACGCTGTCGGTACTGGTGATTCTGTCACGGTAGAAATACTTCTCGAAATCCACCGGCGGCTCTTGTTTGGCACGAGGCTTGAAGAATACGGAGGACGGTTTCGAGAAAAGCAGAATTGGATCGGCGGAAGTGCATACAATCCGTGCTCTGCAGCCTTCGTCCCTGCTCCACCTGAGTATGTGGAAGGACTAATCGCGGACCTCGTCGCCTTTGCCAACGAGGATTCACTTCCTGCGGTCGCTCAGGCAGCTATCGCGCACGCACAGTTCGAGACGATTCACCCATTCGTTGACGGCAACGGTAGAACGGGTCGTGCGTTGGTGCACCTGATCTTGCGGCGTCGAGGTGTTGCACCTCGTATTTTGCCGCCGGTGTCTCTCGTCTTGGCGACGTGGGCACAGGACTACATCGACGGATTGACGGCGAGCCGGTACCGGGGACCGGCGACCTCCAAAGGGGCGTCTGAGGGAATCAACTTGTGGATCGGACGATTCGCTACAGCGTGCAAGCGCGCAGTGGATGATGCGACGTCATTCGAACAGCAGGCACGCAGAATCGAATCGTCGTGGCGAGAGAGGCTGGGCCGAGTGAGAGCGCGTTCCGCGGCTGATCTACTGCTGGGGGTACTTGTCGGCGCACCCGTTGTGACGGTCAAAGGCGCAGCAGAAATAGTGGGCCGAAGTTTCATCCAGACGAATGAGGCTATTCAGCGGCTAGTCGACGCGGGCATCCTGAAGCAGGTCACCGTTGGTCGACGCAATCGAGCCTTTGAGGCACCGGAGATCATCGCTGCCTTTACCGAGTTGGAGCGTCAACTGGCCAGCCCCGATGGCGACACCCTGACAAGCGAACCAGTGCGAACAGTCCCACGCAGGAAATGAGTGGCCGGGAGTCGGCTGGGTAATTCAATGGGAGGGACCGTTTACGGCGTGGCTGACCGGTCTCTTCGTCAAAGAGGTTTAACAGCTCAGGGTCGATAATGGCGCGACCTCGAGAACGGTACTCGCGTGTAAAGAGTTGGAACTGATCGTCTCCACCCACACCAGATTGGCTCCCCTGATGCGAAGAGGTCCTGGAAAACTGTTCGAGGGGGGAACGCTGAAGACCTTGGGTACTTGGCACCACGTGGTCGCACCCGGTTCGAGGCGAAAGAGACCGTCGCGCTGACCAGAGGACGACGTGATCACCGAGAAGAGAGAACCGTCCGGTGCTAGCAGCATCGAATTGCCCCAGGCGCCCGGACTGGTGCTGTAGCCCGCCGCCGTCACGAGGGGGATCGAGATCGGCGCCCAGGTCTGACCCGCATCGGTTGACCGCAGCAGGGGATACTGCGACGAAGGGTCGACGAGCAACAAATTGCGCGAGGAGGTCACGGCGAGCTGTGGGGAGAAGCAGCTGTTCACGGTCTGGGTCCATAGGGTCGTCGACCACGTGGCCGTTGGCTTGCTGTTCGCACTCGCTGTCCCATGCAACACCGATTGCGGGGCGGCGTTCATCGCGCAGTGACCCCATTCATACGGGCCAAATATCGTGCACGGTCCGACACCCGGACAGCCGAGCGTGGCGCTCGACCAGGTCTGCCCCCCATTAGCGCTAACTTCCGTGACGACCCGACCGTTAACGGTCCCCCACGGAGTCTGACTTCCCCCATTATTGGGACTGACGAACATCGCCTCCACATCGTTGGCACGAACAACGAAGCCGCCGAAGTCGTCGGGTTTCATTCCTGCCGGGGACGGAACTCGGTGCCAGGTGGCCCCGTCGTTCGTCGTATAGAGACCCGCGAAGTAGAGGGGCGGCGCTCCTTGTTCGACTTCGGTCGAGAAGCTCGCGTAGACGCTCGCGTGATGCAGCGGATCGAGTAATACCGTCGCGCAGGGAGGACTCGAGGGAACGGGCGGAGGGAGACTGAGATTGCTGCCGCGCAGCGCCGCCGCCACGCCCGTGGTCGAAACGCGCACCAGCGTCGGCCCACCGCTGAGGTCGATCCCCGACGACGGGCACCACGCGATGAGGTTCGACGTCGGGCTGGGTGAGATCGACGATGGCCCGGCGAACGTGGACGAGAGGTATCCCAGCCGGCCCACGCTGGCCCACGAGGTGCCCGGCTCTACCCGAAGTACACGAGGGGTCAGCACCACGTCGTACGTACCGGCCTTGAGTTGCGCGTAGGAGAGATCGGGGTAATTCGCGGTCGAGGTCGCGGTCGTCACCGAGAGGTTATACAACGAGAAACTCCCCGGCGGTCCGACGGTGGACTCCAGCGGTGCCCAGCCCTTGATGTAGACCATGGCGCCGACCGGAGCGCTCGAGGGACTCAACGTCATGAACTCACACGTTGCCCCGTGATAACACCGTGTCGAAGGAGGGGCTTGTAGATGGATCGTCGTCTGCGCCTCGGCGCCGCCCAACGCACAACCCGACGTCGCCACCACACATTGCACACCGACCTGATAGTCACCCGACAACAACGGCTGCGCCGCGACGACGCCACTTCTCATCGTAAGCCACGCCGTCTCGGGAACGCTCAGACTGGCCCGAAATGTGGAGGGTGACGCCCACGTGAGGGGCACACTCTCCTCCTGAAGCCCGGTTTCACAACCGTCCCAACACAGGGTCGCGACGGACTGTCGATCCCGAATAGATGGAGGACGGCCGAGGAAGTGTCCTGTGACGACCACGTGTTCTCCGGGTGTCACGACGCTCGTGGCAAGGGACAGTCGAATCACACCCACGGGCGCGGTGTGCAACGTGGTCGTGGTCGGGCCCGTTGGCGCCCCCGATTGCATGAGAAATGTCTGCAGCGCCACCAGCAGGGAAGAGCTGTGGAGATCAGGTACACGGAAACAACCCTTGAAATCACCATTGAGTGACTGCTGGAAGAAGTTCATACGGTTGCCACACAAGGAGCTCGAAGAGAGTACCTGCGTGACGATGGGAGCATTGTCGGCGCGCGAACTCGGCGCGGCGCCCGCCGCGTTGGCCCAGGTGCCGAACAATAGCGCCGCGGCGACAACGAGCGCGGGGTGCTTCGTTCGGGAGCTTTTCTCGAACGTCGAGGAGAATGACACGGCTACCTCGCTTTGGATTCGCATCGCCGTTTCCGTTGGCGCAACGCCCACACACTATCGAGTGCAAGGTCACTCGCCACGTTGATTGGCGGAGGGGTGGTTGTCGAATGCGAACGGCGTAGGATTGGGGACGATTTACGTGCGGAACTTCCGCGAATTAGGTGTGGCCAGGACTTCTAAACGGCCCAGAATCGCGTAGACACCCCACTCTTGGAACGCAAGAATGGGCCTTATGGAACGCTGAACTGACCGGTTGCTTAGACAGGGTTCCCTAACTCACCGGTGGCTTCATCCTTGTCTTTCGGCGCGCGCGGAGTCTTTGGTGGCGGGAGCGGTAAGTAGCGACGCAATTACGACAGTGACAAACTGGAGGTGTCGATGAAGGCATTGAGAATTTCCGGTCGCCTAAAGGCGACGACGGTGGGCATCTCGGCAGCCGTGCTCGTTTCAGTGCTGCTTGCCACCGGTGCGTTCGCCGCGAAGAGTCCTACCACGGTGCTGGCGTCTAGCACAATCGTGAATCACCGCTTCGTAAAGTCCTTCAGTCTCTCTAATGGTGCCCTTGTCCTTTCTCCGCTTCTTGGCACGACGCCCACTCTCAGTCCCGCGCGAGAGACGACGTTATTGGCGACTCAAGGAATTGGTGGAGTCTTTGAAGGTGTGGGTTTCGCCGACGTCACGATAGAGAGATCGAAGGTCGAAGTTTTTTCGGGACCTGCTGTGAGCACGTTGGACAACGCGCCGTCACTGGTGCTGCTGACCAAGAGTGACGGAGTTACCTCTTGTCCGGCGATGAAGCTGGGAGAGGGCACCTCGGTGATTCCCGTAAGTTCGGACTGGGACGCCGTAGTCTTTCCGCTCAATCTGAAGAAGAGTGACGTCGTTTTCATCGCCGCGAGTAACTGGTGTGGACGCTTGACAAAGAACACTTTGGCCGCTGCATTCGAGACGCTGTCGGTGCCGTGGCACTTGCAGTCGCATGCCACTACTGGAACGGTGATCGTGGCCTCAGTGCCGAAATGTGGGCGCATCATCATGTCAGGCGGTGGCGGGAACGAAAGGACCGGTCAGTTTTATTACCAGGTGGAGGCGGCCGTCTTGGACCGTTCGGTGGGAACCACGTGCGGTCCCGCGACCAACGTCGACGATGGACCAGACTTCGCCAGCACCTCCACGACCCACGGCTTCACTGGTCCTGTGTTGAGCGCTGGACCTCATGCTGGTGACGTGATGACATCCAAGGGCTCGAAGGCACAACCATTGTTCTGATCCAGTGCCGACTTCGTAGTTACTAAGGCGGGCGCCTCTATAACCATGGACATTCCTGCGAACTGAGAGTCTCAGCAGATATTGGTCTACACCTTGGCCTTCGATGGCAAACTGAAGACCAAGAGAGTTTTGTCTTCAGTCTCGTGGCGGTTGGCACTGACGCACTTGTCCAGCCGGCACGAGGCGTAGGCTTAGGGGTGATTTACGCGCGGAAGAATCCGCGGAAGTTCGCGCGGAAGTCCCGCCCTCGTAGCTCAGGGGATAGAGCATCGGTTTCCTAATCCGATGTTGTATGTGGCAAAAACTGGCAAACGCTGGGAAATACGGCATTTCGCTGGCTCTGAATGGCTCACAACGCATCCATATCGTAAAACATTGGAGCAGGATTGGAGCAGGCTCGGACAAAATCCGTTGCGGAGAAGTGTGAAAGTACGCTTAAGTCATACGTAGATTGTGTATAGTTTCACAGAAATCATCCTGAATATGTGCAGATAAGGTACTCTGTCGACATGGAAAGAAGAGCTTCTCGTGTACTGAAGGCGTGGAAGGATGACCGGTCGCGTAAACCGCTGGTTCTGCGTGGGGCGCGCCAGGTCGGCAAGACCTGGTTGCTCCAGGAGTTCGCACGTTCCCACTATGAAAACGTCGCTTACGTCAATTGCGAGCGGAATCGTTCCGTCGCCTCAATCTTCGCTGGCGACCTCGACCCGAGTCGCATCCTGCGCGGTATTGAGATCGCCGCCGCAACGACGATCACACCGGTCACCACGCTCGTCATTATTGACGAGATCCAAGAAGCACCGCAGGCCCTCACATCACTCAAGTACTTCGCCGAGGAACGCCCTGACATCCATCTCGCGGTCGCCGGTTCGCTGTTGGGAGTAGCACTACGCACCAACGCTTCATTCCCGGTCGGCAAGGTCAACTTCATCGATCTTCACCCACTCGACTTCGATGAGTTCCTCCGTGGCATCGGTGAAGCGCGACTGGCCGATCTCGTGCTCAGTCAAGACTGGACATTGATCGCATCGTACGCCGACCGTCTGACCGAGTTCCTGCGTCTGTACATGTACGTCGGCGGCATGCCCGAGGCGGTCGCTCGTTACGCTACGGGCGACTCTTTGGCCGTCGTGCGCTCGGTGCAACACGACATCCTGCGCGGCTATGAGAATGACTTCGCCAAGTACGCCACGGCGACCGTTAGTCGTCGTATCGCCGAGGTGTGGGCGTCACTACCAAGTCAACTGGCTCGAGAGAACAGACGCTTCATCCTCGGTCGCGTTCGCGAAGGGGCGCGAGCGCGTGAGTTCGACGACGCGATCCAGTGGTTGTGTGACGCCGGGCTCGTGCACCGGGTGACTCGCTTCACCAAACCGGCGAGTCCACTTCGCGCCTACGAGGACACCAAGATATTCAAACTCTTTCTCCTCGATGTCGGCCTGCTGGGTGCACTCGCGGGCCTCGACGCCACGGTGCTGTTACACGGCACGGGGATATTCGAGGAGTTCAAGGGGGCCTTGAGTGAGCAGTTCGTGGCCCAGCAGATCGTCGCTACTGGCAACGCGGTGCCGATGTACTGGGCGCCCGAGAATGGTCGCGCGGAGATCGACTTTGTCATCGAGAGCGCCGGCACCCTCGTGCCGATCGAGGTCAAGGCCGAGGAGAACCTGCGGTCAAAGAGTCTGCGTAGCTATATCGAGCGTTTCCATCCGGCTGAGGCGTGGCGCTTCTCGCTCGCCGACTACCGCGAACAATCCGACATGACCAACGTGCCCCTGTACGCCATCGGACCACGATTGGGGCTGCCGGCGGCGGCGGATCGATGAAAAGGTGTGGCTCTCTTTCGCAAGGCTCCATCGCTCCCGTCGAGCAGGATTGGAGCAAATCGAAGGGGTGCGGAGGCTCACGACTCCTCAACATCCTCGAACGAATCGGGCCAGCACCGGGGCACCTCGATGGAGGGCGTAGCGAAAGGTCGCCTTCGACGCGATATGCATCGAGTCGCACGTAACTGTCGCCCCCACGACCTCGGTGACGTGCGGCGTACTACGGGTGCGGTGGTGCCACGCAGTTCACGGACCACGACCTCGAAGCGCATCACCGAGGACCGTGGTGCGAGAGGAAGCCTCGCCGTGTCGAACGCGACGACTGATGACTCGTCACCGCCCTCGTCACCGCTCCCGTCACCTCTCCCGGGGCGGCGCCGAGCCACCAGATGGAGGCCGCCTGGTCGCTACTGGTCCCGTGGGTGACCTCTGAGATCGCCCCGTCGAGGGATCGCGAGGTGCGTGAGGACCCCACGCGCACTGCGGGGAGTAAGGGCGAGCCACGTCGCTGGCGGTCCTCGCGGCGTTTGAGAGTGCAACGGCGTTTGAGAGTGCGGGACCGAGACGTTGAGGGCGAAGTCCCTTCGCGTGGCAACCTGGTCGGGTGGCGTGATCGGTGTCGCGTCCTAGGTAGTTCGTGAACGTCCAAAAGTATCGCGTTGGCGCGTGCGGGCAGATAATCTCACTCATGACCTTCTCTTATCAGGGCGAGGGTCGGTGGCGTCGGTGGCGCGAGTATCCGTAGGGTGAGCGGATCCTTCAGC
>JABBNY010000126.1 GCA_019352095.1 Acidobacteriota bacterium
CCACTAAAGGGCCCCGATGTGGGTCGCGCTTGCAACGATGTGGGGTCGTAGGTCTCAACGACCGCGTTGATCAATGGATTCACCGCGGCAATCGCGTCGCGCGCGGCGTCGAGGACCTCCTCGCGGCTCACGTCACCCGCACGGATCAACGTCGCGATGCCAATACCGTCGTAGTCGGCGTAATCGACAGCGTTCATGCGAACGCCACCCGACTTTCGACGGCCTTTGGGGCCGTTGCACGTCGCGACGAGCGGCTCAGGCGAGGTGGCACGCGACCCGGTGGCTTTCGATACGGACACTCACAGGCAAGCGAAGCGGAGGGTCGGACTGCGAACACTCTTCACGGGCAATCGGGCAGCGCGGATGGAATCGGCAGCCCACGGGGATATCAACCGGGTTGGGCGTCTCGCCACTCAACGTCTGAGGGGTGGAGCGGTCGCGGGGGTCCGGTTTTGGTACCACCGATATCAGGGCCCGCGTGTAGGGGTGCTGGGGGTTGGAGAGGACTTCTTTGGCCGGCCCTTCTTCAACAATGCGACCCAGGTACATCACCACGATCCGATCGGCGAAGTGGCCAGCCGTCGAGAGGTCGTGCGTGACCATCACGATCGCCATGTCGCGCGTGCGACGCAACTCGTCAAGCAGATTCAGCACCGATGCGCGCACCGAGACGTCGAGCATCGAGACCGGTTCGTCGGCGAGCAGGAGACTCGGCTCGAGAATCAACGCGGTCGCAATGGCGACGCGCTGTCGTTGGCCACCCGAGAGCTCGTGAGGGAATCGGTCGACGTAGAGATCGGCCGGTGAGAGTCCGGCGCTTTCGAGGGCGGCGAGCACCAACTGTCGACGCTCTTGTCTGGTGGCGCCGACACCATGGACGAGTAGCGGTTCCTCGACCGTGTCGCTCACTCGAAAGCGCGGATCGAGCGACCCGTACGGGTCCTGGTAGATCATCTGCAACTGTCGATAGACCGGCAGCATCTCGCGCGGCGTTCGACCAACGGTCTCCTCACCCTTCACGCGCACGCTGCCGCTGTTCGCCTTGGTGGCGCCGAGAATCGTCATGACGGTACTCGTCTTGCCACAGCCCGATTCACCGACGAGGGCGACGAACTCACCCGCATCGACGCGCAGCGACACACCATCGACGGCGTGGACCGTCTTAGCTTCGTGACGCAAGAGACGTCCGGCGAGACCTCGGTTGACCGGGTAGTACGTCGTGAGGTCTCGAACCTCCAGGATCGGGGGTCGAGGGGCCACGTCAGTGTCCTTCATCACGTGTGCCTCGCTCGTGTCACTCGAGTTCATCACTTCGTCACACTCTCGATCAGGTCGTTCAGATGGCACGCCGCGACGTGCGCACTGCCGACGAGGTGAAGGAGCGGTTCCTCACTCGCGCACACTTCAATGGCCGAATCACATCGATCGCGAAACGGACATCCCACGATCTCACGGTCAAGTCGAGGGGGTGCACCGGGAATCGACGCGACACGGTCCTCGCCGAGCAGATCGGGGGTCGCGGCGAACAGAAGTCTCGTATAGGGGTGATGCGAGTCGTGGTACAGGTCATCGACACTGCCCAGTTCAGCGATGCGTCCCGCGTACATCACCGCCGCCCGTGAGCACGCCTCGGCCACGACCGGTAGGTCGTGGGTCACGAGCACGACCGCAAGACCCAACTTGTCGGCGAGACTGCCCAGCAGTTCGAGGATCTGAGCCTGGACCATCACGTCGAGACCGGTCGTTGGTTCATCGGCGAGAAGTATCTTCGGCTCGCACGCCAACGCCATGGCGATAGCTGCGCGCTGACGCATGCCTCCTGAGAATTCGTGGGGGAAGCGCTCCGCCGAGGCCGCGGGGATACCCACCATCTCGAGCAGTTCACCAGCCCGTCGTCGGGCATCGGCGCCTTTGGCGATGCCGTGCAGCTTCATCGGCTCGACGATCTGAGATCCCACCGTCCTCACTGGACTGAAGCAGTTCATGGCACCTTGGAAGACCATGGCGATATCGCGCCAACGATGAGGGCGTACCGAACTCTCGCCTCCATGGAGGATCTCTACTCCGTTGATTCGAATCTCACCGGCGACCTGCGCCGACGACGGCAACAAGCCCATCGTCGCCAAGATGGTCGTGGTCTTGCCACATCCGGATTCGCCAACGAGTCCGAGCACTTCTCCGGCGTGTAGGTCGAAGCTGACACCCTGGACGGCATGCAGTTCGCGCCCATCAGGCAACTCGAACCACACGTGCAGGTCACGCACGCTAAAGAGTGGTACCGAAATCACAGCGCGTCCTTCCCTCGGCCCACGAGCGGGCGGATCTTCCAGGATCGCGGCGACACGTTCGCGACGCGTAGCCGCGGGTTGAGCGCTTCTTCAATTGACTGACCCACGAGGTACGCGCTGATGACCACGAGCGCCACACAGACTCCTGGGGGTACGATCGCCCACCACGCGCCCGTACTGATCGCGGTGCGTAGAAATCCGTCTTCGATGATTGTCCCCCACGACACCGCCGTCGGGTCACCGAGGCCGAGGAACGCCAACGCGGTCTCGTAAAAGATCGCGAGCGCCATGGTGATCACCGTCTGGGCAATCAGCAGTGGCGCGACGTGGGGCAGGATGTGCCGGTACAGCACCCTCGTGCGACTCGCGCCAAGATTGACCGTTCGTCGAACGAAGGTTCGCTCACGCAAGGTCTTGACCTGGGCGCGAAGGACCCGTGCGGTTGAAGTCCACAAGAGTACGCCAATGGCGATGATGAGATGAAAGAGACTCGGTCCCCAGACAGCGGCGATGGCGATCATGACTGGGATGACCGGGATGACGAGGAAGAAGTCGGTGATGCGCATGAGGATCGTATCGACCCACCCGCCGAAGTAACCCGACAAGATGCCAACGAGGGCGCCGGGTATCGCCGCCACCAGTGCGGCCGCGAAGCCGACGAGCATCGAGATTCTTCCGCCCTGAATCAAGAGACTCACCATGTCGATACCACCATCATTGGTGCCGAGCCAGTGGTGACCAGAGGGCGGCGCGAACACTCCACCACTCGCGTTCACGGTGCTGTACGGCGCGAACCAGTGCGCGCCGAGGGCGAGCACGACAAAAACGAGGAGGATGGCCGCGCCGACGACCCCCGCCTTGCGGTGATGCACCAATTTGCGCAGCCAACGCAGTGTCGGGTGCTCCTCAGGGGAGTCGGTTGTCGTCACGTCACTCGAGGTCATCATTCAGCAACCCTCGGGTCGAGTTTCAGGCTCAGCAGGTCAGCGACGAGGTTTAGCATCACGACCGAGAGCGTGAGGATGAGAAAGGCACCCTGCAACATCGGATAGTCACGCGAGAGCACCGACTGGTACACCGCCAATCCGATACCGGGCCACGTGAAGACCGTCTCGACGAGCAGCGCGCCGCCCACGACGTACCCGATCGACAACGCGATCAGGGTCACGATCGGTAACAGGGCGTTTCGCAGCACGTAGCGACGAAGAATGGTCCGCGCGGGAATGCCCTTGGCCCGGGCGGTGAGTACGAAGTCCTCTCCGAGCACCTCCAAGATCGCCGAACGAACCACCAGCGTGTACTGACCATAGAGGGTCAAAGCCACGGCCACGGCGGGCAGAATCATGTGTTTGAAGGTATCGAGCGCGTGCGACCACGCTGAGCCCCCAACGGCGAAGGGGTCGTTCATGCCGGTGGTGGGCAGATAGCGGCCGAAGATCATGACGAGCATCAGGCCCAGCCACTGCGTTGGGAACGAGTAGAACGCAATGGCGGTGTTGGTGAGCAGGTAGTCGGCGGGACGGTGCCATCGCCACGCCGACGTGACGCCGGACCAGATGCCAAAGACAATGGCGAGCAGCGTCCCCAGGCCCACCATGGGAATGGTGTTGGAGAGGTCCGTCGTCAGGTTGTGCCATACCGGCAAACCGTTGATGTAGGACACACCGAGGTTGCCGTGCAGGAGTTGCTTCAGGTAGATGAAGTACTGCTGCCACTTCGAATCTGCGAGTCCGAATTGACGCGCCAGCGCTTCGCGCAAGGCGGGCGTCGAATTCGGCACCCGCGAGAGGTCCGTCACCGCACTTCCGGGCAAGGCACGAAACAAGACGAAATTAAACGTCAGCACCACGAATACCGTCATTATGGAAAAGCCGATTCGCTTCAGCACGTAATCAAGTGTTCGAGTGTTCACTATTCGTTCGATCTTCTATCGTTCATTGCTCGAAAATGCGGTGACGGATCGCCCTACGCGTGGTGAGCGTACGAGATGCCGTCGATGGTCAAGGGTGAGAACAACCCTCCCGAGGTCTCGCCGAAGTTCGACCACGCCTTGTTCCACACGTCATTGACGTTCTCGTAGGCGTAGATGAACTCGGGCATGGCCTTGGCCAACATCGCTTGCATCTTGAAGACAATGGCACGGCGCGCAGCCGGGTTCAGCGTCACCGCTTGCTGGGCGAACAGCTTGTCGTAGGCCTTGTTGCAGTAACCCGTCTCCTGCCACCCGCCGAACTGCGCACAGGTGTAGGTGTTCAAGATGAAGGTGGGGTCCGGGCCCGGGGGCGTCCAACCCCACATCCCGAGGTCGAACTTCTGACTCGGGGTCAGCTCCAGTGAAGCCGCCGTCGCGTCGTCGGTGATGCTGACCTTCAACTGAACGCCGATCTGCTTGAAGTCGGACTGGATGATGTCAAAGGCACGAAGACGCGAGCCCTCTTCGTCAGTCGCGAGGATCACCGTGTAGGACATCGGGTGACCATTCGCGATTCGTACGCCATTGGATCCCATCTTGTAACCCGCCTGGTTCAACAGTGCGTTGGCCTTGGCGAGGTTGAAAGGTGCCGGCTTGATCGCCGGGTCGTAGAACGCCGTGTCGGCGATTGGAATCGGCGACATGCCGGGCTTGGCGTCACCATTGAACGCGTCCTTCACGATCGCGGTGCGATTGATGGCGTAGTTGAAGGCCTCGTGGACGAGCGGGTTCAGCAGTTCACGATTCTTCTTCTTGCCGGCGTAGTCGTTGATGATGAAGTCACTCTCATTGAGCGCGGGCTTCGTGTCGACGACCAGACTGGGGTCGGCCTTCAGACTGTGGATAGCGCTCGGCGTGGCATTGAGCATGACATCGATTTGATTGGTCTTGAGTGCCTGGATCTCCGCGTCGGCGCTCGTGAAGTACTCAAGCCCAAATCCCGAGATCGTTGGCTTGGTGCCGTAGAAGTTCGGGTTAGCGCTGAACAGTGTCACGCCGGAAGAGTTGTACTGGGTCGCCATGAAGGGGCCACCCGAGACGACGGGCTGCGAGGCAGTCGGATCGTTCGAGAACGTACGCAGACCTGCGCCCGCCGTGCCCGTGTCGTACTGGGACCAAACGTGCTGGGGCAGGATCGGTAGGCGCGCGATATTGGCGAGCAGTGCCGCTTCAGGTGTCTGGAGGTGCAAGACGACCGTGGTGGCGTCGGGAGCGGTTGCCGACGTGACGCCCGGCAGGTAGGTGGCCAGCAGTGCGCCGCCGCCCGATGCATCCTTCAGGACGGTGTTGACGGTCCACACCACGTCCGCGGACGTCAGTGGCTTGCCGTCGGACCACAATGCGCCCGAGTGCAGGTGGAAGGTCCAATCGAGACCATTGGCTGAATGCGACCAACTCGTTGCGAAGTTCGGCGAGATGGCGAGCTTGGTGTTGTACTGCACCAGTGACGGATAGATGTACTTGTACACCGCGAGCGACGAACTCTCGAGCGCGACGAACGGATTCATCGAGTCGACCTGGTACTGCGTACCAATACGCAGTACCGCACCGCTCGACGCGTGTGAACGCTCACCCGCCCCCGCGAAGGTGCCGGCGGTGCCTATCAGGACCAGTGACGCGACGAGCGCCCCGAGCGAAGTTGCGTGACGTAACTTCATAGCTTTTCTCCCATTGTTTTGTTTCCCCTTGGCACCGCACCAAAATGGTGCGCACGCCCTCGTTATTAATTTAATGAACGCCCGTTAAACACACGCCAACCTAACAGGTCGTCTTGGGAGCGTCAAGCCACTCCGATTAACAAATTATGAACAGACCGATCGCGACCCGGGCGTCGCTGCGGCGGGCTCGCCGATGCAACGCCACGCGCGGTAGGTCCTCGGGGCACGGGAATTCATAATCATCATCGCGCGATGTACGCATCCGTGAATGCTACTGTCAGGGAAATTACCGAAGTCAAGCCCGCTGCAGCTTCAATGCACGACAGAGGCCCGACAGAGGTATCACACTGACGCCACAGATCACAAGGACACGTAATGACGCTGCACGAGACGAAGGCACCACCGGAGAAAAACGGGGAGCCGACGACGCGTGAGGCGATTCTCGAGGCGGCCCTCGACCTCTTCGCCCAGCGCGGATATCACGCGACCTCCATGCGCGAGATCGCCGCGGAGGTGCCGATTCGCGCTGCTGGGATCTACTACTGGTTCGCCAGCAAAGAGGCGATCCTGCTCGAACTCGAACGATTCTTCCTCGATGATCTGAACACTGCGGTCATCGAGGCAGTCTCGCATCACAAGAATCCTGCGACGCGACTCGCCGCGGCGGTGCGAGAGCACGTGCGATTCCACGGGCTCTTTCCTCGCGCTGCGTTCGTCACCGATAGTGAGCTTCGAGCGCTCTCGGGCGCGGACCGAATCGAGATCCAAGCCAAGCGCGATGCCTACCAGGCCATGTTCATTGGATTCATCGAAGACGGCGTGCGCGCCGGGGTCTTCAAAGCGTCTGACGTGAAGATTGTCAGTTACGCAATCCTGCTCGAGTGCACCGGTGTCGCCATCTGGTTCGCCCCCAACGGCACGCGCACCCTCGAAGAGGTCGCCGAGATACACATTGAGTTGGTCCTGGGTTCGTTGATGACCCCTCGCGCGACGATCGCGAAATCTATTCGCGATACTCGAACCACCAGCGCCTAGAGCACACCGGTCGACAGCCGCTCAGCGGCGCTCGCCTGCCAGAGTCCGTGACTCCCTCACCACCGGCGACACGTCTATAGTGACTTTTAACCTACTGGTCGACCGTTAAAATTTAATTCGAAAAGTGAGCGACGCATGCAATCAACCCGCTTCGAAACGTTCTCTGGAGAAACCAATGAACAAGGTCTATGACTCCCCCGCCGCCGCCGTTGCGGACATCACTGATGGCTCGACGCTGGCGGTCGGCGGCTTCGGTCTGTGCGGAATTCCGAACGATCTCATCAGGGCACTTCTCGAGAACGGCGCGACCGATCTCGAGACGGTGAGCAACAACTGTGGTGTCGATGATTGGGGCCTCGGCGTCCTGCTCAACGCCAAGCGCATCCGTCGAACCACAGGTTCCTACGTCGGTGAGAACAAGGAATTCGAACGCCAATACCTCGCGGGCGAGTTGGAGGTCGAACTCGTGCCCCAGGGGACCCTGGCGGAGCGACTGCGCGCCGGGGGCGCTGGCATTCCCGGCTTCTATACGCCCGCGGGTGTCGGCACCCAAGTTGCCGATGGTGGAATCCCGTGGCGTTACGATAAGCACGGAAATGTCGCGTTGTCCTCACCCAAGAAGGAAGTCCGAGAGTTCAATGGACACCGCTACGTGCTCGAATACGCAATTCGAACCCAGTTCGCGTTGGTGCACGCACGATACGGAGATACGCACGGAAACCTGATCTACGAAAAGAGCGCCGCCAACTTCAACCCGCTCTGCGCGAGCGCCGGTCAAGTGACGATCGCCCAAGTCGAAGAACTCGTCGAACCAGGGACGCTCGACCCGATGCAGATCCACAC
>JABBNY010000127.1 GCA_019352095.1 Acidobacteriota bacterium
GTTTTCGGCCAGCGTTTTGGGGACTCAGTGTGGCTGTTTTCGATCAGCGTTTACAAATGCCTCAGAGAATTGACTCTCCAACTTCCCCGTCGTGATTCAGACGCTCATCGGAGCTTGGGCAATCTCATCGGGTAGAGGTTGGTCGTCCACACGTCGAGGCATTGCGAGTGTCAGCGCGGACACTGCGGACAGCCGTTGCCACGCTTGAAGCCGAATTGGATGATTCGTGCGTTGAGTAGTTGTATCAGATCCTTCTGTTTTTCGTTATGCGCATTCAACCAATCATGGTCACCAAAGGCCTTCGTCTCGGGCCAGGTCTTCATCAAATTGAAGAACTCTTGAACACGAATCTGGATGTTCTCATAAACCAGTTCCGTCCTTGTGTCATCCACTTGTGCGACCTGGGTTCCATTCTGCAAATAGAGATTCGGTACCTTCGGATCGAAATCTCTCCACTCAACCCTTTGGTCCTCTCCCAACCCCTGTTTCGTCGCAATATGCTTGACGAGTTCCAAGAGAAATTCGAACGCTGGATAGTTGAAACTTGGAATGTTGAAACCCTGGGAAACGAATTCCCCATCAAATCTCTGTTTCAGCTCGCGCTCCATTCGTGCGGCTTCCTTCGCCACCTCATCCCAAGATGCAAGCGCTGGGTCGATTTCTGGAAAGTGATCCGTGATGGCTGATTTGTCGTATGGAGTTTGGAACGCCACATCCTGACCTCCTACTACGTACGATTTTGCGTGCTCAAGGATCTGTCTGAGTGCTTCTGAGTGATCACTTCCCACATCCTCATTAGAAAGCGTCGTCTCCAACTCGGCGATTCGCTCATTTTTCTCGTCGTCGATCAATCTCAACAAATTTCGTTGTTGATAGGGCGCTTGGAGGAAAGCAAACAGGTACACCACTGCCGCGAAAGTAATGCAACCTCCAACAAAATAGGCAAGAAAGAACCACGTGCTCGCAGTTGCGCCAGCCCATCGAGCAAGAATCCCCACCACGATGCCGAAGACCACGTCGCCGAAGAACCAGCCCGACGCGATTCGACGGAATCGAAGCATGGCCCAATGGGCGGTACTCTGGTAGGGGTCGCCCCTGTCCGAAGTATCCACCATGCTGCGACGATATCTCCAAAGGCTGGCGCGAGCCCATTCAACAACTACTTCACCGCATTGACTGTTGCCGCAGCAGGGCTGAAGCAATCGCCTTACCGAGCCCCGCTTCGAGAGCGCGACGTGCGACGATTCAAGTTCTGGTTGCTACAACTGCGTGAGGGCGGGATTTATCTTCTCGGATCAGCGCTCTTGCTCGGCTTTAGTTTCTTCGTGATTCGTCGTGTCACAGTCTAAATGCTCATCAGTGTTTTACCGTCCAACAGGGCTACTGAGGGTCTTGGCCTCACCCGGTCATTTGACCTTCCAGAGATTCCTCTCGTTGAGTTACCAAGCCACCCCAAGGAACGTCATCTGGATTGATTTATTTGGAGCCGCCGGATCGTCGGTATGGAAAGCACGATGGAGCTGCTGAGTACTGCCCAGATTGCCGACACGATGAGTGTGCTGCGTATTCCAATCCTTGCTGCAAGTAATGCCCCCACGATGTATCCGACTGGCGTCAAGGCGTATGAACCCAGCCAGTCGTACGCCGCAACTCGCGATAAGACCTCAGTTGGAATCTCGCGTTGGATCGTACTTTCCCATAGGGTCACGAAGACAGCGATTGCGAAGCCGGATATTGCCGACGCTGCGGCGATGACAGTTGCCGGCGATTCCATCGCCATGCACGTCACCGGACCGGCAAAGGCAAATGTAGCCAGAATTGCAACCTTGAGAGGATGATTCGGACGAAGCCGCTGCATCACGAGACCGCCCACGACCGAACCCGCTCCTTGGGCACTGAGTATCAAGGCCCACGAACTCGAGCCACCCAAGTAGCGGTTCGCCAGCACGGAGCCAAGCACCATGAAGGGTCCGTACACCATCATCCGAAAGAGTCCGAATTGAACCACGATGATCCACAACCACGATCGAGAGGAGAACTCCCTCCAGCCGTGACGAAGTTCGACGAGCATCGATTCGCCCGTCCGTGGCTTCATGCGCGGTATGCGCAACAGCACAATGCACAGCGCACTGATGGCGTAGGAGACCCCGTCAATGTAGAGCGCCCAACCGGGACTCGCCACGGCAATTACGATCCCAGCGAGCGCAGGACCGATGAGTTGACCCGCCGATGACGCCGACGCCTTGATGGCATTCGCTTGGTGGATATTAGAAGTTTTCGTCAGTTGCGGCATGAGACCACTCAGCGCCGGGCTGGAGAACGCTTGGCCAATGCCCAGTACGGAGGCCAACGCCATCACTGAGTACAGCGAAGGTGTCGTGACAATGAACAGTGTGGCAAGCGCTACCTCGCTCGCACAACGCGCGAGATCGGCGCTCACCATTACGGCTTTTCGGGATCGATCGGCGGCCGCCCCACCGAGTAGCAGTAAGAGCACGAGCGGCACCGTCTGTGCAGCGAAGACGAAACCGATCTCCTGAGCGCTTCGGCCTTCCTTGAGTAAGGCGAAACTCAAGGCGACGGGTACAACTCCTGTGCCAATCATTGATGTTGTGTAACCAATCAAGAAGAGCCTGAAGTTCCGCTCGCTCATGAGGCCAATTTGATTCGCATCACGTCGATTCGAAAAGGGGATATTGACGGTTCTGACACCGTTGAACCTGCTCACTCGTTTCATTACTCTCCTTCCTTTGCTTCGTCTAGCGCGATGTCTGACGGCTCGATGGGGATCAACGAATGTCGTCGATGAATTTGTATTTGGTTTGTGTCCGGAAACACTCACTGGGTCTGTGAGTATTGGCCCGAGCGACGCGAGTGGGACCACTGCGAGGGTTCGACTCCTTGTCGGAGGGACCTCTCGCTACGTCGTATCAACTGACTTCGAGAATCGACAACTGGTGATCGATGCCGGAGTGACTCTCCAAGATTCAATCCTTGAACCGACTCTGTCTAGACCCTACATCTCGGAGTCCACACCGGTTGGAATCTCAAAACTGTATTCCAGTCCGTCAGGTCACCCGCTCGATGGATGGATCACTGATCCGAGTGATCCAGGGCTCTTCTAACGCCGTCACGGTTCAAGCGCCAACGTGCTGACCAAAGTGGTTCATGCTTCTCGGCACAGCCATCGATGGGTCAAGAGTCCATCGATTGAACGGTCCCCGCAGGAAGTCAGAGACATTTGCTCAGGTCTCCACTCGCCAGAGTCTGGGTAGCAAGAATCCGAACATGGTGATAGCAATCGCGCATCCCAGCAGAGTCTTCGGGATTCCAATCCACTCAGCGATGATTCCACCAAGAAGTGCCCCGGCTGCAGCAAATGATGTTCCCACCGTGCGGTACGCACTGTTCACGCGACCCCGAAGAGCGTCGGGAGACAGTGTCTGTCGAAGTGTCGTCGTCGTGACATTCCACAGTCCCACCGCCAACCCAAGAACTGCGACTGAGGCTGCAGCGACGCCAACGTACTTTGTGATGTAAAGGCTGACGAACGACAACGCGGTGAGAGGAACAGAAGCGCAGAGTACCTGTCCGGCTCGAATTCGAGAGAGAGCTCGAGGTGCCATCGCGCTGCCTAAAAGGCTGCCCAAAGCAAACGCACTGAAGAGAAGACCGTAACCGATGCTGCCAACGTGCAGCAGGTTCTTGGCGTACAAGACGAGAACCGCCATGAGTACACCGCTGGTCGCGAAGAGCGGCACCGCGAGACTCGTGCAGGCGAGTAACACCGGTTGTCGCCTGAGGAAATGGAGCCCCTCCGCTATTTCCGAGCGCAATGATCGTCCAACTTTTGTCACGGGGTGTTCGAGAGCCGATTTCTTGCCAACCGGAAGCGTCGCCACCAGAACCGCGGCAGCGAGAAATGAGAGGGCGTCAGTCGCAATGGGAACGAAACGAGCCACCGCGAAGAGGATGCCGCCGAGTGCGGGACCAATGAACTGACTGCTGAGCGTCTGGCTGGAAAGTAGTCGGCTATTCGCCTTGATCAAGAAGTCTCCATCTACCAGCTCGGGGACGAGGGCGATCGCGGCATTATCGAAGATTGTTTCTACCGAACCGAGGATGAAGCCAAGCAACGCGATCATGAGAATTGAGGGAAGGCTGAACAATGTCAATACGGCGAAGCCGCCAACGAGAACGGCTCGTCCAGCATCCAATCGCCACATTGCACTTCGTCGATCAACCCTGTCCGAGATGGCTCCACCGAGCAAGCCAAACAGGGGCCAGGGAGCCAGCGATGAAGCAGTCACCAGTGATATCAGAAGAGGACTATTCGTCTTTTCGGCTGCGAACAGCGGAAGAACGGTAAGGCGCAAACCGTCGCCGAGTGCGGAAATAGTGGCCGCTGTCCACAAGCGGCGAAAATTCTTTTGACTAGCGATTGGCAATTGAGCCGTTTTCTTGTCGAAGGGAACTTTCTGCAATTAATCGGAGAAAGTTGATGTGCGAAAGAATCTCTCCAAATTCAAGATGCGTGTTTGCGTTGCTTGGTTTTGGCGCTGAGCCGACTGTAGTGCAGGCTTTTGTTGCCGCTCAGTTTTGATGATCCGGAAAGTAGTTCGTCCTCGTCGGGCTGGCAAGTTATCTTCCGCGGGACTCCCTGAGCTTCACACGTAGGCGGGAAACTCAACCGTGGGGAAGATCATTGCCGACTCGCTTGTCACTTTGTCGTGGCAATCCTCAAAGCGAATCCTGCCAATAGGCCGCCGGTAATACGGCGCTGCAGCTTCATCCATTTCGGACGCTGATGTAGAAACCTCGAGAGTCGAGATGCGATGAGTACATAGACGGTGTTGATCGACAATGAGATTGAGATTTGGACGCTGCCGAAAATCAGAACTTGAAGGGGAACGTCGCCGCGTGCAGGATCAACAAACTGCGGCAGCAGTGCGGCGTACATGATGGCAATCTTCGGATTGAGCAGTGCGGTGAGGAGACCTTTGAACCACAGCCGCCGTGAATTGTCTCGTGCCAACTGTGTTGGGGAGAATACCGATACGCCGCCAGGCTTCACGGTTGTCCAGGCCAGCCACAGGAGGTAGATGACACCCGCGATCTTGACGGTGTCGTACAGCGCGGGCACCAACTTGAAGATGGCGGTCAATCCAACCACCGCTGACGCGAGGTAGACAGCGAACCCGGTAGCGATCCCTAGTAGAGACACCAGTCCAGCTCGCCTCCCTTGAGAGACCGATCGCGAAATGAGGTACATCATGTTTGGACCGGGGGTCAATACCATCGCAAGAGAGATCAACATGACGCCGAGAAGTGCATGACCAGTGATCAGATCTCTTCCCACAAGAACCCACCTCTCCTCTGTTGGCGATGGGTCCGAACTCTAGCAACGATACGAGGCCAGAACTGACTCGATGAGTATCTAGCCGAACCGATTCACGACCCAGGTGGCGAGTCTGCCACCATGGTTGGTGACACGAGAAGGTGTGGTCGGCTCAAATGAGTCGCAGTCGAATTCCACTCTCCACCAGACGGTTGGGGCTCAGGAGCCTTATATAGGAATTTCGCTATTAATGGGTATATTGAGGTAGATTCAAGAAGTGAATCCGGTGGAGAATCCCTATAGCCCGGGAGCCGGTTCTCGACCACCAGCCCTGGTTGGCAGGGATCGCGAGATTGATGCGATGGACGTCGCTCTTCAGCGATTGCTGCTTGGGCGAGACGGTCGCAGCCAGATGCTGACGGGTCTACGCGGCGTGGGCAAGACGGTTCTCCTTGTCGAATTCGAAACCCTGGCCGAGAGTCGAGAGTATTTTCACGAACACATCGAGGTGTCCGAAGACGGCGTTCTCGCTCCGGAGTTGGTGGGCGCGTTCCGGCGCGTGCTGCTCGCGATGGACGCAAAGCGCCGCATCGGTGAGCGAGTTCGTCGAGCACTCGGCATACTCAAAGCATTCAGCTTGAAACTTCCCGACGGTCTTGAAATCAGCATCGACGTCGATGCCGTCGCGGGTCCCGCCGATTCGGGGAATCTCTCGAGTGACCTGGCGGCACTCTTCGTCGAGGTGGGCGAGGTTGCTCGAGCGTATGACACGGGTGTACTGATCACCATTGACGAACTCCACTACGTGGATTACGCGACGCTGACCGCGTTGATCACCGGACTTCACCGCGCGTCACAACTCAATCTTCCAATCACCGTCGCGGGGGCTGGGCTTCCTTCACTGGCTGCGCTCACCGGGGACGTGAAGACGTACGCCGAGCGCCTCTTCGAGTTTTCGACCATTGGTTCCTTGAGCGATGAGTTGGCGAGTTCTGCCCTGACGATCCCGGCGCTCGACGAGGGCGTCACGTGGGAAGAGGGCGCCCTCGCTCGAACGCGAGAAGCGAGTAGAGGTTTCCCCTATTTCATCCAGGAGTTTGGAAAAGCGGCATGGAACCTTGCTGATGGACCCGACCGCATCACACTCGACGATGTCGAAAGGAGCATGCCCCTCGCCATCGCTCAACTTGACGACGGATTTTTTCGCGTTCGTATCGGCAAGACCAATGACTCCGAGCGCGCATACTTGCGAGCAATGGCCGAATTGGGTCGGGGCCCGGTGAACTCTGCGGACGTCGCCAAAATCCTTGGAAAGACCACGAATGCGTTAGGTCCGACGCGCGACGCTTTGATCCGGCGGGCCATGTGTTTCTCGCCCAGAAGGGGCCTCATAGAATTCACGGTTCCATTGTTCGATGAATACATGATTCGCCTCATGCCGCAGATTTGAGTCTTTCGCGCGAGGCAAGGCTGATGGGTGGGTTTGAAGCCATGTGTGCTGAATGTGTCTGTATATGCCCAAATAGGAGAAATCTAGTATTGGGGCGACGCGGGTTCACCTGTCATGGCACCAATCGATCCGGGTTCGAAGGAATGCCCAAAATGCGAGGCCTGAAATGAGGCCTATCGCACTGCTCCAGGCTCATCGCGACCGTTGTGAGACCATGACTCACAATCTTGAAGAAGGTCGAAGAATTCCAATTTCCTTCGCATGAACGGCGACCGTTGGGGTCCACGAGCGTGAACGTTCACATCTACTCAGTGGGCCGCCTGGGTCTCGATCCCAGCGCCTGAGGATTAAAAGGCCACTAATCCCATCCTTCTCTATTCACTAGATTCAGAAAACCCAATATTCGTAGGGGTTTGCGTTCAGTGCATTCAGTGCGTTCAGTTGCTATCGGGAAATGTTAGGGATGAAATTAGGGATTTTTTCACCCCGATCATGGCGTCCGCGATTCAACAACGGCCAGCGCGCAGTAGGGGATCATTCCTCCGCCGCAGTAAGAAATCGCCTGGCGTAGCTTTGCGCTCGATGAGCTTCGAGCGATGCGTTCCAGATCTCGTGATGTTGGCGCGCGAATACGGCTTGGATTAACGCGGACTCCCTCTGGACGTCGAATGGTTCGCTTGCGATGCGTCAACCGGGAACACAGGCTATCCGTGCATTCCAAGACCCTGAAACTTCTGGACAATTTCGATGCTGCCCGTGACAACGAGGTTCTTCGTGGCCTCCCACGTGGTCGACGTTCAGATCCAGCCATTCGACTTGATGCTTCCGAGCTCCCGTTAGAGGGATCACATCATCTTTGCAAGAAGAGTAAACGCCATAGAACAGCAACGATGATGATCGGAACCCTCTGTGCCAACCTCTAGCGAGACAGTTGGCAGTAG
>JABBNY010000128.1 GCA_019352095.1 Acidobacteriota bacterium
GTGGCGTGATGACCAAGATCATCGAGCGCAACACCACCATCCCGACCAAGAAGTCTCAGACGTTCACAACTGCCGACGACAATCAGCCGTCAGTCGAGGTGCACGTGTTGCAGGGTGAGCGCGAGATGGCGTCCTACAACCAGACGTTGGGCAAGTTCCAGCTGGTCGGTATCCCCCCGGCGCCGCGTGGTGTACCTCAGATCGAAGTGACGTTCGACATCGACGCCAATGGCATCGTGCACGTCTCGGCGAAGGACACCGCCACCGGAGCGACTCAGTCGATGACCATCACCGGTGGGTCGTCACTCTCCAAAGAGGAGATCGACCGCATGGTTCGAGACGCCGAAGCGCACGCCGAGGACGACCGCAAGCGGCGCGATGAGGCTGAAGTTCGAAACAACGCCGATGGCCTCGTCTACCAGACCGAGAAGTTGTTAAAGGACCAGGCCGAGTCGTTCCAGGGCACCGAGCGTGAAGATGTCGAAGGCGCACTCGCCGCCTTGAAGGAGACGCTCGCCGGCACCGACATCGACGCGATCAAGGAAGCGACCGAGAAGTTGTTGACGACCAGCCAGGGCTTCAGCCAGCGTCTCTACGAAGAGGCCGCCAAGGCGAACGCCGCGGGCCCGGCCGCGCCAGAGGGCAACGACGACGAGATCGTCGACGCCGAGATTGTTGACTGATCGTGAGCGACAACCCAGTTGAGCACGACGAGGTGGTGGCGTCCGAGGACGCCGCCACCGAGGTCGTCGACGAACGATCTGACATCGAACGCCAACGCGATGAGTACCTCGACTCGCTCCAGCGCTTACAGGCGGATTTTGAGAATTACCGCAAACGCATGGCGCGCTCCTCGGGTGATGCCGCGGTGCGGGCCGTTGGCGACGTGATTGTCAAACTGCTGCCCGTGCTCGACGCGTTCGACCTCGCCCAGGCCCATTTCGCCAACGTCACCACCGACGAGGCTGCGGCGTTGTCCCAGTCGAGGTCGTTGCTTCTTGACACCTTGGCCAAAGAGGGGCTGGAGCGCATTGAGTTGACGGGTGTCGCGTTCGATCCCCAGGTTCACGACGCGGTCGCCCATATAGAAGGCGACGGGACCGGCGAGCAGGTGATCGATGAGGTACTGCGTGCTGGCTACCTTTGGAAGGGTTCCGTGCTGCGTCCCGCGATGGTGAGAGTGAAGGGCTAAATGGCCGAGCGCGAGTGGTTCGACACGGACTACTACAAGGTCCTGGGGTTATCGTCGAGCTCGACCCCTAAGGAGATCACGCGCGCCTATCGCAAGCTTGCGAAGGAACTCCACCCTGACACCAATCCCGGTTCGGAGGAGAAGTTCAAGGAGGTCTCGGTCGCCTACGACGTCCTGGGTGACCCGGACAAGCGCAAGGAATACGACGAGGTTCGTCGTCTTGGCGCGTCGGGGGGTTTCGCGGGCGCCGGTGCGCCGGGCGCGGGCGGTTTCAACTTCCAAGGTGGTGACCTCGGTGACCTGAGCGACCTGTTCGGAGGTCTCTTTGGGGGACGCCGCCAGCGCTCGCAGCGTGGAGCAGACCTTGAGACGTCGCTGCACTTGAGTTTTCGTGATGCGGTGATGGGTGTCACGACCACCGTCACGTTGCCCAGCGGCGAGGCGTGTCGTACCTGCCAGGGTCGCGGTGCGGCGCCGGGCAGTGGCTTTGCCACGTGTGAACGCTGCCAGGGTCGCGGTGTCTTGAACGACGACCAGGGTCCGTTCGCGATGTCGAGTGTCTGCCCGGTCTGTCAGGGGCGTGGTGGTCGGATCGTGACGCCGTGTCCGACCTGTCACGGCACCGGTCGCGAGCCATCGTCACGGCGCGTGAACGTGCGCGTCCCCGCGGGCGTCGTGGACGGCCAACGCATTCGTCTGAAGGGTAAGGGTAATCCTGGCAGCCAAGGTGGACAGCCCGGTGACCTCTTCGTCGACGTGCACGTCTCGGGTGACTCGCGTTTCGAGCGCCGGGGCCGCAATGTGACCACGACCGCCAACGTGTCGTTCAGCCAAGCGCTGCTCGGCACCACGGTCGAGGTGGCGACCTTGGACGAACCCGTCACGCTGAAGGTGCCGCCCGGGACCCAACCCGGAATGACGATGCGCGTGCGCGGTCGCGGTGTGCCGACGAGTGCCAAGCAACCAGCGGGTGACTTGTTGGTGACGATCAACGTGACGATTCCAAAGAAGTTGACGAAAGAGCAAAAGACCCTCGCTGAGAAATTGGCGCGGGCACTGAACGACGAGGTGACGCCGTGAACGAACGCCATCATCACGCCGTCTACGTGATCTCGGTGTTCGCCGAGATCGCCGGCGTGCATCCCCAAACGCTTCGCAACTACGAGCGAAGTGGGCTCTTGAATCCCCAGCGCACGAGCGGTGGGTCGCGCCGATTTTCCGAGGCCGATCTTCTCGCGATCAGGCGCATTCAAGAACTCACGAACGAAGGCGTCAACCTCGAAGGCGTGAAGAGGATCATGCGACTCGAGACTGAATTGGCTGAACTGCGAGCGCGACTCGAGGCGACCATGCAAGACGTGCGCGCGAACGTTGAGCAGACGCATCGTCAATATCGACGCGACCTCGTGCCCGTGCGCAACACGATCGAACTATTCATCGACGCACAGGCTCGACGACGAGGAGGTAGCTGATGGCACTCGATCCCCAACGCTGGACGCTGAAGACACGTGACGCGTTCCAGGCCGCAACCACTCAGGCCGCGGCCGCGGGCAACCCCTACGTGACACCCGCGCATCTCCTGCTCGCACTCTTGAATCAATCCGACGGCATCGCTCGGCCTCTGCTCCTCGCGGCCAACGTCGACCCCATCTCCGTGGCGGCGACGTTGAGCGAAAAGGTGGCGGCGGAGCCGCGCTCGGTCGGCGGCACCCAGCCAGGTCTCTCGAACGAATCGCGCCAGGGACTCGAGGCCGCCGATGAACTGCGCGCGGAGCTCGGCGACGAGTACCTCTCGGTGGACCACATCATCGTCGCGTGGGCTCCACTGCTCGGCACCAATCGTGAGGCGCTGTTGTCGGCGTTGCGCGGTATCCGTGGCTCAGCGCGCATCACTTCGGAGAATCCTGAAGAGACCTTCCAGTCCCTCGAGAAGTACGGCCGTGACCTCACGGCACTCGCGAGGACCGGCAAGCTCGATCCGGTCATTGGCCGCGATGATGAGATCCGTCGCGTCATCCAGGTACTGTCGCGTCGCACGAAGAACAACCCGGTACTCATCGGAGAACCCGGGGTGGGCAAGACGGCCATTGTCGAAGGACTGGCGCTTCGCGTGGTGGACGGCGACGTACCCGAGTCGCTTCGCGATCGAAAGGTCATCGCGCTCGACCTGGCCTCGATGGTCGCGGGAGCGAAGTATCGCGGAGAGTTCGAAGAGCGCTTGAAGGCGGTCCTCAAGGAGATCGAAGACGCCGAAGGCAACGTCATCACCTTCATTGATGAACTGCACACCATCGTCGGAGCGGGGGCGAGCGAAGGCTCGATGGACGCGAGCAATATGATTAAACCCCTGTTGGCGCGCGGTGAGTTACGACTCATCGGTGCGACCACGCTCGACGAATACCGTCAGTACATTGAAAAGGATGCGGCGCTCGAGCGGCGCTTTCAGCAGATCTTCGTGGGAGAGCCCTCGATCGAGGACACCGTCGCAATCCTTCGTGGCTTGAAGGAACGCTACGAACTGCACCACGGTGTGCGCATCCAGGACGCGGCCCTGGTCGCGGCCGCCGTGCTCTCGCAGCGCTACGTGCCGAACCGAAACCTGCCCGACAAGGCAATTGACCTGATCGATGAGGCGGCCTCGAAATTGAGGATCGAGATTGACTCCATGCCCACCGAACTCGACGTGGTGATCCGACGTATTCGTCAACTCGAAATCGAACAAGTGGCATTGAGCGGCGAGGTCGACGAACGTTCACGAGAACGATTGGACTTGCTCGAAGAGGAGTTGGCCGACCAGCGCGAGAAGTTCGACGAGCTCGCCGCGGGTTGGCAGGCCGAGAAGTCGGCCATCCAGAAGATCCAGAATGCCAAGCACGAGTTCGAGGAGAAGCGCGCCGAGGCCGACCGGCTCGAGCGCGAGGGCGACCTCAATGGTGCGGCCGCGCTGCGCTACGGCACCATTCCCGAGTTGGAGAAGCGCATCGACGAAGCCACGCGTGAGCTCGGTGCGTTGCAGGCCAACGGTGCGTTCTTGAAGGAGGAGGTCGACGCGGAGGACATCGCCGAGGTAATCAGCCGATGGACCGGTGTGCCGGTGACCAAGCTCCTCGAGGGCGAGGTCGACAAGCTGGTACGCATGGAGGAGTTGCTGCACTCGAGGATCGTCGGCCAAGACGAGGCCGTCGTGGCGGTCGCCAACGCCATCCGACGATCGCGCGCAGGCTTCTCGGATCCGAATCGTCCCATTGGTTCGTTCCTCTTCATGGGGCCCACCGGCGTTGGCAAGACCGAGTTGGCCCGGGCGCTCGCGGAGTTCCTCTTCGATGATGACAAGGCCATGGTGCGTCTCGATATGAGTGAGTACATGGAGAAGTTCGCGGTGAGCCGGCTCATCGGGGCCCCTCCGGGCTACGTCGGGTACGAAGAGGGCGGCCAGCTCACCGAAGCGGTGCGCCGACGCCCGTACTCGGTCATCCTGCTCGACGAGATCGAAAAGGCGCACCCTGATGTCTACAACCTCTTGCTGCAGGTGCTCGATGACGGGCGGCTCACCGACGGTCAGGGCCGCACGGTCAACTTCACCAACGTGGTGCTGATCATGACGAGTAATTTGCCGGGTGACCCCCAGGAGTTCTTCCGGCCCGAGTTCGTGAACCGGATCGACGACATCATCCGCTTTCGTTCACTGGACGAGAAGGACCTGGCGGTCATTGTCGGCATCCAGTTGGGACGCTTGCGTCG
Organism: Acidobacteriota bacterium; assembly: GCA_019352095.1. Lineage (GTDB taxonomy): Bacteria > Actinomycetota > Acidimicrobiia > Acidimicrobiales > RAAP-2 > RAAP-2. Next base: position 4,934 of record JABBNY010000128.1, read on the forward strand.
TCGTCTCGCTGAGCGTCGACTCGCGCTCAACGTCAGTCCGGAGGCCGCCCATGAGCTCGCGCGCGAGGGTTACGACCCGGCGTTCGGTGCGCGTCCCTTGAAGAGGGTGATTCAGCGTCGTCTCGAAGACCCATTGGCGTTGGCGGTTCTCGAGGGTACGTACCACGAAGGCGACACGATCAACGTCGACGTCGTCGACGGCGTGCTGAGCTTCTCCTAAGCGATCATCGGTCGATTTTTCGTACGGTAGGCTTGGTGTGCAACGAGGCCGTCTCGAGGGAGTCAAGTGCCCGCAACCGTGGTAGTCGGAACCCAATGGGGTGACGAAGGCAAAGGGAAGTTAACCGACCTTTTGGCTCGTGACATGGATATGGTGGTTCGCTACCAAGGTGGCCACAACGCCGGGCACCGCATCGTCGTCGACGGTGAGGCGTTCGCCCTCCAACTCGTGCCGTCGGGGGTGCTCTACCCCCACATCACGCCGGTGATCGGCAACGGCGTCGTCGTCGATCCCGCGGTGCTCTTGGCCGAACTCGATACGCTCAGCGCGAAGAACGTCGATGTCTCGCGCGTCGTGGTATCGGGCAACGCCCACCTGATCATGCCCTATCACCAGGAGCTCGATCGTTTGACCGAGCGATTCCTCGGCAAGAACGCACTCGGCACCACCAAGCGAGGGATCGGTCCCGCCTACGCGGACAAGTCCTCCAGGGTGGGTCTTCGTGTCCAGGACTTGCTCGACGCGAAGATCTTTCGCCAGAAGCTTGACGTGGTGCTGCACGAGAAAAACCTGGTGCTGAACAAGATCTACAACCGTCCCGCCATGAGCGCGAAAGACATTGGTGAGAAGTACCTTGACGAATTGGCGCCGCGGGTGGCGCCAATGATCGCCGACACCGTGGCGATCGTGCACGAAGCACTCGCGCGCGCGCAGCGCATCTTGCTCGAAGGGGCGCAGGCGACGTTCCTCGACCTCGACCACGGCACCTATCCCTTCGTCACCTCCTCCAACCCCGTGGCGGGCGGTGCGTGCACCGGATCGGGACTCGGGCCACGCGACCTCAGCGACATCGTGGGCATCGCCAAGGCGTACGTCACGCGGGTGGGCGCGGGACCCTTCCCGACTGAGCTCGATGGCGAGATGGGTGAGTTGCTGGTCGAGCGAGGGCGTGAGTACGGAACGAACACGGGTCGGCGACGACGCGTCGGATGGTTCGACGCGGTCATGGCCCGCCAGGCGGTTCGACTCAACTCGCTCACTGAAATCGCCCTCACCAAGCTTGATGTACTCGACACGCTCGACGAGATCAAAGTATGCGTGGGGTATGAGGCCGGTGGCGTGCGCTACGACTATCCGCCCTATCACCAGTCCGTGTTGCACGAGGTCACGCCGATCTACGAGGTCCTGCCGGGTTGGCGCAGCGATATCACCGAGTGCACGCACTTCGAGCAACTTCCCGCGCTCGCGAAGGGTTACGTGAAGTTCCTGCAAGAGACGATTGGCGTGCGTATCTCAGTTGTCGGGGTTGGCCCGGGCCGAGAGCAGTTCGTTCGACCCTCGTGAGACGGTGTGTCGTCATTGGTGGTGGCGCACGCGAGCACGCCTTGGCGTGGGGGCTGGCCAAGAGTGCCGATGTTGTCGTCACACCGGGCAACGCGGGGATCGCGGCCCACGGGATCACCTGTGTCACGACGTCCGCGCTTGAACTCGACGCCGACCTCTTCGTGGTCGGTCCCGAGCAGCCTCTGGTCGAGGGCCTGGCGGACGCGCTGAGGGCTCAGGGCAAGACCGTCGTCGGCCCCGGATTCAACGGCGCGCAACTGGAGGGTTCCAAGGCGTTCATGAAGGAATTCCTCGCGAACGCTGGTGTGCCGACGGCTCACTTCGGCGTCTTTCGCGACGAGACTGCGGCGGCGGCGTTCCTCGCCACGATGGAGCCTCCCTTTGTCGTCAAGACCGACGGTCTCGCCGCCGGCAAGGGTGTGCTCGTCACCGACGATCTCGACGAGGCACTCGAGGACGTGCGCGCCAAACTCAGCGGTGCTGCTTTTGGTGACGCGGGTACGACGGTGATCATCGAGGAGGGACTCGACGGCGAGGAGTGTTCGCTGCTCGTGTTGTGCGACGGTACGACGGCGGTTCCGCTCGTCCCCGCCCAAGACTTCAAGCGGGTCGGTGATGACAACCATGGTGCGAACACCGGGGGAATGGGTGCGTATGCGCCCATGCTCGCCATGACGAGCGACCAGGTCGAACTCGTAATGCAGACCATCGTGGCGCCCACGTTGCGTGAATTGAAGCGGCGCGAGATCGATTTTCGTGGCGTGCTCTACGCGGGCGTGATGCTCACCTCCAAGGGTCCCAAGTTGCTCGAGTACAACGTGCGTTTCGGTGACCCTGAGACCGAGGCGCTGGTGCCGCTCTACGGTGGGGAGCTCTTTGAGATGCTACTTCGCACCGGCGAAGGTCGACTCAGCGCGTCATCGGTGGCGACGACGGAGTTTGCGGTCACGGTCGTGCTCGCGGCGCAGGGTTATCCGCAAAGTCCGCGCTCGGGCGACGTGATCGAAGGTCTCGGTGCCGATGGTCAACTGTCGAACCCGATTGAAGGGGTCACCGTCTTTCACGCCGGCACTGCGCTCGACCGCGAGGGTCGATTTGTGACCGCGGGTGGTCGGGTGCTCGCGCTGACGGGCGTGGGTTCGTCGATTGCAGAAGCGCGCGAGCGCGCGTATCGCGCCGCGAC
>JABBNY010000129.1 GCA_019352095.1 Acidobacteriota bacterium
CGGAGCAGACTCAACAAATGCCCGTTTCAAGTATCTGCTGGCAATGGGAGAGACGGGTCTATCTCTTGCTTTCGATCTCCCGACGCAGTTAGGACTGGACCCGGACGACCCACGCGCTGAGGCGGAGGTTGGTTTAGCAGGTGTCTCAATCGCGACTGTTGACGACCTGGCCGCGGTTTTCGAGGGAATCCCACTGGATGAGGTTTCGGTATCGATGACAATTAACAGCACAGCACCGATCCTTCTCGCGATGTGGTGTGTCGTGGCGGAAGAGTCCGGGGTAGCCCCTGAGCGTTTGCGCGGCACTTTACAGAACGAGATGCTGAAGGAGTTTTTGGCGCGTAAGACTGCCATTTTTGATCTAGACACCAGCATGAGATACTCACTGGATGTCTTGGAGTATTGTCTCGAGCACTTACCCCATGTGAATGGCGTTTCTCTGTCAGGCGGACACGCTCGAGAGGCAGGCGCTAGTCGGAGCCTGGAGGTGGCTTGTGCGATTGCTGATGCGGAAACTTACCTCGCCGGGCTAGTCGACCGCGGCTTGAGTGTGGACCGGGCCGCGGCAGGGTTCTCATTCATATTTGGCTCCCATATGGAAGTCCTAGCTGAGGCAGCGAAATTCCGAGTAGCGCGATCGATTTTCGCGACCCGGATGAGGGACAAGTGGGGCGCGAGGGACGAGCGAACTATGAAGATGCGCATTCAGGTGAATACCTTTGGCTCCGCTCTCGCATATGAAGAGCCGCTCAACAACATAGTTCGGGCGACTTTGCAGGCGGTGGCGGCTGTTCTTGGCGGCGTCCAATCGCTTCATGTGTGCGGATTTGACGAAGCCCACACGATACCCGGCGAACTTAGTGCCCGAATAGCGCTAAGAACTCAACAGATCTTGGCGCTTGAGACCGACCTACCGCGTTATACGGATCCGTTGGGTGGCTCTGTTGTCCTTGAAGAATTGGTTGCGACCATGACGACGGAAGTTGAGGAGTGGCTCGAGAAGATTGAGGTACATGGCGGCATGCTTGGCTCACTGCGAAGCGGATGGCTGGAAGGCGAGATAGAAGAGTTCGCTTATCGAGAGCGCGGCCCAGTGGTCGGAGTGGTCGACACCATTGACTCGGAGACTGAGCGGCAGTTGCTTGCCAGTGAGGGGAGCACTTTATCGAGAGCGTCGATTCGCAGCGTGACACGCTCTCGAAGTAACGAGTCGCTTAGCAAGGTAAGACAGGCCGTTAGGGATGGCGAGAATGTGTTGCCAGCACTCATTGAGGCTGCCCAGGCAAGGGCAAGTCTTGGGGAGATGACCGAAGCCCTTGCAGTCCGGACCTCCGACGATACTGGTGATTGAAGGCCGGGAAGATACCGCATCTTGCCGGTCTCCTGCAAAGTTGAACTCACCGAAAGCAAAATGTTTGCAAGAAGGTGGGGTCGAGTTGTACCACGCCAGCTATAAGAGATGCAACCATTTCACGTTCTGCTCGGCGGCAAGACTGAATGGTGAATTTGCCAGGGCTTGCTGGAGACTTTCGAGATTGGATCTCTCAGGCTGGAGTTGTGCGGGAATCTTGAGTTTGATGCCGTGAAGTCTTGAGCCGACCGAGCTAGTTGGTGGACTCGCGTCATCGTGGGTCAATGTCCGAGGCGGCGAAGGCATTTGGGCTCCATCGACGAGGTCAAGTTCACCACTTCGGCGTCGTGAGCACGGATTCGTCAACCTCGACGCCACCGACGGCCGTGGTGACCAAGCGACTCAGCAGGTAGCCGTTTCGCACAACGTCACGGCCATCGCTGCGTAGTTCTCTCAACATCACCTGCACTTCGGCTTCGAGGACAGCGGCAATGAGCCCTCAAGCGCGAGAGCGCAGCAGTTCGGTGTTGGGATCAGAAATTTCTTGACTGGAAGGTATTTCAGATCGCGTCGTTATGATCGTTCTTTATGACGATTGTTCTCTTACTTTCGGATGGCCTTGGATCGAAACCCACTACTTACCAATCTGCCGGGTGGCGCTGGGAGCCACTGCTGTCTTTGAATCCGACGGATCAGTTGTCGTCGATACTCCTGGCGCCACGAGCGTGATAGTTGCACATGTGCCGACGACTGTGGAGGTTACAGTCGTGACCTTCTCCTTGGTGAGTATCCCGATGCTTCGCGCCACGGATCTCATGCTGCTTGACGCAGCCGAACTGGAGCGCGCAGACAAATTCGCTACGCCGCTTCTGCGGGGATGCTACGTCAGAAGCCATGCCCTCCTCCGCCGGGTCGTAGCGAGCCGCATTGGTGGGGACGCGGCGTCCCTCCGATTCGAGCGTAGTTGCGAGAATTGCGGCCACCCTTGGCATGGTCGGCCCCGCTTGCTTGGCTCAAGAGCGCTGGAGTTCAGTCTGAGCAATAGCGGTCCGGTTGCGGTAGTGGCCTGCGGTGCAGGTCCGCTCGGCGCTGACGTAGAGATGGTGTCTAGGTCGCCCGTCGAAACCGAAGTGATTTCTCGACTGACGACTCCGCTTGAGCGACGGAAACTGATGGCGATGGCCGATGGTGCTCGAAGTACGGCGTTTCTTGATATGTGGACCTGTAAAGAGGCGGTTGTCAAGGCATTGGGCATCGGTCTTAAGTTGCCCTTCTCGTCCTTTGATGCAAGCGCTACCGAGTCAATTGTGGCATATGCCGGGGCGCCTCCATTGAAAGTGACAACGTTCACCTTCGACTGGGCACACGTTGCCGTAGCTGCTAGCCCTAGCACGCCGATCATTCTTGTTAGCGCACCTCATGAGGATAGGTCTATTTCCACACTCCGGCCTCGAGCCGTTCCGCCCGATAACAAGTCGAACCTGCAAAGTCGCCGCGTCCAACCCTGATTCGCAGTGGCCCACTCGTAGCGTCGGATTGAGAGTTCAACAAACGAGCCTCTCACGGGTGGCGAACACCTTGACCAACGGCGGGAGGGAGGAATTCTGTGAAGTGGGCACGAGCAACGCCTTGAGTTGCGCCTGCGTTGCGTGGACGCCATGATCTGGGTGCCGTCTTTCTCGAGCAAAGATTCGTTCAAACGCTCGACCTCGCCCTGGCTGTCTTCCATGAAGGCCATCACTCTGCGGATCTTTTCTTTTACCAGCGTGTCACACGTGTCAATTCGGCTAAAGGATTTCCACCGGAGGAGTGAATAGCTATCGCAGGCCAAGGAATTCAAGGATCATTGGTATCATGCGGCATGGCCTCCCTAACCCCGATGCGTGAGGTCCTGTCGAATCGCCAGTTTGCCTTATTGTGGGGCGGCCAGACCGTGTCGCAATTCGGTGATGGCATCATCTCGGTTGCGCTCCCATTGCTTGTGCTGGCGATAACCAGGAATGCAACGGATCTGGGGTTGGTTGTCGCCGCGAGACTGGTCCCCACGGTGCTGTTCCTCTTGCTTGGCGGTGCGGTCACCGACCGCGTTTCGCGTCGCTTGGCGATGTTGACGTCCGACGCGAGTCGAGCCGCGATAACGGCATCGTTGGGCGTACTTGGGCTATCGGGATCACTGAACCTCACTGAACTGTTGGTCGGTTCCATACTGTTTGGTACTTTCGATGCGCTGTTCTATCCTTCGTCGACCGCGCTAGTTCCCGAACTGATCGCACCCGAGCAGTTGACTTCAAGTAACTCCCTGAGTCGCTTCTCGCGAGCATTCGCGGGCGGGCTCATCGGCCCCATCACTGGTGGCGTCATCGCGTCAACCATTGGCACCTCATGGTCTCTGATCATTGATGCGGGGACCTTCGTGGTCTCGGCAGGCTGTCTTCTCGCAATGCGTTCCACCCCGCGACCAGAGGCGTCGGGCACCTCGATGGTTAGTGAGATCAAAGAGGGGCTGTCGTATTGCCGAAAGACGCCGTGGATAATCTGGTCAATTGGCGTGGCTGGTTTGGCCAACGCGTTCGTCTTCTCGCCATTCGCGGTGCTGCTGCCCCTGCTCTTCAAACGGACCTTGCACGCTCCCAACTGGATGGTGGGCGTCGGCTTCGCTGCCATTGGTCTCGGGGGACTGGTCGGTGCTCTGGTAATGATCGTCCTACCCAGACCCAAACGGCGCGTCCGCACGATGTGGTTAGCGTGGTGCACCGCGCCGCTACTCGCGGTCCCTTTCGGCCTCGCGCCCTCTGCGTGGGTAGCTCTACTCTTCGTCTTTGTTGCGGGCATGTTAGTGATGATGGGGAACGTTCTTTGGGGGACGCTCATGCAATCCGAGGTGCCGAAGGAGCTCCTGGGACGAGTCTCGTCGGTTGATTGGATGGTGTCACTCGGCCTCGCCCCGGTCGGCGTGGCAATAGCGGGTGTCGTGTCTGGAATGGTGGGAATTCGCGTCACGATCATCGTTCCTGGTCTGGTCGTTGGCGTGACAGCGCTCTTGGCTTTGGCCGCCGTGCGATCCGTGACAGCGATTGATCGTCGCCTTCCCGCTCCTGAGGTGTGATCCCAAAACTCATAGTGTGCGCTGTGAGCGGCATCAACCAGGTCGGTCGCATGGAGTTGGTCTAATCTGAAATCAAATTCCCGCCCCACCAACGCCGCCTTTGGACATTCGGATGCGGAGTGAAGTTGAGTCTCGAAGTTGAATTCGTCGGGAAGAACTATGCAGTCGTAGGAGCGAGGTTCAATGCGAAGCCGAGGGCCTCGAATACGTAAAGAAAGTTCTCACACGCCTCGCCGTTGTACCGCCTAGGCGGCACCCGACGGGGGCCGAAGGTTCCCGTCGGGTGCCTCAAGCCTTTGTCATGTCCGAAAATATGAATTCGAAGTAAACAAGCGGACAATGAAGGCAGATTCGATCCAGTCCCGCTTTACTAACCGAAGTCGCTGAAACGCCATTGTTCAGAGTCACTTCGCGCGAGTATCGTGCCAGATTCTTCGGTCCTCGTTTGCACAGGGCTAGGTCACCCAGGGAGTTCTGCGGGCTCGGCATCTAGGCTCATCCGTAATGGATCGTCGTCTGTGGGCTGAAAACTACGCTTCATCGCTGCTGGCGGACAATCCGCGACGCTTGGCACACTCACGTGCGGTCGCGACCACCGCCTCTGAATTGGCCGACGTTCTGCTCGACGATTCCGACGAACGCTCAATGCTAGTAACTGCCGCGTGGCTGCACGATATTGGTTACGCGCCGGTGCTCGCCACAACGGGCGCTCATCACCTGGACGGAGCGATTCACCTCGAAGAGTTGGGCGAGCATCGGTTGGCCTGCCTCGTCGCACATCACGGCTCGGGTGCCGCTGAGACGGCGCTTCGTGGATTCACTGATGAGTTTGCCAAGTTCCCTAGAGAGATGAGCTTGGTGGCTGACATCCTGACCTACTGCGACTTGTCGTGTGGTCCCGATGGGACTCGGCTTGCCCTGGACGAGCGCCTTCGTGAAATTCGTGCTCGCTACGGTGACGACCACGTCGTTGTACGCGGGCTCGAAGCAGACGACGACGTTATTCGTGGCGCGTTCCGTCGAGTGGAGCTACGACTCGCCGAGGTCAATCCGAGCGCAATAATTTAGGCGATCACCGGATCGGGGCGGGATTCGCCAAAGTGAGTAATTCGCAGTCGAATCGACGGATGGATATCCATGGTCGCTAGTTCAGCGAGAGTGAAGTAACCAACCTCGCTCGACTCGTCACTGGTGCGGAGTTCTCCCGCGACCGGGCGACACGCGAAACAGACCGAGAACTGCTGGCGGACCTCACCGTCGGCGTACTCAATGACGTGACGAGGGTTGCTGTAGATGCCGATGAGCCGGGTGATGTCGACTTCAATGCCCGACTCTTCGTGCACCTCACGACGGCAACAGTCAGCGATATTTTCGCCGGGCCCCATGGCGCCGCCGGGAATCGTCCACAAACCGTTGTCGGTGCGCTTGATGAGCAGAATTCGATCCATGTCGTCGACAACTACGGCGGACGCCGCGGGTACGACTCGATTGGCCCGAGGGGCTGAATCCTCTTCGAAGTGTTCGATGCGGCTCACGGTCGCTCCTTCGTGACAGATTGGTTCTCTAGGGTTTTTTGAGGCCTTACCGATTTCTTCAACGTCGTTACCGCGCTCGGCGACTGCGGTGTCGCTCGGGCGAGCAGCCCCTCAAAGTGCGTCGCGTACTGATCGAAAATGCCCCCGGAGCCGATTCGACGAAAGTGAAAGAGCGGCGCCATCTTCCCGGGGATTCCAAAGAGGTGCGGCGTCACCAGCATGTCGTCGTCGAAGCGAAAGACGGAACTGTACATGGGCGCGTTCTGAAGGTGAAGCGACGCGCCCGCCTCGACGATGGGGCGCAAGTACTTGATGGAGGACTGAATCCTCGCGAGCAGCAGGCCGTCGAGTCCTTCCTCGGTGTCACGATCGAGCGCGGCCTGGCCGTGGGGATCGGCGATGACGATCCTCACCGAACCGTCGTTTCCCATGAGTTCGCTCAGGGCGCTCGTCAGATCGGGGTGGTTCTCCGTCAGGAATAATACGGCGTAGCCGAGGATGTCAACGTGCTGCTTGGCGTCCACGATGAGCTTCCACCAGTAGTCGGGCGGACAGTCCGAACGGCGCGCCCAGGCTCGCACGATCTCCTCACGGGCCGCCGCAACACCGACCTCGTCGCGGGGCCATAGCCACAAGCGGTCCACTCCCAACTCGTCGGCGATGGCAATCTGGGTTTTCAGATGAGGAATGGTTCCATTCAGCCACTTGTCGGCGGCCTTGCGCGAAGTACCCACGTTCTCGGCGAGCCCCTGTGATGACAGATCGTTCTTGGCCATCGCCGCTTCGAGACGTTCGTTCCTCATTGACCTACTCTGCCACGTCGCACTCTCGCAACGAACCACGTGACCGGACCCTCGACAACGCATCGGAACTTTCAAGAACTTTCAAAGTTTCCTCAAAGTGTCACGCAACGTCGCGCCAGTAGGCGAAAGTTCCGCGACGTTCTGGCTTGATGGTGAGGTCGCAACGTGCGACGAGAAGTACTCACCATGAAAGGAGCGCCATGCGCCTCCCTATTGAAACCAGCAACCTCACCTTCATCGTCGTTGCCCCGCCCCAGCCGGTGCTCGACTTTGACTCCAAGCAGCCCCGCGTCGACGCGAACGGCCAACCAATCTTCACCTTCGGTGTCGTCGCCCTGGGCAGTGAGGGCGCGGACATCATCAACGTCAAGGTGAGCACCGAGCCCAAGGGTCTCGTGCTCGGCGGCCAGGTGAAGGTCACCGGACTCGTGGCGACCACGTGGGCCATGGGTGATCGCAACGGCGTGAGTTTCCGCGCCGAGCGAGTGGAAGTCCTGTCCGGTCCCGCGACCAAGGCCCCGGTCGCGGCCTAAGGAGGCGTGCCCCGAGAGGACTCTCTCTCGGGGCATCTTCCCGTTCTCGAAAGGAACTTCCAATGAACGCTCCCACCAACTCACGTTCAATGACCGACGAAATGCTCGATGAACTACTGCGCCTGCTCGCCGTCTGGCGCGTCGAGCTCGTGCTGTTCGCTCTGCCCACCGGACTTGGGCTTTGGCTCTACGTGCGCCTCGGTCTGTTCTTCGCCATCGCCGCTCCGGTCGCACTCGTTACGACCGTCCTCTGCGTCGGTCCACTTCGCCGATTCCTCGGGCGGCTGTTGCACCGATCGAGCGTGCGTCGACACCTCGAAGCGGCGTTCCACTCGCTGCCCGGAGTGCT
>JABBNY010000130.1 GCA_019352095.1 Acidobacteriota bacterium
CCCTTAACGCCGCCATATTGGTGGCGCGCACTTCCGCCATGAGCGCGAAGCGCCCTGCGACGACCGAAACGAGCGGAACGTTATCCAGGGTCGCGATGGCCCGTCCTACCGGCGACGCGGGGCCATCAACACCGATGACGAGGTGAGCGAAGTGGCGGATCTCGTACGTACTCGGGTGCACAACCCCGACGATTCGCAAAGCACCACTTTCAACCAACCGCGCCACTCGAGCCCGAACGGCAATGCGCGAGAGCCCCACCACAGTGGCTAGGTCCTCCATCGATATGCGTCCGTCGGACTGAAGCTCCTCGTATATCCGTGTGTCGATTTCGTCCAAATTCATAGAATTCTCACAGAAACTGATTCACGCACGGAATCTTCAGTTACGTTCTCTCGCCCACATATGCAACGACGTTGGACGAGCGGTTCGTTCATCAATGCGAACATATCAGCACCATACGTAATCACCAAATCCATTACTCCGACGAATCAGTGTTTGACGAAGCGTCTGCGCTCCTCTAGGTTGCGGCCCAGTACTCACTGCAGTGCGTCAACAAGGCCCGGGGGGGGATTATGAAAGCTGAATCAAAAGTGCCGAGTAGCGGCGAACTCCAAGCGAACGCCATCACCTTGCGTCACGTGTTGAGTCAGGGTGCCATTGCCAATGGACCGTTGGCGTCGGTCACGGTCGCGCTGACCGGTGCCGCCTTCTACGGTCTAGGAGCCCTCCCATTCGCGATGCTCGCGGGGTCAGTCTTGATTCTGCTGTACATCAACACGACCTACCAGTTCTCCAAGCACATTCGTAGTGCGGGTGGTATCTACCAATTGGTGCGGGCTGGATTGGGCGAACGACTAGCTGGTGCTACCGGGACGTCCTACGGTCTGGCCAACTTGCTCTTGGTGTCGGCGAATGCACTGATTGCACCGAGCATTTTCGACACCGCGGCACAGGCGCTCGGCTGGAACCCGCCGGGATGGACGTGGATTGCGGTGGCATTGTTCACGATGATCGTTCCCTTCGCCCTCGGCTGGTACCGCGTCAGGATCACTCTTGACTACGGACTGGTCACGGCTCTCATCGAGGTCATCGTCATTGTCGGGCTGTGCGCATATTTCGTAATTCACGCCGGTGGACACAACACGTTCTCCGTCTTCAATCCTCACCACGCCCGAAATGGCTGGAGCGGTATTGGAGTCGCCATGGCGCTCTCGTCCGTCGCTCTTGGCGGGGCCGACAACGTGCTGTCATTAGCCGAAGAGAGCCAGTCCCCCCAACAAACCATCAAGCGCAGTCTGTTGGTGGTGCAATTTACCGTGGTTGCGCTATACATCTTCGCGGCCTACGCGCTCGTCATCGCGTGGGGACCCAGCAAGATGAGCGGCTTCGCGTCGTCAGGCGCACCGTTACTGACCCTGGCTGGACACGTCGGCGGTACCGCGCTTCTCGTGATCATTGCGGTACTCGCGTTGAACTCGATCATCGGGGTCAACGTGGCAATCAACATCACCGTCGCGCGACTGATCTTTGACGCTGGTCGTCAGGGGCTCTTCCCTCCCGCGGCGGCCAAGACGCATCCGCGCTACCGGACGCCGACCGTGGGGCTCATCAGCTGCCTAGCCGTCGAGTTATTTGCGACCTTCGTCCCCGAGTTTATTTGGGGCATCTACACCGGTTTTCTCGTGGTGGTTACTGCAGCGACGGCTGGCTACGTACTTCAACAACTGATCACCTCGGCCGCACTTATCGGTTACGCCACGCGCGAGAAGATACATGAAATCACCTTCTACTACGTCGTGCCGGCCCTGGCCTGTCTCTTCCTGGTGTACTCGCTGTATGGCAATCTCTGGCCGTTCTCGATCCCGGTGAGCCTTGGCGTTTTCATCTTGCTGGGACTCGTGCTCATCGTCGGCGTGATTGCCGGATTCCGAACCACCGGCAATTCGGTTGGGCACAATGGAATCCTTCGAGAGCCACGGTCATGAGCGGTAGCGATATAGCCATCGACGACCAGAAGCGAGCCGCGGACTCCTGGATCGACGATCACGCAGACGAAGTCTCCCAATGGCACGAGACAATTTGGGCTTTCGCCGAGCCGGCGTGGCGCGAATACCGATCCTCGGCGTGGTATGTGGCACGACTTCGCGCTGAAGGATTCACGGTCGAGGAGGGTAGTGCGGGCATGCCTACAGCGTTCGCGGCGCGATGGAGTAACGGTCCGGGACCGACCCTTCTCGCGTACGCCGAGTATGACGCGGTGCCCGGTAACTGCCAGGCAGCCAGTACTCGTCGCGAACCTCGAGCGGGTCTTAGTCGATCTGCCCCTGGACATACCGATCCCCACTCTGCGCTTGGCATCTCAAGCCTCGCCGCCGTTTTGGCCACGAAGGCGGCAATGACTGAATACGGAATCAGCGGCACGATTGTGTACACCGGTGAGCCAGCGGAGAAGGTCTGCGGATCCAAAGTCGTGCACGGTGTACACGGGTACTACGACGGAATTGACGCCATTGTCAGTTTTCATCCCTTCTATATGCTCCCGCTCTGCAACACGGTGCGCTGGGACACGCACTGCGGCGCCTACTACTCGAAGATTTATTCATTCGTGTGCGACGATCCCGAAACGTGGGGTGAACTCGATAACTCCCCGATTGCCGCCGCGCATTCCGCGGCACGCGCTCCTGGGGCGGACGCCGCATTGACGACGATGTGGGCGTTGACTAAGACCAGCCAGGACTCGATGGCGGCCGCTACAGGGGGTTGGTCCCTGTCCGAGGCGATACTCACCGCGGGCCAGGCCACCGCGGACAATCTGCCGGCGGGACTCGCGCAAATCCAGTACTCGTGGCGTACTCCCGATCTAGCCACAGCGGAGCGAATCGGGCAGATACTCGATTCGAACGCTCGATTGGCCGCGAGCAGTGCGCACTGCGAGGTCAAGGAACGCTGGGTATCGCGAAATCGTCCAGGGCTGGCCAACCACGAATTAGCGGAAGTCACCTGGGAGAACATGCAGCGAGTCGGCCCGCCCACGTGGGACGAGGAGGCACGCGGCATCGCCAATGAGCTACGCGAAGAACTCGGTGTCTCGGCGATCGCGCAGCCGTTCCTCGCCGAGACAGAGTCACTCATAGACCCTTGGATAGCCGAAGCACAACTCAGGGCACTCCTCCCAGCGTGGCAAACGAATTGGACCTCCGATGACTACGTCGAGATGACCTGGTACGCGCCAACCGTCCGGCTGTACGTGGCACGCCCAGCCCTATCTCGGGAGGGTTTCACATCGCCTATACCGGCCTGGGCGATGAACGCGCTCGGGGGTATCCCCTCAACCATCAATCCGACCATTCGGTGTGCTGCAAAGGTCATCGCGGGAACTTTGCTCGATCTGTTCAGCGACGTTGAGCGTCTGACGCGAGCGCAATCGGAATGGCGTGAGCGTCGAACTGGTGGGCCCACAGAGTCGCTACTCCCGGCAAGTTTCACCGCCCCAATCGACTATCGCTGGCCCGAGTACGTAACGACCGAGCGTGGACACGAATGGTGGATTCCCCAGAGCAGCGAGTTCTAAAGAATGCTAAATAAAGGAAAACGGAACATGACAACACAAGTATTCACCGGCGGCGACATTCTGACTATGACCGAACAGCGGTACCCGGAAGCCCTGGCGGTTCGTGACGGAACCATTGTCGCAGTGGGAGAACTCGCCGACTGCAGAACTAGTGCCGGTGGTGACGCGGAGATAATTGATCTCGACGGCCGCGTCCTAATGCCCGGCTTCGTCGACGCCCACTGCCACCCTCTAATGTTGGGTCAATCCTTAACGTGGGTCGACTGTTCACCCGACGAAGTACCGTCAATCGACGCCATGGTGAAGTTGCTCGACAGTCGCGGTTCAACGCTTCGCGCCGGCACCCCGATCTGGGGATACGGTTACCATCAGGGTCGCCTCGCAGAAGCTCGGCATCCGGATCGACACGACTTAGACCTCGTGTCCACCGATCGACCCGTAATGGTGATGCACACCAGCGGTCACGGTACTGTCGTTAACACTTGGATGCTGCGCCAAATGGGGGTGGATGACGCCACCGCGAATCCGGAGGGTGGCGTCATTGAGCGTGACGCTGCGGGCCACGCGACGGGACTACTCTGGGACGCCGCCACTGACCTGATAACGGGGGAAGGTGGCGTCAAGATAACGAATCACGGTCCGAACTTCCATGTTCCGGACTCGCAAGCAGAACTACTTAATGCGTTGGATGCAGCGCAAGACGCATTCCTCGCCAAAGGAGTCACTACTGTTCTCGACGCGCAGGTGTCACAACGAGAAATGTCTATCTGGTTGGCAGCTCGTGACAGTGGACGACTCCGCCTCCGGACAGGCATGCTCGTCCTCTCAAGTTTGCTCGATGAAGTGCTCAGCCTCGGACTGCATTCCACGCTCGGAGATGACCGACTCGCTTTTCTCGGTATCAAGTGCTACGCCGACGGCTCACTGACGTCGTACAACGCCAACATCTCCGCGAACTATGCGTTCGATCCGTGCCACCACGGTCACATCTACCACAGCGATGATGAGCTGAAAGATCTTATTGGGCGGGCTCACGCCGTGGGACTCCAAGTTGGTATCCACGCACAGGGCGACGCCGCGATTCGCTCAGCGCTCGACGCAATTGAACAGGCCCAATCGATTACCCCGCGACCCGACGCTAGGCATCGAATTGAGCACTGCGGCTTACCGGGTGACGAAGAGATCTCACGCATGGCCGCACTACGGGTCTTCGCGATCAACCAGTCGCAGCATCACTTCCTTTACGGCAAAGCCGTCGCAAAAGCCATTGGCGATGGAGGTGACAGGTATAATCCGCTTGGTTCGCTGCTCCGAGCGGGTGTCGAGGTTGCGTTGTCATCGGATGCGCCGGTCTCCATGCCCGATCCGTTGGCCTCGGTGTTCGCCGCGGTGACGCGAGCGTCGGTCGAAGGGGGTATGGTCGGCGATGCGTCGGAGTGCATCACCGTTGAGCAGGCACTGTGGGCGCACACGATGGGCGGGGCACGATCAATGCACCGAGAAGCAACCGTAGGATCGCTCGCTCCAGGAAAATTCGCCGACCTGATCACGCTTGATCACAATCCCCTGAAAGCAGCAATTCCCGACATCCCCTACATCCAGGTCGAAGCGGTGCGCTGATCAAGAGTGCGACGCTGCTGGATAATCTGCGAAGGCGGGCGGAGGGCAGAACATAGTGACACCTGACGAAGTTGGAGGCTCAATATGAGTGATGGGGAAATTGCTCGACTCATCGAAGACGGCCATGTTGGCCAGGTCGATGCCACCAAGGTTCCACGATATGCGGGGCCCGCGACCTTCGCGCTCCTGCCCCAGATTGACGACGTGAGTGACGTTGACATCGCAATCGTCGGAATCCCGTTCGACTCCGGCGTGAGTTATCGACCCGGGGCTCGATTCGGTCCGCGCCACGTTCGAGAGTCCTCCCGGCTGCTCCGACCCTTCAATCCAGCGGCAGGGCTGTCGCCATTCGCCATTCGCCAAGTAGCTGACGCCGGCGACATTGCCGTAAACCCGTTTGACATTAATCAGGCCATTACCGACATCGAGCGAGCGAGCATGGCGTTACGTGAACGTGCGACACGTGTGATCTCCATCGGCGGTGACCACACGGTGGTGCTGCCGCTGCTACGGTCAGTTGCCCACGGTCACGGCCCAGTGAGCGTCGTCCACTTCGATGCGCACCTCGACACGTGGGACACCTATTTCGGTGCGCCATATACGCACGGCACCCCATTTCGGCGTGCGTCAGAGGAGGGGCTCATTGACCGCGAGGGTTCGATGCACATCGGCATTCGAGGACCGCTTTACTCAGCGCTTGATCTTGACCAGGACGCCAACTTGGGCTTTCAGATCGTGTCTGCCATCGAACTGGATCACATTGGCGTCGCGGGAACGATTGCGCGAATCAAGGAGCGCGTAGGAAGTCGCCCGCTCTACGTCTCCATCGATGTCGACGTTCTGGATCCGGCTCACGCACCCGGAACGGGCACGCCAGAGGCAGGCGGTCTTACAAGTCGTGAACTACTGTCCATTGTCCGCTCCTTCAAGGATCTCAACATCGTTGGTGCGGACGTGGTCGAAGTTGCCCCGGTCTACGACCACGCGGAGATCACTGGCATTGTGGCCTCCCACCTCATATATGAGCTCCTCAGCGCTATGTAGTGCGACATTACCTCGGCCTCTTTTGGGTGAGGGTTGTGATCGTGCCTCGGCCACCGTGTGTCGAACGATGGTGTCCGCCACCGGCACAGAACTCTGAACTGCCATCGGGCCTGCTCACCAACAAGCAAGCAAGCATGTCGCCCAAAAGGTTCCCGAGTCAAGACCAGGTGCGCATGGAATTCATTGGTCCATTAAATTATCGTTGATTCGAGAGGACTTCCTCGGACGAGGGTGGACTCGCCGATGCCGCTGACCAGGAGACTTGGATTACCACGGATGCGCTCGGATGGTCTTTTATGGATTCCAAGGAGCCGGGATCGAGACCCGGGCGGCCCACCAGTAAAACAAAGGGTTGTGAAACTGTTTAGTGGTTCTGTGTAGGGAGAAATCCCACGCCCTATCCCATGGTTCTCCCCGTCAAAGAGTTGCCGCTGACCCAGACAACTCGAATCGACGTAGCGGGCCGATCTCCGACTTTCTTTGACACGATTCTCATCCTCCTTAAACTTCCTCGTAGTGCGCAACGGTCGTAGCTAATTGAGATTGGGCCAAAATTCCAAGGAGGGCCACTTTCGATTCGGTTTGCCAAGTTCGAATGGAATGACTCTGATAGCGGTCTATCCCCTCGGCCCCTCGAGCTCAGTCACCGAGCAGGGTTCGGCGAGCGTCTTTCAAGAGAAGGTCCAGGTGAAGTTCGTCGGTGGGGCTCAGTTCCAGTTCGGGAACGAGGTGAAGGTAGAAGTCGCGGGCCACCGCGCTCTCCGCGTGGATCAAGAGTCCCCGACAACCAATGTCATCGCTGAGCGTTAGCAGGCGGGTCACGGCGTCAACCAAGAGAGCAGCGCCCAGTCCCTTTCCTTCATGCCTGGAGTCAACGCCGAGTCGAGCTAGCAGTGCCACCGGTTGCGGATAATGTCCAGCCCCCTTCTTCAAGCGTTCGGGCACCGCCGCAAGGTCCAACTGGACCATGCACCACGCGTAGTAAGCGACTACCGTCGAGTCGTCTTCGCGCGTTACGACGAATACTCGAGTCGTGCTCGATGACGCTGACTGCTTGGCGTGACGACGAAGCCACTGAGTCTGTTCAGTTGACGTGCAACTGAACTCCTCGACGCTGTCGGTCGCCGTGAGTAGTCGAGGTGGTCGGTATAGAGAGGTCACTCGCCGAACGGCGATGATCGACTCATAAGACGACGCAGACCGTCGAGTTCGCGGGCGGGTAGTTCGTTCATCTTGTCCCACTGTGTCGCCACCTCGCTCGAGAGAACGAAGTGATCACGATCAGCCAGGACTTGGCGCGAGGCGTCCACCAGGTTCGTCACAACGAAGGTGGTGAGGTCGGTGCCGATCTCTTCGACCGCACGATTAATCAGCTCGCGCTCTTCCAGCGTTGTCCTCACCTCGAGTCGCTTGTCCCTTGCTCGAATGGAAGTCGTCATT
>JABBNY010000131.1 GCA_019352095.1 Acidobacteriota bacterium
ACCCGAGAGGCCATTATGAAGATTTCGACGATGCTCAGTTACTCCGGCGGCTTCAAGCAGGCCGCCCAGCAGGTAGTTGAGATGGAGAAGGCGGGGCTTGACTTGGTGTGGGTCGCTGAAGCGTACGGCTTCGATAGCCCCTCGCTCATGGGATACCTCGCTGCACTCACCGAATCGGTACAAATCGGCGCGGCTATCTTGCCCATCTACACCCGTACGCCCACGCTGATCGCGATGACCGCTGCGGGCATTGACGCGTTGTCCGATGGGCGATTCCACCTGGGCCTTGGAGCCTCGGGCCCCCAGGTCATCGAGGGCTTCCACGGCGTCGCCTATACGAACCCCCTCGGGCGAACGCGCGAGATCGTTGAGATCTGCCGTGACGTCTGGAAGCGTGAGGTGCCGCTCGTACACCACGGCAAGAACTTCACCTTGCCGTTGCCACCCGAGCAGGGGACCGGCCTGGGTAAGCCCCTCAAGATCATTGCCCATCCCGTGCGCAGCGAGATTCCCATCTGGATTGCTTCGCTCGGTGAGAAGAACGTTGAATTGACTGCGGAGGTCGCTGACGGGTGGATCCCCATCCTGTTCATCCCCGAGCGTGCGCACAACGTGTGGGGTGCGCCGCTCGCCGCGGGTCGCGCGAAGCGATCCGCGGGTTTGGATGATCTGATGATCACGGCAGGGGGGTTGCTCGCCATCGGCGATGGTGAAGACGTCGTGGCCCTTCGAGAACTACAGCGCTCGATGGTGGCGCTCTACGTTGGCGGCATGGGGGCCAAGGGTAAGAACTTCTACAACGAGTTGGCGATTCGTTACGGATATGAAAAGGAGGCCGAGGTCATCCAGGACCTCTACCTCGATGGTAAGAAGCACGAAGCGGAAGCCGCAGTACCTGACGAGTTCTTGGAGTTGACCACACTCTGCGGTCCCAAGAGCTACGTCGCCGAACGCATCGCGGCATTCAAGGCGGCGGGCGTGACCCACCTACAGGTGCACCCGATCCCTCAAGCGGGTCAGAGTGCGGCGTCCTTGATCGAAACCGTGAAGGGGATGCTGTAGCTCACTCGTCGTCGCGCGTCGCGTCGCGACCGCCCGAGGCGAGCCACGCCTCGTACATGGCCGCGTAGGGACCGTCTCGACTGAGTAATTCGCGCGGGGTGCCGACTTCGACGATTCGCCCCTGGTCAATCACCACGATGCGATTTGCGCGCTGAGCCGTGGTGAGTCGGTGCGCGATGAGGATCGCTGAGCGACCTTCGAGCAGTCGGTCGAGGGCGCGCTCGATGACGGTCTCGCTCTGGAGATCGAGCGATGAGGTCGCTTCGTCGAGGATGAGCACGCGAGGTCGGGCGAGGAACGCCCTGGCGAGCGCGAGTAGCTGTCGCTCGCCGGCGGACAGGGTCTGACCGCGTTCGTGCACGATGGTGTCCACACCGTCGGGCAGTCGGCTAATCAGATCACGCAGTCCCACCACGTCGATGGCCTCTTCGATCTGTGCGTCGGTGATGGTGGGGCGTCCGAAACTCAAGTTGGTGCGGATAGAACCGGCGAACAAGAAGGCCTCCTGGGGGACGACGCCGAGCTGGGAGCGAAGTGAATGCAGCGTGACGTCGCGTATATCAACCCCGTCGAGCAGCACGCGCCCCGAACTTGGATCGTAGAAGCGGTTGGCCAGTTTCGCCATTGTCGACTTTCCGGCGCCGGTCGGCCCAACGAACGCCACCGACTCTCCTGGGGCGATCTCGAGGTTGACGTCGTCCAGCACCATATTGTCCTCGTTGTAGCCAAAGCTCACGTGCTCGAAGGTGATCCGACCTTCGATGGTGGGAAGCGTCGCGGCGTTCTCGAGCTCCTCGACGCTCGGTACGGTCTCGAGCAGCTCGCGTAGACGAATCACCGATGAACGACCCTGTTGGAGTGAGTTGTACTGCTGGACGAGAAGCTGAATGGGCTGAAAGAAGCGGTTGAGGTACAAGAAGAAGGCGATCAAGGCGCCGACGGTCAATTGGTGGTTGATGACCATACGCCCGCCGATCCCGAGCAAGAGCCCGGTGCCGAGAATGCCGAGCATGTTGGTCGAGGGGCCGTAGATGGCACTCACACTCCCGGTGTAGTTGTTCGCGTCTCGGTATGCTCCCACCACGTGTCGATGGTTCTCGATGTTGCGCCGCTGACGATTGTTAGCGGTGACCACGCGGATGCCGTACAGCGACTCCGAGAGATCCGCGAGTACGTTGGCGATTCGGTCTCGACTGAGGAGGTACCCCTTCTCTGAGGCGCGGTGGAACCAGATGGAGAAGACGAACAATATTGGCAGCACGAGCAGCACCGTCCAGGTCGCCAGCGTGACGTTGGTGGCGAAAAGGATGACGGTGATGACGATCATTGTGAGGCCCTGGGCCGCGAAGGAACTGATGCCGTCCTGGATCAACTGCTGAAGGTTTTCGATGTCACTGGTCATGCGGCTCATCAGGACGCCGGCCTTCTCTTCTGTGAAGAAATCGAGACTGAGGCGCTGAAAATGTACGAAGACCCTTATGCGAAGGTCGTGCATGACGCGCGACGCGAGTCTCCCGGTCACATCGACCTGCGCGCGCTGCAGTAGCGAACTCGACAGGGCGAGGATCATGTAGATCGTGCCGCACACTGCGATCACTCGTAGTGATCGGTGCTGGCCCATCATGCCGTTGTTGATCGCGTACTCGGTCAACAACGGACCGGCCTGCATTACGAGACTGATCACGATGACCAGAACCGATCCCAGGACGACGAACGCGGGATACTCTCGAAGCATTCGAGGGAGCGTCAATCGCTGACGTTCCTTTGCACTCGGGCGTTGGTGAAACTCGAGCGCCGAGGGTTCGTGGGTCGGCTCGGTGGCGAGAATCTTGTTCGCACCCTCCATGAGCTCGCTCGGTATGCCCCCAAAGGGCAGCCCGGTGTTAGAAGAGGAAGCGAACATCCCACCGCCACCACCGCCCCAGCCACCTCCCCACGCCACTAGTCGCCCTCTCGGGTCGTTTGGGCGAGCACCTCGGCGTAGAGCGGGGTGCTCGCCAGGAGTTCTTCGTGCGAGCCTGTGGCGATGACGCGGCCTTCATCGAGGAGGATGACACGGCTCGCCAACGCGATCGTCGAGATCCGATGCGCGATGACGATCGTGGTTCGTTGGTGTAAGAGCCGACCCAAGGCCTCATAGATCCCCGCCTCAACGTGGACGTCGATAGCGCTCGTCGCGTCGTCGAGAATCAGAATGGGCGGATTTACGAGCAGGGTGCGCGCGATGGCGATGCGCTGACGTTGTCCGCCCGACAAGGTGTAGCCGCGCTCGCCGATGACGGTGTCGTAACCCTCGGGGAGTCGTGAGATGAACTCGTGGGCGTTCGCGGCGTGCGCCGCGGTGACGATGTCCTCGAGGGTGGCGTCTGGTCGCCCGTAGGCGATGTTGTCGCGGATCGAGATCGAAAAGAGGAAAGGCTCATCGAGCACCACTCCGACCGTGGCACGAAGTGACGAAAGGGTCACGTCTCGGATGTCGTGACCGTCGATCAGTATCGAGCCCTCGCTGACGTCATAGAACCGGTCCACCAATCGAGCAATAGTGGACTTGCCCGCGCCGGTGCGTCCCACGATCGCCACGGTTTCACCGGCCTCAATGTGGACGTCGAAGTCGTCGAGGATTGGCGCGGCGTTGGCGTACGCGAAGCGCACATGATTGAACGCGATGGTCCCGTCGATCCCGACGAGGTCATACGCCCCGGGGCGTTCGACGATGTCGGGGCTCTCGTCGAGGATCTCGAAGATCCGTTCGGCGCTGGCCTTGGCACGCTGGCCCATCATGACGAGCTGGCCGAGCATCATGAACGGAGCCTGGAGCATGAGGAGATAGACGTTGAACGAGAGGATCGCACCCGGTCCGAGGTGACCGTCGAGGACCATCCAGCCCCCGAAGAACAACACGAGCGCGAGGCCAACCTGGGGCAGGTTCTGCACCCACGGTGACCAGATACCTCTGATTTGGGCGTCCTTGATGTACGACCACGCCACCCGCTCAGCGGCGTCGGCGAGTCGATTGATCTCGGCTTCTTCTTGGGCGAAGGACTTCACCACGCGGACGCCGTTGATGTTCTCGTCCACAATCGTCGCGACGTCAGCGAGACGGGCTTGGGTGATCCACGAAATTGGAAAGAGGACTCTGCGCATTCGAATGCCGACGAAGTAGAGCACCGGCATGATGAGCATTGCGATGAGGGCCAGCGGGACACTTATGGAAAGCATGAAGCCAAAGGCAATGACGCCAATGAACGATTGGACGAGGATGAGCGGCGCGAAGGTCGAGTACATCTGGACACTTCGAATGTCACTGTTCGCGCGGCTGATCAATTGGCCCGATTGAACTCGGTCGTAGAAGCTGAATGAGAGCCACGACAGGTGTTCATAGATCAGTGAACGAAGATCCGCCTCGACGTTGTACGCCGTACGAAAGACGTATTGACGCGAGATGATGCCGGTGGCGCCCGCGAGGACGCCCACGATCAAGATGTGCATGACGTCGGTGTGCAGCGCGTTGGAGTGTTTGACCAACCCATTGTCAATGGCGGTGTTCAACATCTTGGGCACGAGTGTTTGAAACACCAGGCTCACGAAGGAGAGGGCGATCGCGCTGAAGAATGTGAGCCGATGCGAAGAGATGATGGGCAGGATCCGCCGCCACCAGCTCAGATTCTTGTCACGAGAGATCTGGGCGCGCGGCCCGGGATACTTGGAAAATACCCCTCCCAGGGGGTTAGATCTTGTCTGTTCGG
This sequence comes from Acidobacteriota bacterium, assembly GCA_019352095.1. GTDB lineage: Bacteria > Actinomycetota > Acidimicrobiia > Acidimicrobiales > RAAP-2 > RAAP-2. The sequence continues at coordinate 4,809 of JABBNY010000131.1, forward strand.
CACCCGACATCGCACTGGGGGAGAGCGTCGTTGACATGAAGCAATGGTAACGGTGGCTCCAGCGGTGCGGATCTGACGTGAAGCACGAGCACGGTGTACGAAGAAGTCGTAGTGTGACCTCGTGCCGACACCAATAATCGTCAATCATCCAATCGTCGCGGACAAGGTCCGTCAACTTCGTGACGCGTCGACCTCGAACGCTGACTTTCTTCGTCTCGCTGGTGAGATCTCACGCTTCGTGGCCTATGAGGCGTTTCGCGATATCCCAATCACCCCTACGACCGTTGACACTCCGGTGCTGAAGGGCGCCCCCGCACAACGCATCGACGAGCAGTTCGTGATCGTGCCCATACTGCGCGCGGGACTAGGGATGACCCCAACGGTCCAAGAGGTCTTACCGCATCACCGCGTCTGTCTCGTGGGCCTTCGTCGAAACGAAGAGACACTCCAGCCCGACGTCTATCTCGATGGACTACCCGAGGACCTCGAAGGCGCCGCAGTCGTGTTGTGTGACCCTATGCTCGCCACCGGAGGATCGCTCGTGTGCGTGCTCGACATGTTGCGAGAGCGAGGGGCGGGCGAGATAACCGTGCTGTGCTTGATAGCCGCCCAGCCGGGCATCGACTTCGTTGCCGCACGCCACCCAGATGTCCAGGTGGTCGCCGCTGCGCTCGACGGCGAACTCACGAACAGCGGTTACATCACCCCGGGACTGGGCGACGCGGGTGATCGGCTCTTTGGGCCTCCCGTTCACTGATCGATCGGCTATAGGCCAATATCCTCGTGCCAGAGTTCGGGGCGTTCCTGGATGAAGGTCGCCAGGAGTTGGGTGCACGCCGGATCGTCGAGCACGATCACCTCGACACCTAACTCCCCAAGCCAATCGTGGCCGCCGTGAAAGTTCGTCGCTTCGCCAATCACGACCGCACCGATATTGAACTGTCGCACGAGTCCCGAGCAGTACCAGCACGGCGACAGGGTCGTCACCATCACCGTCTCGCCGTAGTCACGTCGGCGTCCCGCGCGGCGAAAGGCGTCGGTCTCGGCGTGGATCGATGCGTCATCTTCTTGCACGCGGCGATTGTGGCCCGCCCCGAGCAGTGTCCCGTCGCGGGTGAAGAGTGCCGCGCCGATGGGGATACCACCCTCGCGCAGTCCCTGAACAGCCTCGTCGTAGGCGGTAGCGAGCATGGAGGTCGCGAGAGCGCGATCGAGAGGTGGTCGTGAGGATGCCATGGACTAAGTATGCTCCAACGTCGTGGGTGAACGAATGTATCCAGTTGAAGTTGGCACGCAACGCGTCGAGTTACCCATTGTGTCCTTGAGCGACAAGATCGCGTTGGCGCTCTTGATAACGGTGGACATGGGTGTTGAGTTCATGTCCGAGGCGGGCAAGGAGCTCGCCGAGATCTTGCGCCCTTACGACGTTGATATCGTTGCCACCGTCGCCACCATGGGGATCCCCCTCGCCGTAGAGGTGACCCGTCATCTGGGGCTTGACCAGTACGTGATCTTGCATAAGACCCCGAAGATCCACCTCGCCGACGCGGTCACCGAGCGGGTGCGTTCGATCACCACTGACGCGGAGCAACTTCTTCTCTTCGACCGTGCGCGTGTGAAGGACGTGCAGGGCAAGCGTGTCGCCATCGTCGACGACGTGATCTCAACGGGCGCATCAACGGGTGCGGCCCTTCGCCTGCTTCGTCGGATTGGGGCAGACGTCGTGGCAATCGGCACGCTCGTGACCGAAGCGTCGCTGTGGCGAAGTGCCCTCGGTGACGACGCACCGAAGGTGCGCGCACTTGGATCGATACCAGTATTTCGACCCGACGGCTCGGGCGGTCTCGTGGAGGATTGGAACGGTTGAGGCGTGGCCGTCACGCTGGCCTTTTGCCAGTGCGGTGTCCTCGATGACGACCCCCGCGGCCATCGATGCCAGGTGTGGGCAACAGCACAATGTCCCGGGTGCTCGCACCCGGGACATTGTGCTGTTGCGCGATACGGCTACAGGTTCGGCTCGAGCTCCTTTTGGCGCTTGACCTGACCCGCGACCTGACCAGTGACCTTCTCCAAGGCCAGGTAGACGAGCGCCGCCACGATGATGCCGGCTGGTACTGAGAAGTCAGCGCCGCTGTAGTGATTGGAGATGGGGGTCATCCAGTGCAGCGGGAAGTTGTAGCTGGGGGCTTTGGAGAAGCACATCGTGGATGCGATCAGCCCGATCACGAAGGCCGCGATAGAGCTCCAGTTCACACCCGTTCGACCCGTGTAGTAGATACTCGACGGGTCAGTCTTTTGTAGTTCGTCCGCGTTGTAGCGGAATTTCCTGACCATCCAGTCCGCGATGAGGATGCCGAACCAGGGTGCGATCCACACGATGATCACCGCCACGAATTCACCCATGTAGAGGTTGAAGGTCGACTGGAAGACCGCCCACAGGGTGAGCAGGCCCGCGATGATCGAGTCCATAACCACTGCCTGATATCGCTTGAGTCGAAAGCCCAACGCCTGGAGTGACACGCCCGACGAGTACAGGTCGAGGGAGTTGATGCCAAAGAGCTGGACAATAGCGAAGAGCAGGAAGATCACGACGGCCCACGAAGGAATGAAGTGCTGGCCCCGCATGGCTTCGAACGGATTCGAGCTCGTGCCCAACTTCGGGATGAACGTGAAGACCGCGGCGCCGAGGGTCATCACGATGATTTCCGGTACGGCGGTGGCGAGAAAGAGCCAACCGACGATCGACGACTTCTTCGCGTCGCGCGGGAGGTAACGCGTGTAGTCGTTGCCGCACTCGGTCCATCCGAGGCCCGACAGCGCGAAAGTGAACGCCAGGCCCGCGGTGTAGATCT
>JABBNY010000132.1 GCA_019352095.1 Acidobacteriota bacterium
ATGGACGGTTTGTTGATCGACTCCGAGATCCTCTGGCACGAGGCCGAAGTCGAGATTTTCGGAGGGTTGGGAGTGGACCTGCACGAGGCGACGGATCGCAGCACGAAGGGACTCTTCGTCGCCGAAGTGGTCGACTACTGGTACAGCCGGTACCCCTGGGCGACGCCGAGCCGCGAAGAAGTCGTGCGCGATCTCTTGCATCGGGTGGGCAACCTGGTTGAGCACGAGGGCCGGCTACTCCCGGGCGCGATTCACGCGTTGGATCTTGCGAGCGAACGTGGTCCAATTGCTCTCGCTAGCTCTACACCCGCTTCGCTGATCACTCGATGCCTCGATCACTTCAACTTGGCGTCGCGTTTCGCCACCGTTCATTCAGCAGAGTTTGAGCCCTACGGAAAACCACACCCGGGCGTGTTCCTCAGCGCCGCCGCATCGCTCGGTGTCGACCCTCGGCGCTGCCTAGTCTTCGAGGACTCGGCAGCGGGCGTGCTCGCCGCCAAAGCTGGGCGCATGACGGTTGTTGCGGTGCCAGTACGAGAGGATCTCGCTCAGCCGGCCTTCGTCCTGGCTGACCTGCTCTTGAGGTCGCTCGACGACCTCGACGCCCAATGGCTCGACGAACGGTTCGCCGCGTGATCAGAGCTGTTTGTTGAACCGGGTCGCCAAATGGTGCGTGAAGGCGCCGGCGGGGAAGTTCTCGACGCGTTGCCATCCGTGCTTTGGATAGAAGCGCAGGGCTTCGGGCTGCCCGTCACCAGTCTCGAGGAAGAGGACGCGATAGCCGAGCTCTCGAGCCTTGGTCTCCAGCGCGTCCATCAATAGCTTGGCGAAGCCGCTTCGTCGTAGGTCTGGTCGCACCCACAGTCGTTTGACCTCACCCGCCGCGAGCTCTCGTTGGCCAATCGCGCGAAGCCCAACGCCACCAGCGAGATGGCCATTCTCGCGCGCGACGAGATAGCAGCCGAGCGGGGGACCAAGTTCGTCAAGATGGGTTGCCATGTCGTCGTCGACTGACCCGTAGCGTCGGTTGAGTTCGTCCGTCGCGGCGAGCACGACGCTCAGGGCTCCGGGCGAGGTGATTGATTCCTCGCGAATGTCGATTTCAGGCACCCCAGCAGCGTAGGGGACGAGCGTGACCTCACCACATGTTCAGTACGATGGATTCACTCATTGAAGGAGAACCGTGTTTCGCCCCGTTAGCGCTGAACTTGATTTTGTGACCATCGAGGAAGCTGAACTCACCCGGTGGAAGACGAACAACGTCTTCGCCCGTTCAATGAAAGAGCGCGAAGGTCGAACACCGTGGGTGTTCTACGAGGGACCCCCCACCGCGAACGGCATGCCCGGGCTTCACCACGTGTGGGCCCGCGTCTACAAAGACCTGTTTTGTCGCTACCAGACCATGCAGGGACATTTCGTGGCACGCCGTGCCGGATGGGATACCCACGGGCTGCCCGTTGAGGTGCAGGTCGAGAAGCAACTTGGAATTTCGGGCAAGAAGGCGATCGAAGAGCAGATCGGCATCGAGGAGTTCACCAGGCTCTGTCGCGAGTCGGTGATGACCTACGTGGGAGAATTCGAGAAGCTCACCGAGCGAATCGGGTATTGGACTGACATCGAGCACGCGTACTACACGTACCACCCTTCGTACGTCGAATCGGTGTGGTGGCAGCTCCAACAATTGTTCGATCGAGGTCTGTTGTACGAAGACCTCAAGGTCGTACCGTACTGCCCGAGATGCGGTACGGCGCTGTCGAGTCACGAACTTGGACAGCCCGGTGTCTACACCGACGAAGTCGATGAGAGTTGTTATGTAGAGCTGCGCATTACCGATGCGGGCACCCACGGAGGACTGCACGGGGCTACGCATCTGACGGTGTGGACGACTACGCCGTGGACACTGCTCTCAAACGTCGCCGTCGCGGTCAATCCGGACGTGACCTACGCCGTCGTGGACGGTCGAGTGGTCGCGGCATCGCTGGTCGAGGCTGTCTTTGGTGAAGGTGCAACGGTGAGTGGCACGTTGCTTGGACGTGAGCTTGTGGGCGTGCACTACGAGCGACCCTTCGATGATGTTGCCCTGCCCGACGGTGTTGACGCCTGCTACGTGGTTGCGGCGCAGTACGTGACCACTGACGACGGTACTGGTCTGGTGCACCAGGCACCCGCGTTCGGTGAGATCGACCGTCAGGTCGCTCGTGAGAATTCACTGCCGACGCTCAACCCGGTTGGCCCCGACGGCTGTTTCACCGACGCGGTCACGTGGTTGGAGGGACAAGGGGTCCGCAACGCTAATCCTGCCATCAATGACGAACTCGAGCGCCGCGGCATCTTGTTACGCCGTCACGACTACAGTCATTCGCTCCCTCACTGCTGGCGCTGCAGCACGGTGCTGATCTATTGGGGCAAGCCGAGTTGGTACATCGCAACCAGCCAGTTCAAGGAGAAGATGCTCGACGAGAACTCGACCATCGACTGGCACCCGGGCCACATCCGTGACGGGCGGTTCGGTGAGTGGCTGTCGAACAACGTTGACTGGGCATTGTCGCGTGACCGCTTCTGGGGCACGCCGTTGCCGATATGGCGTTGCGACGATGGGCACCTCACGTGCGTTGGATCGAGGGCTGAACTCTCAGCGCTCACCGGCAGGGACTTGAGCGACCTTGATCCCCATCGCCCGGCCATCGATGAAGTGATGGTTCCGTGTCGAACATGTGGTGGCGACGCGCGACGGGTCGAACCGGTGATTGACGCGTGGTTCGACTCTGGCGCCATGCCCGCCGCCCAGGTGGGCTACCCCCACGTCGAAGGTAGCGAGCAAGCAATGCAGTTCCCTGCGCAGTTGGTCGCTGAGGCGATCGATCAGACGCGGGGGTGGTTCTACTCGTTGTTGGCGGTGAACACGCTGGTCTTTGGCGAGAAGCCCTACGAACACGTACTGTGCCTTGGCCACATTGTCGACGAAAACGGAAAGAAGATGAGTAAGTCGGTGGGCAACGTCATCGACCCGTGGGAAGTGCTCAACACCCGCGGTGCTGACCCACTGCGTTGGTGGATGTTCTCCCAGGGCTCACCGTGGACGTCAACGCGGGCCAGCTTAAACGCCATCGACACGTCGTTGCGTGAGACACTCGCCACATTGTGGAACACGTTCAGCTTCTTTACGACGTATGCGTCGCTCAATAACTTCGATCCGAGTGATCCAGAGATCCCCGACGTGCACGAGAGAAGCGCCATTGACCAGTGGATCCTCTCGCGTCTCGAGGGCGTGACCATCGACGTCACGACGGCGCTAGACGGTTACGAGCCGCTCGGGGGCACCGACGCATTGTCGTCATTGATTGACGACCTTTCCAATTGGTACGTGCGACGTAGCCGGCGTCGCTTCTGGCGTACTGACCCCACTGCGCCACGGTCGGATTCTCTGGCCGCCCAGGCGACGTTGCTCGAGGTGCTCCAACGCGTCACCTTGCTTCTCGCACCGTTCTGTCCATTCATCGCAGAGCGACTGTACCGAGAGCTCTTCGACGTCGATGAGCAGGCATCAGTGCATCTCGTGGACTGGCCCGATGCTCGAATCGAGCGGCGCAATGTCGCTCTTGAGAGTTCGATGGAGGTAGCGCGTGGACTGACCTCGCTCGGACGCGCCGCGCGTGCGGAAGCGGGCATCAAGGTGCGCCAACCCCTGGCGCGCGCGCTGGTGTTCCTGCCGCCCGGTGCACCCATGCCGCCCGCCGGTGTAGTGGAGGACGAATTGAACGTCGACGTCCTGGAATATGGCTCAGAGCTCGCTGAAGTGTTGACCTTCGAACTCGTGCCGAACTTTCGCACCGTCGGCCCGCGCCTGGGCGAAGCGGTGAAGGAGCTCAAGACAGCGCTCGCGCGACTCGACTCGGTAGCGTGTGCCGCAACGCTCGAGGCCGGCGGCGCCATCGAGGTGGCATTGTCGACGGGGACGTTCGAGCTCTCGAGTGAGGACCTGGAGCTTCGCGTGAAGAGCCAAGGAGGGTTCGCCGTCTCGAGGGACGGGGGAGAGGTGATCGCGCTCGACGTGACGCTCAACGACGACCTGCTTCGACGCGGCTATCTGCGTGACGTGGTCCGCCAGGTCCAGGACCTGAGAAAGAACTCCGGTTTCGACGTTTCGGATCGCATCATCCTTCACGTCACCGGCATCGATGACTTGAGTGATGGTTTTGCGACGTTGGCCAGTGAAGTGCTCGCCAGCGAGATCATCGTTGGTCGAGGTCTCGGCGAGGGCGTCGCCCTCGAACTCGACGACGGGCGCGATGCGATGGCGTGGGCCGCTCGGGTCTAGCGCGTCGCGTTCAGTTTGGTGAGCAGTGCGGTGAGCGTCGCTCGCTCGTCGGCACTCAAGCGTGAAACGAGAGTGTCTTGCAGGTATTCAAGGTGCACTGACAAGGCCTCGTCGAGCTTGGCATTTCCGAGGTCCGTGATGGCGACGTGGATCGCTCGACGGTCGCTCGGGCAGAGTTGACGTTCGACCAGGCCCGCCTGCTCGAGTCGGTCGATGAGCCGCGTGGTGCCACCCGTTGAGTGCACGATTGCGTCGGCAACCTGGGCCATCTTCAGTCGGCCATTAGGAGACTTGCGCAACTGGAGGAGCACCTCGAACCACGCGAGGGGCAGTTCGCACTGCGCCTCGAGTTCGAGGCCCAGACTCTTTGACAGACGAGCGTTCGTTTCGAGCAAGAGACCAAAGAGAACGACCCGTTCATCACCAGTTGGACAAATTCCGGGATCTATCGACACGAGGCTCATTATAGCATCTACTTGGTAATGCAATTACTGCTTGACAAGTAATTGCAAATACGAGTATACTCGAAAAACATAAGTAGTGACTAATACATAGGAGATTCATGATGAGCACCCTTCCCCCCGCCGGCGTATACAACGTCGATACGGTCCACTCAACCGTTGGCTTCGTGGCGCGACACCTCGTTGCCGCCAAGGTTCGTGGACACTTCAGTGAGTTCGCCGGTGTCGTCACCATTGGTGACAGCCTCGAGAACTCCTCGGTCGAAGCAACTGTTCAGGCCGCCAGCGTCACGACCAACAACGAGATGCGTGACGGTCACCTCAAGAGTGGGGACTTCCTCGAGGAGCAGACCTATCCCACACTGACCCTCAAGTCCACCAAAGTCACCTCCAAGGGTGGCGACAAGTACGAATTGGTGGCCGACCTCACGATCAAGGACGTCACCAAGCCAGTCACCTTCGACCTTGAATACCTGGGCACCGGCCCCAGCATGACACCTGGCGCATCGGTGGTCGGCTTCGAGCTCTCAGCAGAGATCGATCGTCGCGAATTCAACGTGAACTTTGACGGTGCGCTCGAGAACGGCAGTCTCGTCGTGGGCAACAAGATCGTCCTTGAGCTTGCGGTGGAGGCCCACCAACAGGTGTGAGTCTCGCTTCAACGAGTTGCGGATGCCGGGGGCTGTAGCCCCCGGCATTTTCGTCGTTACGATGGTGATATGGCAGACGAATCCAAGGGCAAGAGCGTCAAATCAACCATCGGTGTGCTCGGAGCGATCGCGACGATCATCTCGGTGTGGTGGTTCGCACTTCGACCGCGCAAGAAGCGACGCGAAGAATAGCGGCATTAATTTTCTGGTTGTCGCGGTTTTGACCCTCGCCCAGGGCATTAGCGTTGCCGGGTGGCTTCTGCTTCCTTCGCTCCGCTCAGACACCGGAGTTTTGCGTTAGCCCTCACCTCTTCCTTGGTGTCCTCGACGGGTACGTGGATGCAGACGGTGGCGCTCGGTGTCTACATCACCAGCAAGACCCACAACAATATTTGGCTTGGACTGGTGACGGCCGCGGCGTGGTTGCCCGCCATTATCGGCTCGCCCGTCGGAGGCGTCTTCTCCGATCGTTTCAATCGACAGCGATGGATCCAGGCGAACAATGCCGTGATGGCGCTCAGCGCAAGCGCCCTTGCGCTCGCCGAGTTGACGAATCACTTGAGCCTGCAACTTGCGTGCTACCTAGCAATAGTTGAGGGACTCTGTGGCTCCTCGTCATGGGCGGCGTGGCAGTCGCTGTTGCCCGACCTCGTGGAACGCGATGAAGTACTGGCGGCGGTCTCATTGTCGTCGGCTCAATTCAACCTTGGTCGCATCATCGGCCCGGCCCTCGCCGGCATCGCGCTCGTGGTCGGATCGACGGGTTGGTGTTTCGCGTTGAACGCTGCGTCATTCATCTTCGTGGTCGTTATCTTCTCATTTGTGAAGAGCCCCCCACGTGAGAAAGTTTCAACCAAGATCCGTGTCTGGGGTGAGACCGTGGTCGGAGCGAGGATGGCCTGGGCAGTGCGGGGCTGTCGCAACCCGATCATTGGGGTAGGCACCGTGGCGCTCATCATCAGTCCATTCATCACCTTGGTTCCCGCTATGGCCGTCCACACATTGCACTCGGGCAAGGTGGGTATTGCCTGGCTCGTGGCGGCCCAAGGGGTAGGTGCGGTGCTCGCGGCGTTGACGCTCCCATCGGTGGCGAGGCGAACCTCTCGGTTGTTCGTGCTGCGTATGTCGCTCTACGCGCTCGCGGTCGCGGAAGGGCTCTACGCCCTCGCGCCCACCTTGGCGCTCTCGGTGGTGTCGCTGGTCCTGCTCGGAGGATCGTACGTCGGATCGCTCACCGGCCTTAACACCTCGGTACAGTTGCACGCGCCCATAGGGGAGCGCTCTCGAATTCTCTCCCTCTACACACTGTCGCTGTCACTGCTCTATCCCTTGGGCGCCACGATCCAGTCCGCTATGTCGACGACGTGGGGCGTGCGACCGGTGATGCTGGGCGCCGCGATCACATTGGGCCTAGTCCTTGCGGCAGTGAACATTGTTAAGCCGACGTTCTGGGTTGAAATGGGGCCACCCCCAACTGACCAATTGGATTTGCTGGCAGACTAGTGGCATGCCATTTATCGCCACCAATCCCACAACGGAAGAAGTAATAGCCCAGTATCCCGCCCACACGCCCGCGCAGATCGATGAAGCGCTCAGCGCCGCGCTCAGCGCGTTCGAGTCATGGCGCGACGTGCACGTCAAGGAGCGCGCCGAATTGATGAATCGGGCCGCCGAGCTCCTCGAAGGTGAGATTCCGGTCATTGCGCAGTTGATGACCAGTGAGATGGGCAAGACGTTCGCCGCCGCCAAGGGTGAGGCCGCGAAGTGTGCGATGACAATGCGCTACTACGCCGAACACGCACCAGCGATGCTTGAGACGGAATATATCGAGACCAGTGGCTCGAGAAGCGGAGTGCGCTACGAACCCATCGGTGCGATCTTCTCGATAATGCCGTGGAATTTCCCACTCTGGCAGATCATCCGCTGCGCCGCACCTACAGTAATGGCCGGCAATGTCACCGTCTTGAAGCATGCACCGAACGTTCCGGGCAGTGCTGCATATATTGAAGACCTCTTCACCCGGGCGGGATTTCCCAAGGGCGTCTTCACCAATCTCTTCGTCGAGGTTGACCAGATCGCCGACATCATCGCTGACGCGCGTATCGCGGGCGTCACCTTGACGGGATCGGAGCGTGCGGGACGCGCGGTGGCTGAAATCGCCGGGCGAAACCTCAAGCGGTGTGTCCT
>JABBNY010000133.1 GCA_019352095.1 Acidobacteriota bacterium
ATAGCGATACGAATACGGTCACCCGGTTGCGTCGCGCCGCGGGCGTGGCGACGGTCTTTAAGACGGTGGACACGTGCTCGGCTGAATTCGAGGCGTCGACGCCGTATCACTACAGCACCTACGACGACACCACTGAGGTGGAACTCTCCTCACGTGACCGGGTGATCATCCTCGGCTCGGGTCCCAATCGGATCGGTCAAGGCATCGAATTTGATTACTGCTGTGTACACGCGGCGATGGCCCTTCGCGACATGGGTTATGAAACGGTCATGGTGAATTGCAACCCCGAAACCGTCTCCACCGACTACTCGACGTCAGACCGACTGTACTTTGAACCCTTGACCCCCGAGGATCTCGCCGAGGTCATTCTCGCCGAGCAGTCCGCGTGCTCTGAAGGCGCCACAGTGGCGGGCGTCATTGTCTCGCTCGGTGGCCAGACTCCGCTCAAGCTGTCGCATTCACTCGATGACGCCTTGGTGCTCGGTACGCCGGTAGCGTCCATTGACGCCGCCGAGGATCGCGAGCGTTGGTCGGTAATCTGTAGCTCGCTTGGATTGCTCCAACCACCGGGTGATGTTGTGCTGACCCTCGCCGAGGCGAAGAAGGTCGCGAAGAAGATCGGTTACCCCGTGCTCGTTCGACCGAGCTACGTGCTCGGTGGACGCGCGATGGAGATCGTCTACGACGAGATCACGCTCGAGCGCGTGATGACGGACCTGACGAGTGCGCACGGGTCTCTCGCGCGAGAGGGCGGCGTCTCGCAGAGTCGGCCAATTCTCCTCGACAGTTTCCTCGAAGACGCAATTGAGGTTGACGTAGACGCGGTGCGAGACACCACGGGCGAGATCTTCATCGCGGGCGTGATGGAACACGTAGAGGAAGCCGGTGTGCACTCGGGCGACTCCGCCTGCGCGCTTCCGCCCCAGACGCTCGAGAGCGGCGTACTCGAGACCATTGGTGACTACACCCGCAAGATCGCCACGGCCCTGGGCGTGGTGGGACTGATCAACGTCCAGTACGCAGTGAAGGACGGACTGGTCTACGTCCTTGAAGCTAACCCGCGCGCCAGTCGCACGGTGCCGTTCGTTGCCAAGGCCACGGGCGTCGCACTCGCCCAAGTCGCGGTGCGCGTCATGATGGGTCAATCGCTTGAGGAACTGCGTGCAGCGCGCATGGTGCCGGCGTCGACACCACGTCCCGATTACGTGAGCGTGAAAGAGGCGGTCTTGCCCTTCAGTCGTTTTCCGGGCGTTGACACAGTCTTGGGTCCCGAGATGCGCTCGACGGGAGAGGTGATGGGGATCGGCGAGAGCTTCGGTATCGCCTTCGCCAAAGCGCAATTGGCGGCGGGGACGAGATTGCCCGACTCGGGGCGCGTGTTCTTGTCACTCGCCGACCGTGACAAGGTGCAGGGGCTCGATCTCGCGCGTCAACTCGAAGCCCTGGGCTTCACCATCGCGGCCACGGTAGGAACCGCCGGGTACCTGCGCAGCAATGGGGTGGGTGTCGACACGCTCGTCGGCAAGATCGGCCTCGCGGACATGGGCGTGGATGCGGTGTCATTGATCCAGTCGGGTGACGTCCACCTGGTCGTGAATACGCCATCGGGTGGTGGCGCGCGTGCCGACGGTTCCTCAATTCGCACCACGTGTGTGGTCCACTCGGTGCCGTGTTTGACGACCCTGGCCGCTGCGTTCGCCGCCGCCAAGGGAATTGCCGATACTCGCGCTCGGGGTTGGCGCGTCCATTCACTCCAGGAGTTGCATCGGTGAGCGATCTACGAATAAGGGTAGGTGACGTAGCTCTTCGCTCTTTTGTCATGACCGCATCGGGCACCGCTGGTCACGGTGACGAGCTCAGCGCCTACGGGGACCTTTCACAACTGGGGGCGGTGGTCACCAAATCCCTCGCGGCCTTTGAGTGGGAAGGCAACCGACCGCCACGACTTACGGCGTCGGGCGCGCACATGCTCAACGCGGTCGGTCTCGCAGGCCCGGGGGTCGAACGATGGCGACGAAATGATCTCTCGGCGCTCGAACGTCGAGGGGCCACGGTCGTGGGGTCGATTTGGGGCCGCAACGTCGACGAGTTTGCTCAAGCGGCCGCGTTGATGCGTGGCGCCAACATCGTGGCCCTTGAAGTGAATGCGAGCTGTCCGAATCTTGAGAGTCGTTCGCAGATCTTCGCTCACTCTGCCGAGGCAACACGAGGCGTCGTTGAGGCGTCGCTCGTCGCTGGCGTGCCCTTGTGGGTGAAATTGAGTCCGAACACCCCGGATCTGTTGTCCATTGCGGCCGCGGCCCTCGAAGCTGGCGCGAGTGCGTTGGTATTGGTGAACACATTGCTCGGGCTCGCGATTGATATCGAGACCCGCCACGCGACCCTCGGTAATGGCGGCGGGGGCGTGAGCGGGCCCGCCATACTTCCCGTCGCTCTACGCGCGGTCTATGAATGTCGCGAGGAATTCCCCGACACGCCCATCGTTGGCGTTGGAGGCATCAGCTCTGGCGAGGACGCGCTCGCTATGGTGATGGCGGGAGCCAACGCCGTTGAAGTCGGCACGGCGAGTTTCGCCAATCCCCGCGCACCGTGGCTCGTGCAGCGCGGCGCACGCAAATGGCTCGAACGACACCACGTCGCCACTATCCAAGAACTGGTCGGAGTTGCTCATGATTGAATCATTCGGTGTGCGTCTGCAGGAGCGCATACGAGACCTCGGACCGCTGTGCGTTGGGATCGACCCCAGTGGGTCACAGATCGAGAAGTGGGGTCGCAGTGACTCGGTCGATGCATTGGAGTTCTTCTCGCTCGCGGTCCTCGAGGCGGTAATAGATACGGCCGCGGTTGTAAAACCCCAGGTCTCGTACTTCGAACGCTTCGGGTCCGAGGGGTACCGCGTACTTGAGCGATTACTCGAAGAGGCCCGTGACGCCAACGTGATGGTCATTGCTGACGTGAAGCGCGGTGACATCGGCTCGACGAACGAAGGGTACGCCGAGGCGTGGCTAAGTGATGCGTCACCACTTCGTGTCGATGCGCTGACCCTCAATTCGTTCCTCGGTGTAGAATCGTTGACCCCGTTCTTTCGTCGCGCCCAAGAGGGCGGACGGGGCGCCTTCGTCCTCTCGGCGACTTCGAACATCGAGGGTCGCCAGATCCAGCGTGCGCGCACCGCTGAGGACGTGAGTGTTGAGGCCTTGATACTTCGAAGTATCGCTGGACTTAATGCGCAACACGACGGCCTGGGCTCGCTCGGGGTTGTCCTCGGCGCCACGAGGGAGCGTCCGGAGTTCGATCTGGCCGAGCTCGCCGGACCCTACCTCGTACCGGGCGTTGGTGCCCAAGGGGCAAACTCTGACCAAGTCGCTCGACTATTCGATCGGTGCCCGGTTGGAACTGTCCTGGTCAACGTGGGTAGGGCGATCCTGGACCGCGGCCCGGAGCGCGCGGCGCTTCGAGATGCGGCTCGTCGTTGGCGTGACGAGCTTAGTGGCGCACTTCTCTAGGTGCGGGGGGCCAGACAGGAGTAATCTGACCTCGTGACCCCAACTCCGCCAACTCTCTCGCACGAACAGCGCGTGGAGGCCTCACGCCTCGCCGTAGCGAACCGTCGACGACGCGCAGAGGTCAAGCGTCAAGTGAAGTCCGGCGAACTCTCACTCGAAGAGTTGTTCGAGTTGGCGAAGCGCGAGGAGTGTGTGGCCCAGATGCGCGCGTATGACCTCATCAGCGCGCTGCCGGCCATAGGCGAGGTGAAGGCCGAGCGAATCATGAAGAGCGCGTCGATAGCAAAGACTCGTCGTATTCGTGGGCTCGGACCGAAGCAGCGCGCCGAACTCTTTCGTGCTCTTGTCCGCTGAGCCGCTCGTTGTCGTACTGATCGGGCCCGGCGGTGTTGGCAAGGGGACCGTTGCCCAGCGTCTTCTCGAGTTGGACGACCACCTTTGGCTCAGCCGCAGCTGGACCACTCGGCCACAGCGCGCCACCGAAAAAGGCACGGAGTACAAGTTCGTTGACCGGGCGGCCTTCGAGGCGGCGATCGACGATGACCGGTTCCTCGAGTGGGCGGAGTTCCACGGCAACCTCTACGGCACTCCTCTTGCCACGGCCCCCGACGGTGACGACGTACTGCTCGAGATCGAGGTACAGGGGGCTGCCCAGGTGCTCGAGGCGTACCCTGATGCCGTGGTTATCCTGCTGCTGCCCCCCTCGATGGGTCAACTCGAAGAGCGCCTGCGCCGCCGCGGTGACGAGGACCAACACGTCTCGATGCGGCTCTCGAGCACCCCAGACGAGCTCTCGAAAGGCCAGCGATTGGCGTCGTTCATTGTGGTGAATGACGAAATCGAGCGGGCGACAGGCGAAATCCTCTCTATACTGGAGAGACTTCGTCAGCTCAGACGTCACCCTTCGTAAAAGGACTATTTTTCATGGCCGAACGCCCGACACTTGTTGACCCGCCCATCGAGACCCTTTTGGCCAAAGTCGGTGATTCCAAGTTCACCCTGGTCGCGGTGACCGCTATCCGTGCCCGTGAAATCAACGAGTACTACAACGGTCTGGGATCGGGTCACGGCGCACTTATTCCGCCCCAGGTCACGTCGCTCTCCAACAAGTCACTGTCGCTTGCGATGGAAGAGTTGTACCAGGGCAAGTTGGAATTCCATCGTCCAACGCCCGAGGAACTCGAGGCCGAGCGCCTCCAGGTCGAGGCCCTGGAGCAGGCTCGCCAGGACGCGAATAACGACCTGGACGCCTTCACCGATGCACTCCGCGACGCCTGATTCGTCGTCTCCTCGCATTGTTCTAGGCGTTGCGGGCGGCATTGCCGCCTACAAGTCTGTTGAGTTGCTGCGTCGGATGCGCGACGCTGGCTTCTTCGTGTCGCCGGTCTTGACGCGCGACGCCACCCGTTTCGTTGGAGAGGTGACCTTCTCGGCCCTCGCGAGCGAACCAGCCCGCACCGGCCTCTATGGTGATCCGACCACACCGATCCCGCACACCTACCTCGGTCAGCACGCGGACCTCATCGTGGTGGCTCCGGCAACGGCGCACCTGATCGCGCGCTTCGCCATGGGACTCGCGGACGATCTGTTGAGCGCCACCTTGCTCGCTTCTCGGGCACCGGTCCTGCTGTGTCCCGCGATGCACACCGAAATGTGGGAGCAGCCGTCAGTCCAGGAGAATCTTGCGGTGTTGCGTCGTCGCGGGGTACTCGTCATGGAACCATCGACGGGCCCCCTCGCGGGGGGCGATGTCGGCGCGGGCCGCCTACGAGAGCCCGAAGAGATCTTCGAGCTGGTCGAACACATACTCCGCGGCTATCGCGGACCCCTGAGCGGACGCCGAGTTCTCATAAGTGCTGGCGGGACGCGTGAATCGATTGATCCGGTGCGAGTGATCTCAAACCGCTCGTCGGGCCGTCAGGGCCTCGCACTGGCCGAAGTCGCGCATCGACTTGGCGCGACAGTAACGCTCGTGAGCACCTCAACACTCGATCTGGCCCTCGACGTCGTGCGTCATATCGAGGTGGTGCGCGTGGAAAGCGCGGCGGAGATGCGCGAGGCGCTGGTGGAGCGCGCGGTTGAGAGTGACGTGATCATCATGGCGGCGGCGGTATCTGACTTCACCGTTGCTCGCGCGCCGATGAAGTTGAAGAAGGTCGATGGCGTGCCCACGTTGGCGCTGGTGGCGACACCCGACATCCTGCATGAGCTGGTCGCGAGTCGTCGTGACGGTCAGGTGATTGTAGGTTTCGCCGCGGAGACCAACGACGTCCTCGAGAATGCGATTGGCAAACTGCGCCGTAAGGGTGTCGACCTTTTGGTCGTCAACGACGTGAGCGCCCCGGGCGTCGGATTCGAGCACGCGACCAATGAAGTCGTGGTGCTGGACAAGAATGCCGAGGCGTCCACGGTGACCCTTCGATCGAAAGAAGCCATTTCGTATGAGATATTGACTAGGGTGGCTTCATTGTTAAATCAAGGAGCACCATGAGCGACCGCACCCTCTTCACGTCGGAGTCGGTAACCGAAGGTCATCCGGACAAGATTGCCGATCAGGTCTCTGACAGCGTCCTTGACGCGATTCTCACCCAAGATCCGGCGGCCCGGGTAGCGTGCGAGACATTGTTGACGACCGGGCTGTGTGTGGTCGCTGGCGAGATCACCACGTCGGCCGTCGTTGACATCAGCGCAATCGCACGACGCACGATCCTCGATATTGGTTACGACGACAGTGCCAAGGGTTTCGATGGCAAGACGTGTGCGGTACTCGTGTCACTCGACAAGCAGAGCCCGGACATCGCGAATGGCGTCGATGTTTCGCACGAACACCGCTCGGGTGACGGGGGCGAAGACGAGCTCAACGCACTCGGCGCCGGCGACCAGGGGATGATGTTCGGCTACGCCTGCGATGACAACGACGACTTCATGCCCGTGCCCATCTGGCTCGCGCATCGATTCTCCATGCGTCTCTCGCAGGTTCGTCGCTCGGGACAGGTTCCGTATCTGAGGCCCGACGGCAAGACCCAGGTCACCATTGCCTATGAGAACGGACGGCCCGTCGCCGTGGAGACGGTGCTCATCTCGACCCAGCACGAGGATGGCTACGATTCGCAGACCACGATCAGGAACGACCTCATCGAGCACGTCATAAAGCCCATGTTGCCCACCAACCTCGATACGAGCTCAATGCGCATCTACGTCAATCCATCGGGAAAATTCGTCCTCGGTGGCCCACACGCTGACGCCGGACTCACCGGGCGAAAGATCATCGTCGACACGTACGGTGGAATGGCGCGTCACGGTGGCGGTGCCTTCTCAGGTAAGGACCCCTCTAAGGTCGACCGCTCGGCCGCCTACGCGGCTCGTTGGGTCGCCAAGCACGTGGTCGCCGCAGGTGCCGCACAGCGCTGTGAGGTCCAGGTGGCTTACGCGATCGGCGTGGCTCGACCTGTGTCGGTGCTCGTGGAGACCTTCGGCACCGAGCGTGTTGATCGGTCTCGGATTGCCAAGGCGGTCGACGCCTTGTTCGACTTGCGACCGGCGGCGATCATTCGCGACCTCGATCTGCGTCGTCCGATCTATCAGCGAACGGCCGCGTACGGACACTTCGGGCGAAGCGACCAGGGCTTCGCGTGGGAGCAGACTCCTCGAGTCGACGACTTGCGCCGAGAACTGTCACTCTAAGCGTGAGCGCCGTGCGCGCGGTTCGCATCATCACCGACGTCGGCGCTGTTGACCGACCGTTTGACTACGTGCTGACTGAAGCAACCCAGCAGTGTGGCGTGGGTGATCGCGTGCGCGTGAATTTCAACAACCGCTCGGTACGAGGGTGGGTACTCGGTGACGCTGAAGTGAATCGTGAACTCAAACCGATTGTCAAATGGTTGGGCTACGGCCCACCACCCGCACTGCTCGGTCTGCTCGAATGGGCGAGTTGGCGCTGGTTCAGTCCGTTATCGAGATTTCTCATCTCGTCGTCACCGCACCGCTTGATCACGTCGCTGCCCGAGCGCCCCGCCGCGTCTACGTTGGCTCGAGGCGTCGCCGAGTCGGCGCAGCAGGCCGCCCAGCGG
>JABBNY010000134.1 GCA_019352095.1 Acidobacteriota bacterium
TACGACCCCACATCGTTGCAAGCGCGACCCACATCGGGGCCCTTTAGTGGTGTGCCGTCTCTGAGAAAGGACATCCACGACGAAGCCGGGCGACTCGTCGAATACGCCAGTCGATTGTGCGAGGGCTTCGTAGCGCGCGAGACCGACGAGGTAATCGAGCGCATGAGTGATGCAGGTGTCGTCTTTCTCGGCCGCAGTGCCACGTCGGAGTTTGCCCTGTACGGCACCACCGAAAGCGTGTTGCACGGGCCGACTCGCAATCCATGGAACCTCGAAAAATCCGCCGGGGGATCGAGTGGCGGGGCCGCTGCGGCCGTCGCGGCGGGTGTCGTACCGTTGGCTGACGCCAGTGACGCGGGCGGTTCCATTAGGATCCCGGGTGCGTGTTGTGGTCTCGTTGGCCTGAAGTCGACGCGGCTGACCACGCAACGCGCGAGGTCGCGCGCGGACCTCAACGAGAACGTTCATTCCATACTGGCCCGTTCCGTGCGCGATGTCTGGGCGATGGTCACCCAACTCGGCGAGTTGGGTGGGCGCGATGCAGAATCTGTCGCGAGCCGACGAAACTTCAAGGTCGCGTTGAGTGTTGAACCGTGGGCACCGAGGACCGACATTGACCCTCAGATCGTGCACGCCGTCGAAGAGGTCGCTCGTCACGTCGAAGAACTCGGTGGTGCCGTCGAGCGTGCCCGTCCCGTGTTCGACGTCGAAGGTTTCTGGGACGCCTTGACCATTCGCCTGTGTGCGGACGTCCATGAACAGGTGCGCGGCGTCGCTCGAGCGACGGGGCGGGCCCCGTCAGAGGACTTCTTGGAGCCCATGACCGTGCAGTACTTCAATGCCGGAGCCAGCGTGACGTCAGACGACATGATGCGCGCGTTCCTCGAGCGAGATCGAGTGCTAGAGCGTGTCAACGAATTCTTCACGCGTTATGACGTCTTGATCACACCCACACTGCAGGTACTTCCTCCAGAACTGGGAACCGCGGGAGGTCGTGACGAGACGTCAAGTCCACTCGAGCACGTGGTGCTCGGAGAAATGCTCGCGCCGAACCTCGCCTTGTTCAACATGACCGGTCATCCCGCGATCACGGTACCTACCGCGATGAGCCAGAGCGGCGTACCGATCGGCGTCCAACTCGTTGCGAGACACGGTATGGATTCTCTACTCCTGTCGCTCGCGAGTGAACTCGAGATCCGTCTTTCGTGGGCCGGACGCACACCAACCAATCACGTGAGCCGGTTGCTCTCATGAACCTTGTACACGCACGTCAACACCCTAAGGAGCACAATCCATGGACATCATGACCGTTCGCGGACCTATTTCGCCAAGCGAGCTCGGCGTCACCGTCACGCATGAACACCTTCTGTCGAACTCTCTTCTCGAGTACCGCAGCGGTGGTTTCATGATGGACGTCGACGTGGCGTGCGAAGAGTTGACTCACTTCGCAGATGCGGGGGGAGCGACCCTCGTCGATCTCACCACTGACGAGCTCGGGCGCAATCCTCTCGCGTTGCGCGAGATCTCGGAGCGCACCGGGGTCCATGTGGTGATGGGGTCGGGCCACTACCGCGAACCGTATCTGGACAAAGATTGGTTCGATCGGACCTCAACCGACGAGATCGCTGAACTGATTGTGCGAGACGCGAGCGAGGGGGTGGGCGATACCGGTGTGCGCTCTGGCATCATCGGAGAGATCGGTGCGGACAAGTGGTACCTCACCGCCGTCGAGGAACGTTCGCTTCGCGCGGCGGCGCGCGCTCAGATCAAGACCGGCCTCACGTTGTCGACCCACGCGTGCCGGTGGCCCGTTGGGATCAAACAGATCGAGATCCTCGATCACGAAGGTGTCGCGCTCGATCGGGTGGTGATTGGACACGTCGACACGGTGCCCACTCCCGGTTACGCCCTGGAAATCGCCCGACGAGGTTGCTGGGTTGAGTTCGATGGCTTCGGAACTGATTATCCCCGCGACATGGAGTCCGCGCTCGACACCATGCGTACGCTCGCTGACGCGGGACATTTCGCGCAGCTCCTGATCTCCCAGGACGTCTTTCTTCGCCCTCACCTCCACGCGTTCGGGGGTAACGGTTACGACTTTGCGTTACGCGAGCTGCCCGCGATGATGAGGAATCATGGCTTCAGCAACGACGAGATCACCTCGTTGATGGTGGACAACCCTCGTCGCGCCTTGAGTGGCGGGGCGTGAGCGTGATGGGCCAATCATCCGCCACGCGCGAGACGAGACCTGCGAGTCTCGTGCTTGACGCATTGCGCGCTGAACTGGTAGGTTTTAGGTGTTTAACGGGCGTTCATTAAGTAATGCCTCGAATTACGTACTGCGGCACGAGGTCAACAGAAAGGAATTCCTGATGAGAATGGCTAAAGATCTATCGCCCGCGTGTGCGGTCGGCGTCGTCTGTTCGATCGCACGTATTGGATCGTCGAGGTTGGCGTCGTGAAGGCCTGGAACACTGATCCGGTGGTCATCACGGTCGCGCCCACCGGGTCCGACGTCTTTCGCGACAACAATCCAAATATTCCCTACACCACGGCCGAGATCGCGGCGTCGAGCATCGAGGCGTTCGAAGCGGGTGCGTCCGTCGCACACTTGCACGTGCGAGAGGACGACGGCACTCCGTGTGGACGCGCGGACCTCTTCGCCGATGTGGTGGCTCGAATCCGTGAGGACAGCGGACTCATCACCATGGTCACGACTGGTGGATCGGCCGACATGACCATCGAAGACCGCGTCGGTGGACTCAGTGCGAGCCCCGACATTGTCTGTGTCGAGTCGGGTTCGATGAATTTCGGCAAGGATACCTTCATCACGCCCCCCGAGGCCGCGAACGGCATCATTGAACGTTCGAACGCGATCGGGGCGAAACTCGAGGTCGAGGCCTTCGAAGTGGGTCACGTCATCCAGGCGGTGCGGTGGCTGGAGGAGGGTCGTATCTCTGGGCCGCTACACATCAACCTGGTCTTTGGTGTGCCGGGTGGCATCGACGCGTCGCCCGCCGCCCTCGAGGCGATGCTGCGACCGTTGCCGCCTGAGACGTTCTGGACGGTGACGTGCATTGGTCGGCATCACTCGCGTCTTCTGGGCCTCGCGCTGTTGCACGGTGCGCCGGGTATCCGCACAGGTCTCGAGGATGCTGTGTACCTGCGACGAGGTGTGCTCGCGCCGTCGAACGCTGCATTGGTGGTCTCAGCGGTTGAGCTGACCCACGCGCTCGGTCGAGAGGTCGCCACCCCGGAACAGGCAAAGTCGCTTCTCGGCATCGGCTGAGCGACAACACTCATCATCCCCCCAGCGACGACATGATCGTCGGAAAGTGAACTGCAATGCACGATTCAACTGAAATCCCACTCGAGGCCTACGGCGCGGGTCGCGTCATTGAGCCCACGGGCTCGTTGCCCCAAGGCGCCTTGCGACTTGATTCCTCGCTGGGCTTGCAACCCTACGAAGTCGAGATCGATGTCGACACGCTGTGCCTGGATTCGACGAGCTTTCGCCAATTGGTGGAGTCGAACGAGCGAGACGCGTCTCGTGTGGCGAAGGCGATCATGGATATCGTCGTGCACCGCGGGAAGATGGACAATCCGGCGACGGGGTCGGGTGGGATCCTCACGGGCACCGTTCGCGCCGTGGGTGGCGACTACCCCAACCCGCCGGCGATCGGCGAACGGATCGTGCCACTCTCTTCATTGACCTTGACGCCACTTCGACTCGATGCGGTGCTGGATGTGAACCTTGAATCTGCGCACATACCGGTGAAGGGGACCGCCTATCTCCCGTGGCCGGTGCCGTGGACGCCGTATCCGAAGGATCTGCCACTTGACGCGACCCTCGCGGCCCTTGACGTGGGCAATGCCCCGGTACAGACGCGCCAATTGATTGGACCCGACACTCGCACCGTTCTGGTGTTGGGTGGCGGTCACGCCGGTCTGTTGTCATTGGCAGCGGCGAAGGAGACACTCGCAGCGGGCGGTCGAACGATCCTCATCGATTCCTCCCCGGCGATCTGTGAGCGGGCACTGAAACTTGGACTCTGTGATGTGGCTCTATCGGTGGACCTGCGAGACGCGGTCGGCGCTCTCACCAAGGTCCAAGAGATGGGGATTCCTCGCGCCGACGTGACGGTGGTCGTCGTGAACGCGAAGGACTGCGAGGCGGCGTCAATTCTGCTCACTGCGGACAACGGTACGGTGCTCTTCTTCTCAATGGCGACGTCGTTCGCGAAGGCCGCCCTGGGCTCCGAGGGGGTGTCGTCGAACGCTCGGATGATCATTGGTTCTGGATACGCCCATGATCGTGGTGTCTATGCGCTGGATCTGATCCAGCGCAACAAGGAACTTCGAGATTCGTTCGTCGTGGGAGGTCATGCGTAATGGGGTCCGGTACGTTCAAGGTGCACAGTGATGCATGGTGTCCCGAGGTGACCCATGACTGAGTCCATGTCGACGTTCAATCCACGTTTCGCGGTGCGATGGCGTGACCTGGACCAGTTGGGCCACGTCAATTCCGTTGTCTTTCTCACGTATCTTGAAGAGGGCCGTACGACGTGGCTCGGCGGCCTTCTCGGACCTCAGTTCGAGACGAATCAGTACGTCATCGCTCGGGTGGAGTTGGATTACATCGCGGAGATCCCGTCGGGGACCGAATTCGTCGAGACCCAGCACGAGATCGCGGCGGTCGGTCGTTCGAGTGTGACGTTAGATGAGACATTGAGCATCGTCGGCGGCGGCGTCGCGGCTCGAGGACGCGTCGTGTTGGTGATGTGGGAGCCCGATCATCATCGTTCACGCAAGTTGTCGAGCCACGAACTCGCGGCGCTCAATCAACAACTGATGCGTTGATTAGTTCGAGTGTGACGTCGGACCGCTATGGTCCAACACTCTGGATCGTATTGTCGCTCAATTGTCATATTCGCTGGTGATGGTGTGTTAGGTGCAGGTTTAGAAGATCCTTAGTTGTCCCCGCACCCTGGTTGTCAGCAAGCGCGTGTCGTAGAATTACTTATCGTGTTTACTCAATCGGCGAAGATCGCTGCGGCTATCGCCATCGTTGTTTCGAGCGTCATTGTCTCAGTGGGCATGGTGACCGCCTCGCCCACGTCGTCTCCGACGTCGTATGGCTACGACATCAGTTTCCCCCAATGTGGTGGCAACCTGCCGACTGGCGTTGGCTTTGGCATCGTTGGCGTGAACTACGGTCACCCCTTCTCTACCAATCCTTGTCTCACGACAGAGTTGCAGTGGGGCCAGTCAACGCTGAGTGGGCAGACCAACTTCTACACCAACACCGATAATCCGGGTCCCGCCAACAGCGCCCACTGGCCGAGCAATCAACAGACACCCAAGATCTGCTTCGGCGCGAACACCGCGGTGTGTGCATACGACTACGGATGGAACGCTGCCCAACAGTCGTTCGCCAGCGCTGTCGCCGCCGAAGCCGCGACTGGCTCGGCGAGCGCCACGAGTGCTGCCACGACCGCACACTGGTGGTTGGACGTCGAGACCGGTAACGCGTGGCAGTCCATCGAGACCAACTACGGGCCCACGGCCACGTCGTTCGCCAATGACCAGGCCGAGGTTCAAGGCGAGTTGGCCTACTTCGCAAGTGTCGGTGTCACGTGGGTTGGTATTTACGCGACCGGACTGCAGTGGCGCACGATAATGGGTCCCAACACCGGCACGGCATTCGCTACCGTACCGGCGTGGATGCCTGGTTACGCGACCATCGCAGCGGCGCAGGCGGCCTGCGTAGGACCATCATTCATTGGTGGCCGAGTGGCCATGATCCAGTACCCGCTTAACGGGCTCGACGGTGACTATGACTGCGGTCTGTTAAGCACACCAACGACGGCGACGGCGTCGGTGGTGACGTCGGCTACGTTCACCAACCAACTCGCGGTGTACGCGGACCCGGTACCGGTTACCTACGTACAGGTCGTCGGGTCGCCATCCTTGCTGGTCTCGCCCACCGGCCTCGTGAGCACGAGTGGGGCGCTCCCTGCGGGTACGTACGTGGCGAGCGGCACGACGACTGACACTATGGGCAACACCGGCACGTTCAGTTTCACGCTGGTCGTCGGGATCATCACCCAAAACCCACCAACGACGGGACTCGTCTCGATCGCCACATCCGCTTCCTACGCGGGGCAACTGGTCGTGTCCGGTAGCAATGGTTCGACGACATTTACGAAGACCAGTGGCGCGCCATCTTTGCTGGTCTCGCCCACCGGCCTCGTGACAACGATAGGAACGCTGCCGGCGGGGAAGTACACGCTGAGCGGTACCACGCTCGATACGAGTGGTGACAACGGCACGTTCAGCTTTGCGCTGACCGTCGGGAGCATCCTCCAGAGTGGTGCGACGTTCGCCACCCTCACCTCGGATAAGACCGCGACGTTCAGTCATCAATTCGTCGTCACGGGGGCGAGTGGACAAGTTACCTACGTGCAGAGCGTCGGGTCTCCATCCTTGCTGGTCTCGCCCACTGGTCTCGTGACCACGAGTGGTGTGCTTCCTGCGGGTTCCTACGTCGTGCGTGGTACCACGTCTGACGCCACCGGCGACCGGGGGAAGTTCTTCTTCAATGTTCGAGTGAGCGCGTCAACGACAACGACAACGACTTTGCCAGTGACCGGTACCACGACGACAACGACTACTGTGCCGACGATTGTGTTGCCGGTTGCGTACCGGGTGGTGGGTCACGCGGTGGCGGGCGCCACGGTGCCACTATCCATTACCGGTTTGGGGTTCTTTGGACGCCCGCGCGTAACGAGTCACCCGGGTACGACCGCCGTGGTGACCAAGGACACGGGCAAATTGTTGATGCTAAAAGTGACCGTGAAACCGAGGTCGCGAAATGGGATATTCACGTTCACCATCGCGTTGTCGAACGGCAAGTTCTGCAAGGTTCGTTACGTACAGCGACCAGGTACCGTAGTTCGATAACGAGTTTGTGGTGACTTGAGGTCAGTGGAGATGTCGTCACCCAGTGTGCTTGGACGACGAATGACGTCGAGGCGTCTAGCGCTTGTTGGTATCGACGGGTTGCCAGACCTTGACTGCTCCGAAGAGCAGGGCGACTGCGATGAAGATCACAATCCCCATGGTGTGAAAACTGTAGGTTGTGGCCTCGATGCACGCGAGTACCAGGACAGCGACGGCGACGATCACCATCGCGAGCGCCAATCCGCCGAAAGTCTGGGTGCTGGGTTGCGAATTCTCTTCCATAGTTCCTCCAGTTTTGAACGTGATGACCTGCGCGTCACCTACCAGGACGTACCAGTGGAACTGTAGTCGCCGATGATCGAACTAGTACGGATAACTTCTGGTCAGAACCTAGAAACTTGAAAATCTACTTATATGATGCCTATTTCTAGGGTCTACGCCTCTGGAATTGAGGTCATTCGCGCATGTACGTGTGATTTGCGCCGTGCGTCGCTAATTCGTTGGCCGGACCCCGAAAACTAAGCCACTTGACCTGCACCCCGTAAATTGAGCCACATTTGTGAGAGTCTGGCCATGATCCACG
>JABBNY010000135.1 GCA_019352095.1 Acidobacteriota bacterium
GCAGGGCGTCGCGAGACTTAGAGCCAGGGAGGGTGGCGTCGAGGCGGGCGCGTTCTTCGGTGCTGATGCGACGCGCGCGGTCTCGGCGGTCTCGGCCGGTGAACGCACTCAATCAGTGCCCGTGATGAGCGGACCTCGTACCGATGTGCGTCGACGTCGCGGGAATCGGTCGGGCATCACGTCGGTGGTGGTCATCTTGCTGCTCGCGATCGCGGGGCTCAGCTACTACCTCTTGACCAACAAGACTGTGACGACTACGTCGATGCCGAACGTCATCGGTCAGTCGATCTCTTCGGCGACGTCAACGCTGCGTACCAACGGGCTTCAGATCGGTGAGGTCAAACTGATTCAGTCGAATAAGCCCAAGGGCACCGTTGTCTCCACCACGCCAGCGGCTGGCAAGAAGGTCTCATCGGGTCAATCGGTATCGCTCAAGGTCAGCCTCGGTACGTCCACCAAGCCGGTCACGGTGCCTAACGTAACCAACATGTCCCTGAGTGCGGCCGAGACGCTGCTCCAGCAGAAGAACCTCGCGTATACGGTCAATCAAACCTCGAGCTCCACGAGCGGAGCGACGCCTAATACGGTGCTCTCCCAGTCGCCTGCAGCCGGCACGAGTGCGCGAACAGGTGACAAGGTCGTGCTGACGATCCTCGCACCGACGACGACCTACGCGGTACCTCCGGTCGCGGGTCAGACCCAGGTGGCCGCGACCCAGACGCTCGTCCAGCAGGGACTTAGCGTGAGTTCGACGACTACAAAGTGCTCAAACACCGTGGCGTCAGGACTCGTGATTAGCACGAACCCTCCTGTGGGCACCCAGGTGAAGGCCGGCACGTCGATCATTCTGGTCACTTCCTCTGGGTTCTGCAACGTGTACGTCCCCGACGTGATTGGCTCGACGCAGTCCGCCGCCGAATCCACCATGACGTCCCAGGGACTCCAGACGTCAGTTTCGTCAGCCGACCCCACGCTCTGCTCTCCGAGTCAGATCGGCACGGTACTGTCACAGAACCCCTCGGGCGGCACGTCGGTGCTGTACAACTCGACGGTCGACCTTTCGGTGTGCGACACGAGTACTCAACCGGGTAGCGGTTGAGCCGGCTCGAGGTTCGATAACATCGGTCCTTATGGCAAAGTCTCAGTCCAAGCAGAGCAAGGCTAAGACTGTCGGGCGCTACGTCACCGCGGAGAAGCGGGGGCGCGTCACTACGAAGCGACCGCCCAGCGCAGACCACAGCCCCCATTGGTACGGCTGGCTCCTCGTTGACCTGATGGTGTTCGGGCTGCTCGTCATCACTTTGAACTACTTGCAGGTGTTGCCCGGTTCGACGTCGTCGTGGTACTTGGTACTCGGACTGGTGTCAATGTTCAGCGCGTTCTATCTGGCGACGCAGTATCGCTGAAGCGCGCTAGCCCAGGCGTTCGATGATGGTGGCGTTGGCCAGTCCGCCGCCCTCGCACATGGTGATCAGTCCGTAACGACCCTGGGTGCGCTCGAGCTCGTTGAGCAAGGTTGCGCACAACTTCGCACCGGACGCACCAAGGGGGTGACCCAGAGCGATGGCGCCACCGTTCACGTTCACTTTGTCGAGATCGACCTTGTGTTCCTTCTGCCAGGCGAGCACCACCGACGCGAACGCTTCGTTGATTTCAACGAGGTCGATGTCGTCCATACTGAGTCCAGTCCGTTCGAGGATCTTGGCGGTAGCGGGAATCGGACCGGTCAACATCGTGACCGGGTCCACGCCCGCCAGGGCGAACGCGTGGAATCGCGCGCGCGGTGTGTAGCCGAGCTCTCGGGCCTTCTCTTCGCTCATGATGAGCACGGCCGACGCACCGTCGGTGATCTGTGAGGAGTTCCCCGCGGTGACCTTGCCGCCCTCTTGGAATGCGGGCTTTAAGTTGGCGAGCGTCTCGACGCTCGAGTCGGGCCGGATCCCCTCGTCGGCGGTCATGAGTTCGCTCGTCAGGTCGCCGTTCTCGTCTCGCACGTAGATGGGGATGATTTCGCGCTCGAAGCGCCCCTCGGCAGTCGCGCGCGCGGCGCGGCGATGGCTTTCGGCGGAAAACGCGTCGAGATCTTCACGAGAGATGCCCCACTGATCGGCGATCATCTCGGCGCCGATGCCCTGGTTCTTGAGTCCACCGACCGGTTCGTAGCGGTCGTGCACGCGCGGTCCGAACGGAAAGCCGGAGTCCTTGCCAATCGACGATCCCATGGCGACGCGACTCATCACTTCAACACCCGCGGCGACCACGATGTCGTACGCACCCGACATGACGCCCTGGGCGGCGAAGTGCAGGGCCTGCTGGGATGAGCCGCACTGGCGGTCAATGGTCGTTGCGGGCACTGACTCGGGCCATCCCGCCGCGAGCACGGCATTGCGCCCGACGTTGAAGGCTTGCTCGCCGACTTGTGAGACGCAGCCCATGATGACGTCATCAATGAGTGCGGGATCGAGGTTGTTGCGGGTGGCGAGTGCGCGAAGCGCTTCTGAGGCCAGATCAACGGCGTGCCAGTTCTTGAGTTTTCCGTTTCGCTTGCCACCCGGGGTGCGAACCGCATCAACAATGACTGCTGTGTGCATGGAACTACCTTTCTACGCGCGTGGGAAATCCCCACCGCGCGAAGCCTAGACGTGGGTTGGGAGTAGCGTCGCAAGCGTGAGTGGAACCAAGAATATGGATCGCTGGTTGGGTGATGGGGGGATGGCCATCATCGCGGCCATCGGCGGATCCTTTGAGAGTTACGGGGTTGACGGCGAAGACTTGGGCTGGGTGACAGGCACCTTCACGCCACTCGAACTCGCCTGTAATCCCCACGGTGCGGTGCAGGCGGGGGTGCATTCGGTGCTGCTGGATGCGGCGATGAACTTCGCGATCAACAGCGCATTATCAGGGCGCGATCGCACGCAGGCGACCATCGAGATGACCACTGAACTGCTTCGACCGGCCATGCGTGCCAAGCCCTATCTCTTGCGCGGTGAGGTCGTGCGCCTCACGCGTCAGGTTGCTTACGCAGAGGCGACTCTCACGAGTGACGAGGGTAAGTTGGTCAGTCGTGCCACTGGCACGTTCTTGGTCCACCGCGACGAGCCGGTGCAAGCGGACTAGATGTGATCGGCGGGAATCTGGCCGAGTCGGCCCGCCTGGTAGTCCTCGAACGCCTGCTGGAGTTCGGCGCGCGTGTTCATCACGAAGGGCCCGTAGGCGGCCACGGGCTCTCGTATGGGCTCGCCACCGAGGATCAAGACCTCAAACGCCTTCGTACGTGAGTCCTGAGACTCATTGGCCGACAGGACCACTACGTCCCCGTCGACGTGCACGGCCATCTGACCTTCTTCCAGTGTGTCTCGCTGGAGTCCGGCCGTGCCGCGCCCGCTCAGCACGTAGGTGAGCGCGTTGTACTCGCGATTCCACGGCAATGCCAACTGACCACCCGGAAGCAATGTCGCGTGAACCAAGGTGATGGGGGTGTGCGTGGAACCCGGACCCTGCACGTCACCGAGCGTTCCGGCAATTACGCGGATAATGGCGTCACCGTTCTCGTTAGTCAACAAGGTCACCGCGTTCGAACCAATGTCCTGGTAGCGCGGTGAGGTCATCTTCAATTTCGACGGGAGGTTGACCCAGAGCTGAATCCCGTGGAACAGCCCGCCCGAGTCGATCAGTGCATCCGGCGGTCGCTCGATGTGCAAGATGCCCGCGCCGGCGGTCATCCACTGGGTTGCACCATTTTGGATCATGCCGCCCCCACCAATGGAATCCTGGTGCAGGAACGTCCCCTCGATCATGTAGGTGACGGTTTCGAACCCCCGGTGTGGGTGCCACGGCGTGCCTTTGGGCTCGCCGGGACCGTAATCGATCTCGCCCATCTGGTCCATGTGGATGAAGGGGTCGAGATCGGCGAGGTCGATACCCGCAAACGCTCGACGGACGGGGAACCCCTCGCCCTCGAGTCCGCGAGGCGCGGTGGTGATCGATTTCACGCGACGTGCGCGATCGTCAGGCTTGGCTGCGACGATACGGGGCAACTCGAGTGGATTATCAACTGTGACGGCGGGCATGCTTACAGCCTAACGACGGAGGTCCTCATTTGAGACGACGTTCGCCAAGCGAGAAGCACCACATTGATCACGATAAGAAGGGTCAGCGCCATCGCGACATTGCCCGGACCCCAGTCGAGTCCACCACGCAGTGTCGAGACGCCACACCAGTCGGCGAAGGAGGCGCCCACGGGTCGGGTCAGAACGTACGCGCACCAGAAACTCGCAATCGCGTTCTTACGGGTGAGCGCGAAGTACAGCGCGGGCATCGTGAGCAGGACGCTGAACCATAGGGCCGAACTGAAGAAGCCAAAATTCAAGGTATAGGCAGTCATGTCGCCGGTGGCGGTGCCGAGGGCGAACGTGGCGGTAACCGTTGACCAGTAGAAGAGCTCACGTCGCGTGGTCGTGATGCTATGGATCGAGAGCGTTGATTCGAAGTGGCGCCACGTGACAAAGATCCCAGCCAGTGCGAGCGCGAAGCAGATCGCCGAGATGACGTAGGGGACACCGAGCCCCACGTGAACGGCGTCCGCACACATCGTGCCAAAGACGCTGACCATGACCACCGCGGACCAGTACGTCACGACGAGATAGCGTGGCGCGCGAAGTTGTGCGTAGAGCGCGAATGTGAATACGACGGCACCGGCGAGTACGGCCAGTACTGGCGAGAAGTGGTGAACAAGGAAGTCTGACGTTGACTCGCCCATGGCGGTCGTGACGATCTTGAGGAACCAGAAGTCCGCCGTGGTGCTGGGCACTTTGCTGGAGCGAAACGTGCGGGTCAGTGACAACATGGCTCTTAACTGCGACCAACCTCACTGCGTGGCGGAGGAGAGCCGTTCCAGAAACTTTTGCGGGTCAACGGAGATGAAGAGCGCTTTTGCTTCAGCGATCACCACTGACACCGCTTCGACCTTTGCGGAGATTGAGAGTTTGCGACCGTCTCGCTGCTCGAGCCACGCGCGTGCGGTGATGGGTTGGTTGATGGGGGTGGGTGCCACGTAGGTGATGTCGAGTTGCGCGGTGAAGGCCAACTCGTCGTTGATGGCGAGCACGAGACCCATGGTCTCATCGATGAGCGCGGCCACGATGCCACCGTGGGCGCGCCCGGGCGCGCCTTCAAAGGCTTGACCCAAAGTCACCTCCATCACCGCGGTATTCCCTTCGCGCCAGAGTGAACCGCCGAGACCCATTGGGTTGGCACCGCCCGAGACAATGGAGTCGCCGAAGAGCTGGTGGGGTTCGCGTTGGCCCTCCTCGGGAACCGCCATCTTGAAATCCGCGAGTAAACCGCTTGAGAGAACGCGCCGGCGTGGCTCGCCCGCACTCACAAGTTCGAACAACTGGGTGATGTGCGCTTCGATCACCTCAAGTTGCTCGTCACTGAGTTCACGTGATACGAACTCGTGGCCGAGTTCGCGAAGTTGCGACGCCGCTCGAACTCTTCGTTCTTCGATGCTCACTTGGCCCCGACGTAGTACTTGTCGGCGACGCCGAGCGCGCGATCCAGGCGCGCTAGCCCCTCGCGGGCTTCATCATCGGTAATCGTGCACGGCGGCACGACATGTAAGCGGTGGTAGTTAGAGAAGATCAAGAGACCCTCGGCGCGACACGCAGCCACGATTTCGTTCATCGCCGGCGAGGTGCCACCGTAAGGGGCGAGAGGCTCCTTGGTCGAGCGATCGGTGACGAGCTCGAGGGCGAAGAAAACGCCCACCCCGCGCACGTCGCCGATGACGTGATGGCGCTCGGCGAGTTCAGTGAGTCCGGGTCGGAGGATCTCGTCACCGATGCGCTTCGCGTTCTCGACGATGTGCTCATTCTGCATTGCCTCAATCGAGGCAACTGCCGCAGCGCAGGCGAGAGGGTGACCTGAATAGGTGAGGCCGCCGGGGTAGACCCGATCGGCGAACGTCGCGCTGATCGCTTCGTTCACCACCACGCCGCCCAGTGGAACGTAACCCGAGTTCACGCCCTTGGCGAACGTGACGAGGTCGGGCGTCACGTCGTGCTGCTGGTAGGCAAACCATGACCCCGTGCGACCAAAGCCCGCCATCACTTCGTCGGCAATGAAGACAATGCCGTAGCGGTCACAGATCGCGCGCACGCCCTGCAAGAAACCCTTGGGCGGGATCATGATGCCCGCAGTGCCGGGTACCGTCTCGAGAATGATTGCCGCGATACTCGAGGGTCCTTCGAAGAGAATCGTGTTCTCGAGGTTCTCAAGCGCGCGGTCGCGTTCCTCTTCCTCGCTCGTCGCGTGGAACATAGAACGGTAGAAGAATGGGCCAAAGAAGTGGACCACTCCGGCGGTTCCGTTGTCGCTGGGCCAACGCCGAGGATCGCCCGTGAGGTTGATCGACGTTGACGTGCCGCCGTGGTAACTGCGATAGGCGGACATGATCTTGTGCCGTCCCGTGTGCAAGCGCGCCATTCGAACGGCGTGTTCGACGGCCTCGGTGCCGCCATTGGTGAAGAACACTTTTGCAGCACCTTCAAACGAATGATCAAGGATCAACTCGGCGGCACGGTACCGCGCTTCGTACCCGTGCTGGGGCGCAATGGTGCAGAGTAGGCCTGCTTGGTCCTGAATCGCCTTGACGACTGACGGGTGCTGATGGCCGATGTTTGTGTTCACCAATTGGGAGGAGAAGTCCAGATAGACCTTGCCGCTCTCATCGGTGACGTAGACGCCCTGCGCGTCTTTGATCATGAGTGGATTGATGGTGGACTGTGCCGACCACGAATGGAAAACTGATGCCTTTTCACGCTCGAGGCTGGTCAACGAAGAGCGGTCTTGTGCCATATCACGTCCTTTATTTATCTACTAGAGACCGTAACGCATCCGCGACGCAGCCCAAAATCTTGCCCCTTCACTCCGAGGGTCTTGATCGGCTACCCTCTGACCATGAAAGGTCCGCGAGTACCCGGTGGCGTAGTTCACAACCTTCCGGTTGATCTACGTAGGGCGCTGATTTCCAGTACCCTCGCGCTTGAGGCTTGGTGTGACATCACTCCTCTTGCCCGAAACGAATTCATCTGCTGGGTGGACGACGCCAAACAAGCACACACCAGAGAGCGCCGTATCCGCCGCACCAAAGAGGAATTGGAAGAGGGTCAGCGCCGACCTTGTTGCTGGCCGGGTTGTACGCACCGCGAGCGTGCCCGTAATCAGCAAAAGATTGATGCAAAGTCCGAGTAACTCGTCAGGAT
Source organism: Acidobacteriota bacterium (assembly GCA_019352095.1). GTDB lineage: Bacteria > Actinomycetota > Acidimicrobiia > Acidimicrobiales > RAAP-2 > RAAP-2. The sequence continues at coordinate 7,266 of JABBNY010000135.1, forward strand.
GAGGGTTTCCGGAGCGCGATGTAAGGGCTGGTCTCGAGTTCTGCGTCACTTTCGGTCGTCATTGTCAATTGATCGTTTGAGGGAATCTCCTCCCATGTTCGATGCGACGTCAAAATTGGTCAGCGCTCCGCCTCTTCGCCGCTCGACTACTTCGCAATCAGCGCTCGTGCGGTGTCAAGGGTCAGCTGTTGTTATGTCAACCATCACCTGAAAGTTAAATGTCACAGATCAGGTGTTGCAACACAGGCTCGTGGTGGGG
>JABBNY010000136.1 GCA_019352095.1 Acidobacteriota bacterium
GCGCAGCTTCGAGCACTTCACGGGTTCCCGAACCCGACTCGCGCAGCACGAGCGACACACCGGCGAGGTCCCTCGCGCGCACGGGTGATCGTCGTCGAGCCCACGGGTGCGAGGGGGCGACCACGATGACGAGCGTATCCTCACGCACGACCTTTGATTCCAGACCAGCGGGAGCTCGTTGACCTTCGACAAAACCAATGTCCGCGCCGTGCTCGACCATGACCTGAGACACGTGCTCGGAATTTGCCATGGTGAACGCGACGGTGGTCTCGGGATTCGAGATCTGGAAGCGGTTGAGCCAGGTAGGTATGAGATATTCGGCCACCGTCATGCTCGAGATGATGCGCAGATGGTGCTTTCCTTCGCTGCGTGCAGCGTTGACCCCGAGCATCAGATTCTGCATCGCGTCAATGACTTCGTCACCCCACTGAACGACCGCGAGTCCCGCGCGGGTCAAGGTCGCGCGACCGTTCGAACGGTCCAACAACGTGAGCCCCAATGTGTGCTCGAGCGTGCGCAGACGCATGCTCGCGGCGGGCTGGCTGATGTTGTGGGCGAGCGCCGCCTGGCGAATCGAACCGGCCGACGCCACACTCTTGAGTAGGTCCAGCGAGCGGACGTCCGGCGTCGGTTCAGGAAGTGGCATAAGTAAACCTTATAGCTATGTCACGAAATTCGCACTAAGTAGCGCCTCGTATCGCTGGGAAGGTGGAGTCAATGACACCCTCCCCTTCACTCGAGACAAATCTGACTGACGAAGCCCCTGGCGCCCACGCGTCAACGGGACTCGTCCGACGCACCCGCGCGCTCGTGCCGGGCCTCGCGATCTCGGTCGTTCTCGCCATTGTCGCAACGATCGCGGGCAACCACTTCCGCGTAATCGGCGCGCCCGTGTTCGCCATTGTCGGGGGCATGATCATCTCGGCCTTCGTCTCGAAGAAGAAGACGCTCCAGGCGGGCATCGGGTTCTCGAGCAAGTCGGTCTTGAAGGGATCAATCATCGTGCTCGGGACCGGACTCTCCTTCCATGAGGTCGTCGTCACGGGCGTCTCCTCACTGCCCGTGCTGCTCGGGACGCTCGTGGTCGCACTCGCGAGCGCGTGGCTCCTCGGTCGCTGGCTCCTGATCGAGAGTGACCTCACGACGCTGATCGGCGTGGGCACGGCAATCTGCGGGGCGTCGGCCATCGCCGCCACCGACGCGGTGATCAGCGCGTCGGAATCGGACGTCTCCTACGCAATCTCCACGATCTTCTTCTTCAACGTGACGGCGGTGCTCACCTTTCCCGCACTCGGACACCTCATGCATCTCTCCTCACACGCCTTTGGCTTGTGGTCGGGCACCGCCGTCAATGACATGTCATCGGTCGTAGCGGCGTCGAGCGTCTACTCAAAGGCGGCGGCCTCCTTCGCGGTCATCGTGAAGTTGACACGAACGTTGATGATCATCCCGATCACCGTTGGACTCGCGTCACTACGAGCACGCTCGAAGGGTACCGTCGCATCGACCGACGTGCCCTCGAGGATCACCACGCTTCGCCGGGTCTTTCCGGTGTTCATAATCTGGTTCCTCGTGGCCGTGTTCGCCAACTCCATGAACTGGATCAGCTCGGCCTGGCATCCCGACCTCGCCCTCGTGGCGTCATTCATGATCAGCGTGGCTCTCGGGGCAATTGGGATGTCAAGTAATTTCGCCGAGATCCGAAAGATGGGAGCACGACCCTTGTTGATGGGGGGCGCCTTGTGGATCCTGGTCTCGGGCTCCAGTCTCGGGCTCCAACTCCTCACCACCCATCTATCCTGAGCGAACCCGTGGATGCGTGATCCCCAGCGGGACCCCTAGTTTCTCTACATGGGCATCTACAAAGACCACATCGTTCCACGAATCGTCAACTGGACCTGCAGCAGCGCGGGCATCGCGCGTTGGCGTCAAAAGGTGTGCGCCGGGTTGAGTGGTGACGTGGTGGAAATCGGCTTCGGATCTGGCACCAACGTGGCGCACTATCCCGAGGCGGTGCGTCACGTCTTCGCCGTCGAGCCCGCGCCCATCGCGCGAAAGCTGGCCCGCAAGAGAATCGAACACTCCTCGGTGGCCATAGAACACATCGGCACCGACGGCCAGCGACTCGCGCTCGCAGACGAAAGTTGTGACGCCGCCCTCGTCACCTTCACCCTGTGCACGATCAAGGACCCGCACGCCGCGCTGCTCGAACTATTTCGCGTGCTGAAGCCGGGAGCCACGCTGCACTTCCTCGAGCACGGGATCGCACCCGATGACGCCACCGCACGATGGCAGCGACGCCTGAACGGCTTCGAGCAGCGGGTGGCCGACGGGTGCCAGTTAATCCGAGATCCTCTCGCCATGGTGCGCGAATCGGGCTTCGAGCTTCAGTGGAGCGAACAGCGCTTCGTGCGCGGACCAAAACCCTGGAGCTACTTCAGCGTCGGCGTCGCCATCAAAGCATCGCCCACGACCGCCACGGAGTGACACCGGATCAGGATCGACCAACGACCACGCACTCATTCGAGCCGGCATTTGCTCAGAGCTCTCGCAGTACGTCGATATCATCGGCGAAGCGGACGAAGTCGCCCCAGCGATCGAGATGATCATCGAGCGCTCGCCTGACGTGGTGCTGCTCGACGTGCACATGCCAGATGGCGGGGGACTTGCCGTCATCGAGGGGGTCGGCACACTCGACACATCGATGAAGTTCCTCGAGCTCTCTGTCGCTGACGCCGCCGAGGACGTGATCGCCATCGTGCGCGCGGGTACGTGATCAAGAACATCGAGGGACCCGAACTCGTCGAGGCAATACTTCGCACCGCGGCGGGTGACACGGTCTTCTCGAGACGACTCGCGGGCTTCGCCCTCGATGCGTTCATCGCCAAGGGGTCCGGCCACCATCGCGTCCGTCACTCGACCCCGAACTCGATCAACTCACACCGCGAGAGATCGAAGTGCTGCGACTCATCGCGCGTGGTTACACGTATAGAGAGTTCGCACTTCAACTCGACATCGCGAACAAGACCGTGGAGAGTCACGTATCCGCGGTCCTTAGAAAGCTCCAACTCTCGACTCGATACCAACTGACCAATTTGGTAACGCAGCGACGCTTTCTCTGATCGACTGCGCGCATCACTCGCACACGGCCTCGCTCGAACTCGTGGTCTGGGGTGCGTTAACGTCGATATGCGCGGGCCTTGCCACTGAGTGCCCGAACCACAGCGTCGAGTCAGTCACCAGGAGAACATCATGACCACTTCCACCGCAAAGATCATCGTGTGCGATGGCGATCAGACCGGTCAGGAACTCCTGATCGAAGCCCTTCGCGTCATGACCCCCGAGATCTTGGGTATACCGCTCGAGATGGTGCACTTCGACCTCTCACTCGAGAAGCGCCGCGCCACCAATAACGACATCGTGCGCGAAGCCGCCGAAGCGATGGTCGAAACCGGACTCGGACTGAAGGCGGCCACCATCACGCCGCCCGAGCGCGGCGGGGTCGGCTCACCGAACCGGCTCCTTCGTGAGGGTATCGGCGGCTCGGTCATCGTGCGCACCGGACGACGTATCCCAGGTGTCACGCCCGTGGTCGCCACGAACAAGCCCATCATTGTCATCCGCATGGCCGTCGGCGACGCCTACGGAGCGGCCGAAGGACGCGAGGGTGAGATCGGCAGCTTCGGCGAGGTTGCCTGGCGTACCGAGAAGATTGAGCGTTCAACCTGTCGCTTCGTTGCCGAGTACGCCTTCAAAGCGGCTTCGCAGGTCGGCGCCATGGTGTACGGCGGTCCCAAGTGGACGGTCTCGCCGACCTACGAAGGGATGCTGAAAGAAGAGATGGACGCCGCCGCCGCGCGCTACCCCGGCGTTGCGTACCGACCCACCCTGATCGACGCGACCTACGCGGGTCTGTTGACCGACGTGCACGAACAGACCCTGGTGATCCCGGCGCTCAACCGAGACGGCGACTGCCTGAGTGACATGGTGCTCGCAATGTTCGGCTCCATTGCGGGCGCCGAGTCGGTGCTGATGTCTCTCGACGAGCACCTTCACCCCCAAGTCGCCATGGCCGAGGCTCCCCACGGCACTGCGCCGACGCTCGAGGGCAAGAACGTCGCGAACCCGATGTCGATGCTCCTCGCCGAAGCGGCCCTGCTCGACCAGGCGGCGCTGCACCTGGACTACCCCGCGTACCAGGTCGCCGCCGAGCGACTTCGTAACGCCACCCTCGAGGGTGCGGCGGCGGGCGTTCGAACGTTCGACCTGGGCGGCGAATCGACGACGAGTGGCGTTGTCGATGACGTGATCGCTCGACTGAAGGCTTAGGGCAGCACGATCTCAAAACCGAGATCGAATTCGTCGAGACACGCACGAAGCTGCGCGAGGAGCGACGTGTCGCCCCCAACGTGGAACTCCCCGGTCGCCTCGAGGTCTTCGAGGGTCGCTACGTTGGTCACGAAGGCCGCGAACTGGGCCACCGACGTCGTGAGTGTGACGCGTGCGTCCTCGCGGTGTTCTGCGCATCGCGAATGCAGCACCCCATGACGAACGCCGAACGTCCACACTTCGTTCGTGCCACGTACGGTGAGGTTCACGTCGAATGCGAGATCGCGCGCTCGAGGACCGTTCAGATGCACCCCGAGCATGTCGAGCAGCAATCCGATCGACATCGACTTGACGAGTCCCGGGCCCACGCCGTTGCTACGAAGACCCTTCAGGGCGCTGCCGTTCGCACGAAGCTCCAGCGCACCACTCAGATAGAAATCACGCCACGGACCCGACTCGCTCTGGTAACCAAGCTGTTCGAGTGCGTCAGCCTGCAGCAGCCGTGCTGAGAGGTTCTCGGGCTCGGCGAAGACAACGTGATTGACAACCTCGACCACCCAGCGATAGTCGCCACGATCGAAGTACTCCTGCGCCTTGGCGAGCACGGCGCTCGCACCACCCATGAACTCGACGTACCGTGACGCCGCCTGCACGGGTGGTAGCGGCCACAGGTGGGCCGGATTCGCATCAAACCATCCGAGGTAGCGCTGGTAGACGGCCTTGACGTTGTGAGAGACGGTCCCGTAGTACCCGTGATTGAAGAACTCGTCGCCGAGTCCGTCGGGAAGCTCCAACTCTTCGGCGATCTCGAGCATGGTGTGGCCGAGGTTGGCGAGACGTAACGTCTGGTCGTGCACGTAGCGATACGCGTCGCGCTGGCTTTCGAGGTAGTTGATGATCTGGGTGCGGCCCCATCTCGGCCAGTGGTGGCTCGCGAAGAGCACGTCACTGTGCGGCGCGTAGAGCGCGAGTGATTCGTCGATGTACTTGCTCCAGAGCAGTGCGTCGCGCACCTGTGCCCCGCGAAGCGTGTACAGGTTGTGCTGGTTCGCCGTACAGTTTTCCGCCATGCACAGCGCGCGAAGATCGGGGAGGAAGATGTTCATCTCCGCGGGCGCCTCTGTGCCAGGTGTGATCTGAAAGACCAGACGGAGCCCGTCAATGATGAGTTCGCAGCCGGTCGCGTCGATGTCGTGATTCGGCGGCGCGAGGGCCACCGTGGGTAGGGCGGGGAGACCCTTGCCCAGTCCGGTATCCACGTGCCCTTTCTCATCATGGGCGAGCAACGCACCGTACATGTAGGTCGCTCTTCGCAACATCACTGTGCCCGCGAGGACGTTCTCGCTGATCGCCGCCTCGAGGAACCCGGCCGGCGCGATGAGCTCGACCTCCCCGTTCGCGACCTGTTCCTCACTCACGATCCCGTAGATGCCACCGAAGTGATCGGTGTGACTGTGCGTGAAGATCACCGCGTGCACCGGGCGCGTACCCAGATGTTCGTTCACGAGGGCGAGTGCGGCACGCGCGGTCTCCTCGCTGGTCAACGGATCGATCACGATCCAGCCCGTCGCGCCAGCGAGGAACGTGACGTTCGAGATGTCCATTCCTCTCACCTGATAGATCTGGGGCGCCACTTCGAACAGGCCGGCGATGTTATTGAGCCGAGCTTGACGCCAGAGACTCGGGTGCACGGTATCGGGAGGGTCATTGGCGAGCGAGGGATCATCGAGGAATGCGTAGCTGTCGAGGTCCCACACCACGTGGGCGAATCGACCCGGTACTTGTCGTGGTGCACCGGGGGCAATGCGCCCGCGCGCGGCCAACTCGAAGTCTTCGATCGATGCGCCCGCCAAGGTCTCACGCCGCGCGGCCTGGCACTCGCGAGTCGCCTCGCTCGCCGGTTTTCGATCTGGCGTCAACTCACTCACGATGAACCCCCTCGATGCATCAAACGTGTTCGCAACACTACCGACACACGCCGCGCACGTTTGACCGTAACGGACTAGGACGTGGTGCCACGTGCGATGGTTCGAAGGTCGGACGCCCTTGATGATGGGACGTCGCTGTTGTAGCGTTGCGCGATGAACTTGCCACACTTTCAACTAACAGCGCTTGATTGCCCCGATCCGATCGCGCTCGCCCATTTCTATTCAGCGCTCACCGGTCTCGAGGTCGAACCGCTCGGCGACTTTAAACCAGAAGAGGTCGAATGGATTGAACTGCTGAATGGGCAGGCTCCGACACTGGCCTTCCAGAAAGTCCCTGGATTCGTGGCACCCACCTGGCCCGAAGGGGCCGTACCCCAGCAAGCCCATCTCGACTTCACAATCGACGATCTCGATCGCGGCGAGGCACACGTGCTCGCGATCGGTGCTACCAAGGCGTCCTTCCAGCCCGGCACCACGTTTCGCGTCTACCTCGACCCCGTGGGCCACCCGTTCTGTCTGGTCCTGCGCGCAGACGCACAGTAGCTCGCGGCGAGGTCATCGGCGACTCAGTCGAGACTGAGGAGCGCAATCCCGAGCGCCACCAATGCCGCGGGAGCCAGTATTCGACGGAGTCGACCCTCGCGAAAGACGAGTACCCCAATAAGTGCCGCCCACAGGACACCGGTCTCGCGCAGCGCACTCACCACGCCAAGCGGCGCCCGCAATTGAGCCCACAGCACTGCCGCGTATCCGGCGACCGAGAGGACGCCGCCGAGCACCCCGAGTGTCGCGCGACGAGGACCGGGCCACCAGCCCCGCGGGCGACGCGCGACGACGCCGATCAGCCAGACACTGGACTGCAGGACAAAGAGCGTGACGGCGTACCGAAGGGTGTTCTGGGCGGCTCGCACGCCCAGTCCGTCGACCACGCTGTAAGCGGCGATCGACGCCCCACACGCCAGCGCCCAGTAGGTCCCCGCACGATTCGACGTGGCGCCGCGACGCGCCGCGAGCGCCACGATACCAACGACTATTCCTACGACGCCGAGCAGCCCGCGCGTACTGAGATGCTCACCCGCGAACACGAGTCCACCGCCAGAGACGAGCAGTGGGGCGATCCCGCGCGCCGTCGGGTAGGACTGGGAGAAATCACTTCGCCGATACGCACCGAGCAGCAGCAACTCATAGCCAACGTG
>JABBNY010000137.1 GCA_019352095.1 Acidobacteriota bacterium
CACAGGGTGGGGAATTTCGATGATCGACTCTGGGGAGATTCCCTGATTCTCGTCAACGTCGCCAATCTCTTCAAGATCGCGACGAATCTCTTGGAGGTCTCGGTGAATCGCCTCGCGTGAGATGAGGTTCACCCTTCGTTGAAATTGAAGCGTGGCCTCGGCGAGCGACACACCACGTCGCGTGGCGCCGCGCACCTCTTCAATTGCCTCATCAATCTGTGCGAGAGCGGTGTCGATGCTCGCGCTGTCAGGGGCCTGGTGTCGGGCGCGAGCGATCACCCTTCGCGCGCCACGCAGGTTCGATTTCAGTACGGCAGCGACGTCGTGCACGTAGCCCGTGAGAGCGAGTTGCATAAGCGCCTCACGGCGCAGCACTGCGTTCGACCCACAGAAGAATGCAGCGTTCCAGCCATCCTTTCCTCTCATAATGGGCCCATAGAAGAGTGTCGCCTGCGTACCGAGTGGGTCACTCTTGGTGACGTTCCAAAAGTGCTGTGGTGTTTGCACCAGGGCAACTTTGGCGTCGGCGAAGTACCCGAGTGTCTCGTCAAGGATGTTTTCGTCGGGCATCTGATCGGAGTCGAGAATCAAGAGAAACTCTCCCGAGGTGACCATCAATGCGTTATTCAAGTTGCCGGCCTTGGCGTGCAGTGGTCGGTCCACCCACTCCTCACTGCGCGTTATGTAGCCGACACCTTCGAACTGCGCGAGGTCGCGCAGTTCGTCGCGCGCGCCATCGTCGAGGATGTAGGTGGCGTGGGGATACTTGATACGCAACGCCGCCCGAGCGGTTTCCATGACGAGATCAATGGGTTCGTTGTACGTTGTGATCAGGACATCGACTGTGACTGGTCGCCCTAAGGGCTCGACCTTTCGCCGGTGACCGCTGCGCCAGACGGTCATGCCGAAAAGGAACCCGTCGATCATCGCGTACGTCTCGGCGACGACGAGGGGAACCGAGACCCACCACTGCGCCATATTGAGCGAACTCATCCAACGCCATTGCAGATAGCGCAGACCAAAAGCCAGCGAGAGGAACACGAAGGCCCGAATCACCAAGAGTTGGAAGCCCTTGTACTCAATATCGGCCGGTCGCGCCATCAACGCCCATCTCGGCGAAGCGCAAGTGCGGTGATGTCGTCGAGCGCTTCACGCGCACGCACCCCGTCGAGCAGGTCATCAAGCCCATGCGCGAGGTCGTCGAGCGCGAGCACGCGCGCGACGATGTCGTTGCGAGCGTCGTCATTCCCACCGAGCGCTCTCCAGAATCCATCACTGACGACGAGCAGCGTGTCACCGTGATCCAACCTCGCGAATCCCGAGGTCCACTCGTTCTCCACCTCCACGCCAATGGGAATTCCTCGAACCGGTAGGCGCTTGAAGGAGCCATCGGGATGAAGGATGATGGCGAGTCCGTGCCCGGCATCAACGTATTCCATGTCCCCGGTCGAAAGGTCAATAAGAGCATGGAAGACGGTGACGAAGGAACCCGAACGAGCGAGGTCATCATCGAGTGCGTGGGCGACGTCACTCACAATCTGAGCCAACGATGAGCGCAGTTCGAGGGTCTTGAAGGCCGCGCGCACACTGGCCATTATGACGGCGGCGCTGATGCCCTTACCCATGACATCACCGACACTGACCACTAACTCACCGGACTCGAAAAGCGTCCAGTCGTAGTAATCCCCGCCGACCACCCTCCACGGTACGCATACACCGGCGACTTGATAGCCGGGTATCGAGGTGACCGGCGGCGGTAAGAGCGCCCGGTGGACTTCAACCGCTCGCCCGCGACCTTGTCGTCGCGCTAATTCGGTCTGCACCACCATCGCAAAGCCCTGCAGGCTGACCTCTTGCTCGTCGGTGAGAACCCGAGAACGCGAGTCCATGATGCAGATCGTCCCAACGCGTCGAGCTTGAGTCTCGATGGGAAAGCCCGCGTAGAAAGCGATGTGCGGGTAGCCAACCACATGAGGATTCTCTGCAAACCGAGGGTCCGCTGAAGTGTCTTCAACAATGAAGATCTCAGACGGCCCCTTCGTGAGGTCCAAGAATTGGTCTTGGGGACGGATGCCGTCGAGATCGAATCCCCGCTTCGCTACGAAGCGCTGGTGGTCTCCGTCGATGAGCGAGATGGCGGCCATTGGCACATCGAACAGCACGGTGCAGATAAGCACCATTCTCTCAAATAACTCGATCTGCTCATCATCGAGCACGCTGAGATCGTCGAGAAGTCCGGCGTGGGCCAGGTCGTCACCCACTAGCTCCATCTTCACAGGGATGCGTCGTGGCGTGAAGACCTGTCCGTTCATACCCCTCCGTGCCGCTGAAACGCGATTAGTGACTCGTGAATGAGTTGGCGTCTCGGCCCACCTCTTTCAGATGATAGGCACACTGACCAGCGAAGCCTCACCACCGAGGTGGTGGTCACGTCGTCTCAGTGCGGCGTAGTGCAAGGATCGTTATGTCATCACTGGTGGGACGGTCCGTGATACCAGTGATCAGGGTGCGCACGCAGTCATCCAGGCTGTCACGACCTACGAAATGCGCTGCGACGATTGCGAACGCTTCATCGGTGCCACCCAACGAGTCGTAAATGCCATCGCTAAAGACAATGAGAGTCTCATCGACCTTTAGTTGTGTGTGGCCAGCGACCCACGGCGTCTCGTGGTCAATGCCGAGCGGCAGGCCACGCACTGGTAGTCGGTCATAGGACCCGTTGTCGTGCAGTATGAAAGCGAGGCCAAGACCCGCGTCCACGTACTCGACGTCGCCGGTGCTCTTCGTGATGCGCGCGTCAAAGAGGGTGACGAATGTATTCGTACGAGCGAGATCGTTCGCCATCACGCGCGCGGCCCTCTGGAGCGCATCGGCCAGATCGGTCTCACGTGCGATGAGTCTCAGGACGGTGCGAACGGTCGCCATTATCATCGCGGCGCCCATGCCCTTACCCATGACGTCGGCCAAGGTCACGACGAGTTCGTCGTCAGTACTGAGATACCAGTCGTAGTAATCGCCGCCGACGGCCAGCGCTGGAATACACCGCCCGACCAATTCATAACCGTCAAAAGAAGGCAGTGCGTGGGGCAGAAGCGCCCGATGTACGGCGGTCGCTCTGTCGTGATCTGCATCACGTTGGACTTCGTTTTGAATCCACAGTGCGAGGTCGCGCAGTAGTGACGCTTCGAGTTCCGAGAGATGTCGCGCCTCAGTGTCCATCAGGCACAAGGCTCCGACGCGCTGCCCCTGGGTTTCAATGGGGTAGGCGGCAAAGAACCGTAGGTACGGCGTACCCGTCACGTTCGGATTCGATGAATAGCGTGCGTCAGCTGCGGCGTCTTCGATCAGAAACAGGCCGGTCTGTTGAATCGCCATGTTCGAGAAGGAATCTTCGCGACGCCTCGGCGTGTCGGGAAGTTCGCCCGAGGATGACTTGACCCTTGGCAGGTCGCGATCAATGAACGCGACGTACGCCAAGGGCACTTTGAAGAGGTTCCGGCATAGTCGAGTGACGCGATCGAAGCGAAAGTCAGCGCCACGATCTAGGACGTGGGTATCGTTCAGCGCTCGAACGCGAAGTTCCTCGGCGCTGATGGGCAAAGGGGGGGCCACACCTTTTGAATTGACGCCGTGATGGCGAGTTTCGTCCACGGAGCAGTCATACCACCTCACCGGGTCATGAGATCATGCGAGTGACGTGCGGTGGGGGTACCCTTCGCCAAAGCGTTCGCGCTGCTCGACTGCTGTGAACGAAGATTTCCCGCCGCCATTCAACCTTTCGAGCGTTAAATGCACTAAGTGTGCCGGGCGACTCGCGAAGCGATGCCTGGCGCGGCGAAGCAGTCACACTCGATCTCTCCGCCTAGGTTCAACCACCCGCACCGGCCATTCGAACCCCTACTTGGAGACCGCTGAACGCGCCTCAGTAACGCATCGGGGCGAGCGTCGACGACGATCGCTCGTCTCACGAGCCAAGATGCTGCTCGAGTGTCGGTAGTCGAATCTGTTCAGGGGCTTTGACACGTGATTCGAAAAGTCGCTGCGGTGAGACTGTGCAGCGACTTGGCTCTCGATCTCTGCAACGTCAGAAGCGAGATACCCCTCCGTCTCGTCGCCGAGCAACCGACTGTCACCGACGTGGCTGGTTACGTCTAGCCCTTCGCGGTCGAGGTCGTCACCGACGACGTCGATGACTTCTTCAGTTCGTTGCCACGAAGGCTCATCGTGAAGAAGTCTCGGTTCCACCAGTTGGCGAAGTAGCGCGTGGGTGACTCCATCCCGTTGAGCAACGGCACCGCGGTGCTGCCGTTGAGCGGTGTGCCGATCGCGCCGTTGAAGATCGAGTACTGCACCCAGCCGGTGTTGATGTCGAGTTGCATCGCGCGCACCGCGCCCGCGCGTACGAGGACGTTGGCGAGGTCGCTGATCGATAGTGCGGGCCCGCCCACGTAGACGAGCGCGCCGTCCTTGGTCACGCCCAGACCCGAGCGCCAGACGTTGAACGTGCCGCCGAGGGTGATGCCCCACTTGGGCGAGTTCTGTGACGCGAGTCCCGGCACGGCCTTGCCGTTTTCAACAATGAGGTCGAGGTTCTGTCGCACCGAGGCCACCTGGTTGGACATCTTGACGTCACTGCCCCATTGGCCAACGGTCATGGTGCCGTCCTTGAAGATCACGACCGACGCCGCACCCACGCGAAGCGGCTTGATGATGCGCCCATCGGTGTAGTAGCCACCGTTCGCGTCCTGGAGTCGAAAGCCGGCGTTGAACGCCGCGACGAGTGTCGTCGAGGCGGCGGGGGTGATGGGTGCTGAGTACTTGTAAGGGCCACCACCGGGGATGTAGGAACCCGAGTAGAGCTGGGCGCGAAGGACCGTCGGGTCCATCCACGCCACGCCCACGACGTAACTGGTGTTGACGGCGTTGGGACGAACGAACGCCTCGTAGAGACCCGGCACGCCGTTGGCGGTCTCTCGACCCGCGATGTGCCAGACGCCTTCACCGGGCAAGGGGTGCGCCGCGGGACTCTTGATCGGCGCGGGCGGGGGGAGGTGACCGCCGAGGGGGACCTTGACGGTGGTGGGGCCCGAGCCGAAGGAACCCTGGGGCGGCGCGCCACCCTTCCGTGGTGGGTTCAACCGGTACCACTCGGTCTCGGCCCAGGTCACGAATCCACCGATGCCGTGCGAGCGGCCCCACTCGGCCACGCGCGCAGCGATGGAACTGCCGTAGCTCTGGTTGGTGAGCGCCAGGGCCAAGGTCGCGCCGTAGTACCCGAAGATCGTGACCGTCGCGAGCGCCAGGGCCACGATCGCGCGACGTCGCCGGTAGACCTTTTGCGGTTGGCGATGACTGTGTGGGGGCGCGGGAGGTCGATAGGCAGTCCGGCGAGAATCCATGGATTCCCATTCTGACACCTGGACTCGCCGTGCCCTCACAGCGTGGTAAATGGCGCTTAATAATGTTCTAAGAACGCCTCAGGCGCGTCGCAGTGGCGTCATGGCCAGCACCAGTTGCTTGGTGCCGTGCTCATCAAAATCGACCGCAGCACGCGAGTGGGCGCCCTCGCCTTCAACGCGCACGACGACCCCGGGACCGAAACGGTCGTGCACGACGCGCTCGCCCACCTTCAGAGCGAGTTTCTCGGCGCCCGTCGAGCGCACCGCGGGTGCCGTCCCCGCACCGAACGCTCGTCCCTCGGTGAAGTCGGTACCGCGTCCAATGAAACCGTCGTCGTCGCGCATGAAGCTCGAGCGTCGAGCGGGCAGGGTCGCCGAGATGTCGTTCACCAGCTCGGCGGGGATCTCTGACAAGAAGCGGCTCGCGAGCGCGTCGACGCGATTACCCCACTGCGTTCGACTCCACGCGTGGGTCAACACGAGATGACGCATGGCGCGCGTGATGCCGACGTAACACAGGCGACGCTCCTCTTCGAGCTCCGCCTCATCAGAAAGTGCGCGACGATGCGGGAAGATCGTCTCTTCGAGTCCGGTGATGACGACAGCGGGGAATTCGAGTCCCTTCGCGACGTGCAGGGTCATGAGCGAGATGGCGCCCGCGCCGCCGTCGAGTTGGTCCGAGTCCGCGACGAGTGCCATGCGCTCAACGAAGTCCATCAAGGTGTCGTACTGGGACGCCGCCGAGGCGAGTTCGCCCAGGTTCTCGAGTCGTTAGTACGCCTCGTCGGAGTTCTCGGCGCGCAGCGCGTCACCCATACCCGACTCGCGCACGATCGCGTCGATCATCTCGCGAGGACTCAAGTCGTTCGCGAGCGCGCGCAGTTCATCAAGCATGAACGAGAACTTCTCGGCACCGTGGAGCGCCTTCGCGCTCAACCCCGCCGCACTCGCGTAGTGCGAGGCTTCCGCGAATGAGAGTCCGTGCTCGGCGGCGTACGCACCGAGCTTCGCTTGGGCCGCGTCGCCGATGCCGCGCTTGGGTTCGTTGATCACCCGTCGCGCCGACGCCTCGTCACGGGGGTTCACGATCAACCGCGCGTACGCGAGCGCGTTCTTGATCTCCTTGCGGTCATAAAAGCGCGTCCCCGAGATGACCCGGTACGGGATGGCGGCGCGCAGCATCTCTTCTTCGAGGACGCGGCTCTGGGCGTTGGTGCGGTAGAAGACCGCCATCTGGTTCCAGTCGAGTGACGCTTCACTGCGCAGACGTCGCAGTTCGCTCGCCACCCAGCGCCCCTCGTCGTACTCGTCGCCCGCGCGATAGAGACGGATCTTCTCGCCCTCGGCACCTTCGGTGAAGAGGTTCTTCGCGTGACGACTGGCGTTCTTGGCGATCACCGCGTTTGCCGCGTCCAGGATCGTCTGGGTCGATCGGAAGTTCTGCTCGAGCAGGATCACGTCCGCGTCGGGGAAGCGCTGCTCGAACTGGAGGATGTTGCGCACGTCGGCCGCGCGAAAGCGGTAGATGGACTGGTCCGAGTCCCCCACCACGCACAGGTTGCGGTGCTCGGCGGCGAGCATCAGCACGAGCTCGTTCTGGACGCCGTTGGTGTCTTGGAACTCGTCGACCAAGAGGTACTTGAAGCGGCGCTGGTAGGAGTGCAGCACCTCGGGGTCACGGCGCATCATCTCAACGGCGTTGAGCAAGAGGTCGTCGAAGTCCATGGCGTTCGCGATCTTCAAGCGCTCCTCGTAGAGCCGGTAGATCTCGGCGACGCGCCGGTGATGCGGGTCGTCGCCGTGCACCGACGCCAGGTACGCGCTCGCCGACAGCATCTCGTTCTTCGCCGCCGAGATCGCACTCGCGACGCTGCGCGCAGAGAGCCGCTTGGTGTCGAGGTTCAGTTCTTTCATGATGCGCTCGACCGCGCTCTCGGCGTCGCCGGCGTCATAGATCGTAAAGCCGCGCGCGTACCCGAGCACCTCGGCGTTCGCGCGCAACATGCGAAGACACGCCGAGTGGAAGGTCGAGACCCACATCCGATCGGC
>JABBNY010000138.1 GCA_019352095.1 Acidobacteriota bacterium
GACTTCTTGGTCGGGATGGTGGTGTTGCGCTCGATGATCTTGGTCATCACGCCACCCTTGGTCTCGATGCCGAGCGACAACGGCGTGACGTCGAGGAGCAAGATGTCCTTCACGTCGCCCTTCAACACACCGGCCTGGACCGCGGCACCAATGGCGACCACCTCATCGGGGTTCACACTCTTGTTAGGCTCCTTGCCCGTCACCTTCGTGATGAGTTCCTGCACCGCCGGGATACGAGTCGATCCACCGACCATGATCACGTGGTCGATCTTGTCGAGGGTGAGTCCCGCGTCCTTGATCGCCTGGTCGAACGGCTTGCGGCAGCGCTCGACGAGGTCCGCTGTCAATTCGTTGAACTTCGAGCGTGTCAGTTTGAGGTCGAGGTGCTTGGGGCCCTCGGCGGTAGCGGTGATGAACGGAAGGTTCACCTGGGTCTCTTGGACCGCGGAGAGTTCGATCTTCGCCTTCTCCGCAGCCTCCTTCAGGCGCTGAACGGCCATCTTGTCAGCCGAGAGATCGACGCCTTCGGTATCTTTGAACGACTTGATGAGCCACTGCATCACAGCGTCATCCCAGTCGTCACCACCGAGATGCGTGTCACCGTGGGTGGACTTCACTTCGAACACGCCGTCGGCGATGTCCAGTACCGACACGTCGAACGTACCGCCACCGAGGTCAAAGACCAACACGGTCTGCTCCTGGCCGCCCTTGTCGAGTCCGTACGCGAGCGCCGCAGCGGTCGGCTCGTTGACGATGCGCAGCACTTCGAGACCCGCGATCTGACCGGCCTCTTTCGTGGCCGTGCGCTGGGCGTCATTGAAGTACGCCGGTACTGTGATGACGGCCTGGGTCACGGTGTCGCCGAGGTACGCCTCAGCATCACGCTTCAACTTCTGCAAGATGCGAGCAGAGATCTCCTGCGCGGTGTACTTGGTGCCATCGATCTCGACCGACCAGT
This sequence comes from Acidobacteriota bacterium, assembly GCA_019352095.1. Lineage (GTDB taxonomy): Bacteria > Actinomycetota > Acidimicrobiia > Acidimicrobiales > RAAP-2 > RAAP-2. Next base: position 959 of record JABBNY010000138.1, read on the forward strand.
TCTCGCCCATGTGGCGCTTCACCGATCGAATCGTGCGCTCGGGGTTCGTAATCGCTTGACGCTTTGCGACTTCGCCCACGAGGACCTCGCCGGTCTTTGAAAAACCCACCACCGAGGGGGTTGTGCGACCACCTTCGGCGTTAGGGATGACGACGGGCTCTCCCGCCTCGAGGACACTCACCACAGAGTTGGTGGTTCCCAGGTCGATTCCGACTGCCTTTGCCATGAACTGCTCCTTCACTCTTCAACGTCTCTGACTCGCCGGACCTTCCAGGAAGCGAGAACTTATGAAAACCATGATACAGAGTTGAGTCCCTCCTTGTCAAGAAAATGTACAAAGACAGTGTCAGTAATTACATCAATGTCAGGGGTCGCGTTGATCACCGGAGGCCTCACAGGAGCGAAATTTGGTCGGTGTCTTCAGTCACTACGCTACAAACGTGCCCGATCTCATACTTTTGCGCCACGGTCGCTCACTCTGGAACGACCTCAATCTCTTCACCGGTTGGCAAGACGTCGACCTCGTTCCCGAGGGTGAGGCCGAGGCCCAGGCCGCGGGCGAACTACTCGCGGCCGAGACCGACCTCGATCTTCGCGTCGTGCACACCTCGCTGCTCACCAGAGCCATCCGCACCGCCGAGATCTCGCTGCACGCGGCCAACCGGTCGTGGCTGCCGGTGCGACGCACCTGGCGGTTGAACGAGCGCCACTACGGCGACCTCACGGGTAAGGACAAGAAACAAACCGCCGAGGAATTCGGTGCGGAACAGGTCAAGCTCTGGCGGCGCTCGTACGACGTACCGCCCCCTCCCATGGCCGAAGGAGACGCTCGCAACGCCATCAACGATCCGCGCTATCGCGACGTGCCCGTCCACTCACTGCCCCTGACCGAATGCCTGAAGGACGTCGTGGCCCGGGTCACCCCCTACCTCGCCGAGGTCATCAGTGAAGACCTGCGCAGTGAAGCAGTGCGCGGAGGCGCGGTATTGGTAGTGGCCCACGGTAACTCGATCCGAGCGCTTCGAAAAGTACTGCAGAACATCGCCGACGACGAGATCACCGAATTAGAGGTTCCAACGGGAATCCCCTACCGCATCAAATTGGACAACGAGCTTACGGTGCTCGAGGCCAGGTACCTGGGCGACCCCGAAGCCGCAGCCGCAGCCGCAGCCGCCGTAGCCCGACAAGCGGGCTAAGCGGCTTCACCAATCGAATCGTGCACGGTCAAACGGCACGGTGCTCGACCTGGGCACTGCGGGTGAACGAACGTCGCGCTCGAGTCCTCTCACCCGATGGACAACGTCACCCCAGCCAGTGTGCGACGGCCGGAGCCGTCGCACACTGAACCGGTTGGGGGGTTAGACGGCTTCAGGACCTCGCTCGTTGGTGCGGATACGCACCACGCGCTCAACGTCGGTCACCCAGACCTTGCCGTCACCGACGGTGTCGGTGCGAGCGGCGTTGACGATCGCGTCAATGACCCCTTCCACCTGTTCGTCCGTGACCACGATCTCGATGCAGATCTTGTCGATGAAATCGAACTCGTATTCCTTGCCTCGGTAAATCTCGATGTGACCCCCGGTGCGTCCGAATCCTCGCACCTGACTTACGGTCATACCCGTCACGCCGACTTCCTTGACCGCAACCTTGACCTCGTCAAGTTTGAACGGCTTCACGACTGCTGTCACTAGTTTCATCGTCTACTCCTTAGATGTTGTCGCTGTGCAAGTGGCTAGGACTCAATACTGGCTCACCGAAGGTGGGCTCGGGGAATGCTTCCTCCTCGTGGATGGCAATGTCGCCGATCGCGAGGACTTCCTCGGTTTCGCGCAGTCCACCGAGGACGAACTTCACGATGTAGAAGACGACCGCGGTGCCAACGGCGGTGTAGCCAATGATCCACAGCGCCGCGAGCGTCTGCTCCCAGAGCTGGTGAAAGGAATGGGTGTAGAACCAACCACCGACCGAGAAGCCGCCCGCGCCCTTGTAGTGCGCACCGGGCACGCCGTACTCGGTCATGCCGGGGTCCGCGAGAATCCCCACCAGAAGACCACCAATGAGTCCGGCGATGCCGTGGGTGTAGACCACGCCCATGGCGTCATCGACCTTGGAGAAGGGACGTACCTTCGAGAGGAAGTTCCACGCAACCCACACGAGCGAGGCGGCGATGAGACCGACGAAGATCGCGCCCGTCCCGTTCACCCATCCAGCGCTCGGTGTAATGGCGACGAGGCCACACAGCATGCCGTTGAGGGCACCGAGGAACGTGGCCTTCTTCTGCTTGGAGAACAACATGTCCATCAAGAGCCACGTGAGCACGCCCACGGCGGTGGCCACGTTGGTGTTGAGCACGGCTGCGGCCGCGTCGGCACCGGCGTAGAAGGGGTCACCACCGTTGAATCCGTTCCAGCCGAGCCAAAGGATTCCCATGCCGACCGCGACCATCATGAGGTTGCTCGGAAAGGCGTTCTCTCGGTCCTGCCAGCGACGCGGCCCGAGTATCGCGGCACCCACAAAGGCGGCGACACCGGCGCTCAGGTGAATGACGTATCCACCCGAGTAGTCGACCGCACCCTTTTGGGCGAAGAAGCCGCCGCCCCAGAGCAGTGCCGCGTTCACGCAGTAGATCATGGTGATCCACAGTGGCACGATCAAGAGCCACGCCTTGAACTTGAGACGTCCGACGAGACCGCCGAGAAAGAGCAGCGGGGTGATCGCGGCGAACACAAACTGGAAGTACGCCAGCGTGGCCGTCGGATAGTGGAACGGGATCAACGTATTGGCACCCGAGACCGCTTGGCCTTGTTCCGCACCGGCCGTCGACAGCGGCATGAAGTGGCCAATGAAGCCACTCCAGAACGAGCCCGTCGGACCAAAGTGTGCAAGACGCCCAAACGCCATGTTGTAGCCCCACAGCATCCACACGACGAGTGTCAACGAGAAGCCCGCAAAGACCATCAACATGGTGTTGACGATCCACTTCTTTCGTACCAGGCCGCCGTAGAGAACGGCGAGACCCGGCAGACTCATCAGACCAACGAGCGTGGCGGCGGTGAGCTGCCACGTGTTGTCAGCGGGATTCAGCCAGCTGGGATAGGGGATGTTGGTCGCTAGAAAAGACACGTCCACTCCTTTTGATAACTAGGAGAGGGCGACGCTGACCTCAGGTTGCTGGCACCAGTGTGGCAACCGAGGATTTCAGTTTCGTTAGCGAAGTGTTTCGGCGATGTGAACTACGCCGACGGTTCGCTCGCGCCCGGTGCGGCACTCGGTGCCAGAGAGCGTTCCATCACCTGGGAGATGTCGAGCACCGACACTTCATCACCCTTACCGTTCGCTTTGACCGCGTCATCGATCATGATCATGCAGAACGGACAGGCCGTCGAGACGATGTCCGCCCCCGTCGCGAGCGCCTCATTAGTGCGTTCCATATTGACACGCTTGCCAATGTTCTCTTCCATCCACATGCGTGCGCCGCCGGCGCCACAGCAGAAGCCCCGTTCGCGGTGACGCTCCATCTCGATTTGGGTGACGCCCGGAATGGCGTCGAGCACGCTGCGTGGCTCGTTGAAGACACGATTATGGCGTCCGAGGTAGCACGGGTCATGGTACGTCACGGTCCCCTTGTACGAGAGACCAGGAACCAGGCGGCCACTCGCTACAAGGTGACTCAGCAATTCGGCGTGATGGATCATCTCGAAGTTGCCTCCGAGGTCGGGGTACTCGTTCTTCATCGTGTTAAAGCAGTGCGGACAACTGGCGACGATCTTCTTCGCGCCCACTTCTTGCAGCGTCGCGATGTTGGCCTTGGCCATCTCTTGGAAGAGGTACTCGTTGCCCATGCGCCGAGCGGGGTCACCCGTGCACGACTCGCGTGGTCCGAGGATCCCAAAACTCACGCCGGCACGGTGCAACATGCGCGCGGTCGATTCGACCTGCTTTCGCCCACGCTCGTCGAGCGATCCGGCGCATCCCACCCAGTACAGGTATTCGACGTCATCGGGGATCGGTCCGTCAAAGACGGGTACCTCGAAGTCGAGTGCGCTGAGCCATTCCGTGCGCTTGGATGAACCAAGACCCCACGGGTCACCCTGGTTCTCCATATTGCGAAGCAGGAGACCGGCCTCTGAGGGGAACCTCGACTCCATCAGTACCTCATAGCGGCGCATGTCGATGATCGCGTCGACGTGCTCGATATCGACGGGGCACTGTTCGACGCAGCTTCCACAGGTCGTGCACGACCACAACACGTCGGGATCGATCACGGTCGGCACCAGGGTCGCGACGTCCCCGGTGGCGTCACCTGAGAGCAGACGATCGGCTGACGCGAACATATTCTCGCGAAGGCCCATGATCAAGAGCTTGGGACTGAGCGGTTTACCCGTTGTCCACGCGGGACACACCGACTGACAACGCCCACACTCGGTACACGTTGAGAAGTCCAACATCTGCTTCCAGGTGAAGTCTTCCATCTTGCCAACACCGAAGACCGTGTCCTCGGTGACGTTATCCATGTCCATATCGGGGGTCTTGTCGAGACCGCCGAGGGCGCGGGGGCGACGTGATACCCCGATATTGATGGGCGCGAGAAAGATGTGCAGGTGCTTTGAGTACGAGACGAACACCAAGAAGCCGGCGATGACGCCGATATTGGCGAGGATGAAGACCGCCTCGAGCACGCTGTTGACGCCATAGCCGAGCGGGTGTAGCCAACTCGCGACGATCTTGCTCGCAAACGCCCACGACGAGGCGTGGCCGATCGTGTGCCCCGAGAGTGGGGCGTACCCGACCCACCCGTTCAAGCCCTGCATAAAGGGGAAGTGGCCAGTGTTGATCTGCGCGCCGCGATAGATGAGGAGTGTGACGATCACCATCGAGATCATGAACAACGTCAGCCACGCCGCTCCCAGATGACTCCCGAAAAAGCGACTCGAACGGTCTTTACGTGACGGCGCATTCTTTATGCGGATGATGGTGAAGACCACGAGTGAGACGAGCACCGCGGTCGCGAAGAAGTCCTCGCCGAAGGCCAGCCAGTTGCTGCGCCCAATGATCGGAATGTGGAAATCACGTTGGAACAGTGCGCCGTACGCCTCGATGATGGTGGTCATCAAGACCGCGAAGCCCCACATCGTGAAGAAGTGTGCGAGACCCGGTACGGTCCAGCGGAGCAGCTTGCGTTGACCCGCGACCTCAACGACCTCAACCTCGCTGACCTTGGCGAAGCCCTGCCACCGTCTCGGTGCCGGCTTGCCGCTTCGAATAAGGCGCGACAACCAGTAGAAGCGTCGTCCCGCGATCGAGAATCCGATGACCGTGATGGCGAGTCCGATGATGATCCGAGCTAACACGTCTGTGCCTCCATCTATCGTCTCGTCATTACTTCTTGAAGTTCTCCGAGTAGCGACTAGCGGTCGGGCCGCGCTGACCGCGGTACTTGGAACCGAGCCCGGCGGCCCCGTAGGGACGGTCCGCGGGCGTCGTCATCTCGAAGAAACTGATCTGACCGATCTTCATGCCCGGATAGAGCGTGATCGGTAGATTCGCGACGTTCGAGAGTTCGAGCGTGAGATGACCGTCCCAACCCGCGTCGACGAATCCCGCCGTCGAATGGATCAAGAGGCCCAGGCGACCTAACGAGCTCTTTCCCTCGAGTCGTGCCACGAGGTCATCAGGGAGCGCCACCCGTTCAATGGTCGAGCCAAGTAGGAACTCTCCGGGGTGCAAGATCATCGGATCATTCGGGCCGACGTCAATCAACTCGGTGAGATCCTCCTGCGCCTCACGAACATCGATCACGCGTTGGGAGTGATTACGAAAGACCCGAAAGAGTTGGTCGATGTGCAGGTCCACCGACGAAGGTTGAATGCAGTCATCGCCCAGCGGGTCGATGATGATGCGGCCCTGCTCGAGGGCTTCTTTGATTGAGCGATCTGAGAGCACCATAACCTTCGCAACGATACTCCGAAGTAGGCGCACTACCGAACGACCTCTCCCTGCCACCTCGTCTAGATCGAACCAGGCCGGTGACGTCTGTCAGTACAGTTTCAGCCAGGCCCGAGGCGCCACGGTGATCTCAATTGGAGCCCTCGAGCTCGATCAAGGGAAAATGCGATGTCCATTGACGTAGTCCGTCAGCGCCGATCACCAGGGCTTCGTAGCCACTCGTGCGCTCGACCAATCCGAGCACCTCGTCACCACCAACGACGAGAGCCGTGGCCCACGCGTCGCAGGACCCCAAGTCCGGGCCGGTCACGCTCGCCGACGCGACTCGGGCACTCGCCTCGCCGGTGAAGGGATTCACGAGATGTTCACCGCGCTCATAGATACCTGAGGTGGCAATCGCCCCACGAAGTTCCATCGAACAACTAAGCGCCGGAGGAGCCAATGGATCGGTAATGCCCACGCGAAAGGGCGTTGCGGCATCGAGACCTCCGAAACTGGCGATATCACCAGCCGCATTGATGATGGCACCGGTGAC
>JABBNY010000139.1 GCA_019352095.1 Acidobacteriota bacterium
ACGGGTCCGATGACGATTGTCGCTAAGTACGTCAAGTAGAACCTGCCCCGGACAGGTCGACGGTTACGTGAGTTGGCGGCGCTTCAACAATGACGACACCAGCGGACTTCGTACTACGAGCTCGACCCAGCATTGAGTGTTTCGTCCCGGACGCAAGTCTGGTCCGTCCATTGTGACCAAGCTGTAGTGCACGCAGCCTCGTGGGTATTCGAGCGCCCGGCCATCGACAATCGTCGTGGCGTGGTGCGTGCGTGCTAAATGTGGGTGTCTCGCCAAGAGTGTTCGACGGTGAGTGAGATCAATCGGACGCTGCCCTCTAACCTTTGAAGGCGCTCGCTGAGAGTAAGGGAACGACGTCGACCGCTACTGTGGCCAGATGGAGAACGTTGAGCCGCCTCGGGATCCTAACGAGTGGACTGACGAGCAGTGGATCGAGTGGCTGAAGGCCACCGACGGTGATGCTGATTACGTCGAGGAGTCCACTACTACGGTGCTGCAAAGGATTGTCCAGTCATCGCCGGGGCAGGTCCTTGGCCAAGCCATGCTTGGCATGGCGAACGCGATCTACGGTCGCCAGGACGACGACATCATCATCGTTGTCGAGGGCTCCGGCGAGACTACCGATGACGAGCCTTTCGCGGTGCAACTGGACCCCGAGCACCCCGAACACTCATCGGTGACGTTCAAGCCGACCTCCCATCCCTCGACGTGAACACCGGGGGGAAGACGTCGTCCGGTTCATGACGGTTGACGCACGTCGAAGGGAATCATGATGTCCGATTCGAGGAGCGACGTCGACTTTCTCTTGACATCATCACGCACTAGCACCGAGTGAAGCCATGAAAAGAAGTGGCTGACTACGCCACACTCTGGTGTCTGGAGGAAATCCCAGAGGCAATCAAGAAGATTCCAACGACTCCTACACCGGCAACGCCGACGAGGAGGCCGAGCAACGAGATCAGAAGAACAATGGCGCCCGCGACCACCGCAGCCGTACCGCTGCGCGTGATGCGTTGCATGGAACTCGCGATCAGGTCGATGGTCGCGACGAGCAAGCCAGTACCCAAGGTGATGGACACCGTAACGAACGACACCGGGTCACGCTCGAAAAGTGTGAGCGCTGGCGGATTGCCATAGTAAGTGTGACCGTTGGTCGTTATTGAGGTCATGCCTGGTACTTCAGGGACGTGATAGCCGAGCAACATTCCTACGGCCACGCCGGACCACAACAAAGCCAGCACGAGGAAGAACCACGACCAACGAAGGCGCGGTCGAAGAGGGTTGGACGGCTGGTTGTGGATCGATGAGCTCTTCATACTTCAAACATAACGTGACACTCCGTGGTACGAGCAGTGCCATCTCGCGTACTACACCTACTTTGAATGAGCGAGAAGCCACACGACGACGCTGAGTAGTGCAATGAACGAGATCACGTACATGGTCGAATTCGCAACGCTGAGGATCCGAAATGTCGCTCTCAACCAAGCGGAGGATTTCCAGTGTCTGCGCTTGGCTGTCATTGCGAAGGCGGGGGTGAGTAGCGTAAGTGCAACCAGCACGACCATCAGCAGGCCTATCATGGACGACCTTTTCGAGCTGCTGGAAGATGGCGGTCATGAGGATCAACTGTGATGTGGTGACGCTTACTCAAAGCGGTGTCCCTTTCGTTGGCTTTGGTTGAAGGGTCGTTGAGACTGTGAACTGCTCTCATGACCAAGGGCTACAAAAATGAAGATACAACCCTGTGCATGGGACTGCTTCGATGTGGACTGCAATCAAATCCATCACATTCAACAGCGGTCCCGTCGGTTGGGTTTCATCGATGAGGGAGAGTCCCACACTGAGGTTGGCTGTCTTGAACGGCGGCAAGCAGTTACTTGAGTATGAAGTCAGCGCTCTCGAGCCAACATGCCGCTAGATTCGTTTCGGTGGGGGAATGAGCGGAATCGCTAACGGCGTAGCGCCATTGGGATCGAAGGCTCATCGCGCATGGTGGCCTGCTCTGGCGAGTGTCGGCGCGGCGTTGGTGTTTGCAGGGACGTTCCTGCCTTTCGCTCGTTTCACCTTGAGTAACGGCTTCGCGTTCAGCCGTACGGACTGGCAGTTGGGCGCGAATTCGTCGGTCACGTTTGGTGGCGCGCCACTCTTGTTGATCGACGTGGCCGTCGTGCTGCTGGGCTTCTTTGCAGTCGAGGGCGTCCTTGGGACCGCGAGGACGGTGAGCGGGCGTCCTACGAGTCTGGCGTTTCAGTTTTGGATGCTGATCTGGCTCGCTTCTGAACTCAAGTCGACCTTCCCAGGGACCTGGACTGGCGTGCCGGGTACTACCGTCACGCGAGGTCTAGGTGGCTGGGTAAGTGCGCTTGGTGTGGCCGTGCTCATAGGCGCCTAGGTCGTTGAGGTCCGCCGATACGGAATGGTCGGATCAACTAATCGTGATCCACTCGATGACAAAGGACGCGAAGCACTCGCCCGAGCCGACCGGCGGCCTGTTCTTCGCACCGCTATACCCTTCGCCGGTGGTGCGTTCTTCGCCCTTGCGATGAAGTACGCGATCGGAATCTCGTGGTCGAGAGCCTTGGTCGCGTTCGCAGGCATTTTCGGCTTCTACGGGTGGCGGTCCACGCGTCGTCTCGCGAATCTGCGACGACGACGTGATCTCGAGTTGAATAAGACTTCATCAACTACTCGTTGAATTCACCCGTCTCCATGTTCAACAAATGTGTAGTTGGATTCATCATCTCTTGTCCTTGAGCAGAATTGACTGGCCCAAAGGGCTGGTGGCTTTCGAGCAATGGACTTGGACCTTCTCGATCATCTGGACCTGGACGACATCGCTCGGCGCCCGAGGGTCCGAAGATCTGAGCGTTAGAGATGAGCGACCTAAGGCGTCGGTTGTCGTTGATCGTCGAAGCGGGAATCGATTGTGGGCAATCCGTTATTCCGACGCGATCGACAGTGCAGGCCGGTGGGTCTTTTAGTGGCAATCAGCGACGCGATCGTGGCCAATGCTCAGTGACACCAGGTCTCACCCAGGCACAGAGGTCACTCGCATTTCAACTTCATTGCCTTGGTCTTGGTCATCGCGATAGGGCACGATGAACGGCATCTTCCACCGGCGATCTATCGGCCAGAGGACGAGTTGGGTCAATTGGGTAGACCCCAGCGAGCGGAGGCTGGGCCATGAATTTGACCTTTGCGTAAGCCCGTAAATGATGGCCGCTGCTGGGAGTACGGTCTTCGCACAGCGTTTGGAAAATATACCCGTGATGCCCGCAGCCACGACGGGCGGTGTGATCACAATCAGTATCCACATCGCCTTGTTGCCAAAACTCCCTCGGTAATGTCCGCCGTGGTCACGACTGCAGCGACGGCGGTTAGTCCCGCCAGAGAACGTACGAAACGGCCGTGGTGAGGTTGGCGATGTCAATAAGGTGATCGAGACTCCCGAGCGCCTGTCGGTGGCTGGTGCGGTGCGATTCATGACGTCAGTTGCGGCTCGGCAAGTTGTTCTTCATGGCGGCGCAACGCGCCAATCCCAACGCCCGGGAAGCCGTAAATCTTTGTGACGCCCCAATCGATGAAGAGTTCAGAGCGGTTGTCGGCAGGATTGGGAGACATTGTTTCGCTCCTACGACTCAGGTCCACACGATGGCATGAAATACAAGACGTCTGAAATGTTCTTTACTTTGACCTTACCGTGCTCCGTCGCCGAAGCAAACAATCACGTTGTCTCGCCTCCGCCGCGCGCTCGGTGCTGTGCTCGATTGAGAGTGAAGGCCGCATTGATGAGTGAAAGATGAGAGAGACCCTGAGGAAGGTTGCCCAGAAATGCGCCGCTCGATGGATCAATCTGTTCAGAAAGGATGCCTACGTCGTTGGTCAGTTCCACTGCATTGGTCATCATGCGTTGTGCACGATCTAACTGGTTCGAGTGCGCGAGCGCCTCCACCATCCAAAAAGTGCACGCGACGAACGCGCCCTCCTTCTTGTGCGCACCGGTGTAGCGGTAGATGAGGACACCCTCGGACAGTTCGTCTTCGATTGCGTCAATAGTGTGCCGAAGACGATCACCTCGATCGAATCCCGTACGCGCGGCCAACAACACTGCGGCGTCCAGATCGTCGCAGTCCGCACATAACGAGTACGCCTGTTTCTTTTCTGACCAGCATCGAGTCTCGATGTACTCGCGAATCTCGTCGCGCTCCGCACGCCACCGATCAACGTGCGAGTCGGGTAACTGTCCACACTCGACGAGTTGGATGGCTCGATCGAAAGTCACCCAGCACCCAATTTTTGATATCGTGTAATGGCGCAGTTTGTGTAGTTCCCAGATTCCCGAATCGGGTTTTCTCCAACGCTTACGACACTGTTCAGCGATTCCAACGAGCATCGTTTGAGTCGATTCATCGAGCACGTGCCCCGCCATGGCGTAGCGAAGGATCGTGTCGAAGAGGTCACCGTAGTTGCCCAACTGCAGTTGTTCAAGGGCGTCGTTGCCCGCACGAACTGGTCGACTGAACCGATAACCCGGAACGTCAAGTTTTACCTCTCCATCGTCGAGGCCGCCGTCGAGCGTAAAGAAGACGTGCAACTCCGGCCCATTCTTTCGTATTGCGCGAATGAGAAACGCGACCGAGTTATGTACCTCTTCGTTCATCCCAAGGTTAAAAAAGGCGATGATGGAAAAAGAAGAGTCGCGGATCCACGCGTAGCGATAGTCCCAATTCTTAGGACCGCCGACACGTTCGGGAAGCGACGTCGTCACCGCGGCGGCGATCGCCCCGCTTCGTTCGGCGACGAGGGTCTTGAGGGCGAGTGCCGAGCGAACGACGTACGGCGACCATTCACCGCACTCGTTGACGCGACTACTCCACCGTTGCCACGCCGCTTTGGTGTCCTCCAATCGGCGATCGATCTCGTCGGGCGTTGGCACGACGACGGGCACGTTCTTGGTCGCCGTGAAGGCAACGAGGGAGCGCCGTTGCTGGTCAACTATGAAATGACCCCGGAGCCGGTCGTCGAGACACTCGATCAATCCTGCCTCGTCGATCACGACGGCGATGGTCTGATTATCGATGGTGACGATGGGAATCTCGCCCAATTTCGCTACCCGTGGCGTGCAGTCCTCGAAATGAGTACCGGGGCGAAACTCCCAGACCATTGGAACGGGGCCACCCCGAGCGCACGCGCTGAACACCAACTCTGTCCACGGAAGTCGACCTGAGGCGCCCGTGTTAAGTGCCGAGGTCACGACGACCGTGCCACTCTCGGTTGTGTACGCCGATTCAAGCACGTTGGTCGAGTCGACGTAGCGCCGCTTCACGCTGAAGTCGTCTTCGGGCCGGAGGAACAGATACCCTCCACATGCAGGATCCAGGAGGGCGCCACAGACGGGCATGTCATCGAGTTTCGGGACCGCCCACCAGTCGATCTGTCCATCAAGAGCGAGGAGAGCGGAAGTCCTTCCGTCCGAGATCACCGCGTAGTCGGAGAGTGCCGCGAAGCCGTCAATTCTTCGTTCCAGGGTCATTCCTGCTCCCTTCAACGGCGAAGGTTGGCCGGGTGCCTCGAGCGTTCGCGCAATCAATTCCTCCAAGCGACGCTTCAAACCACATGAAGCAGTATTGAGGTCGCGAAGATGACATCGGCCTTGGTATAGAGCGCGACATGCGCGACCTTCTACCTTGGCCACCCCGCAACGGAGCGCGCTTCGAGGAGAAAATCAAGAACATCGGGCTTCCGGAGGCGGACTCGGCGTCAAGGTGCAGTCGAGACGTCGACCTCGCGGTCTGTCAATGGCCATACGGAGGAGAGGACAGTCATTCCCATGCATCGGTCCTTTGACCTTCCTTCGCTTTTTGCGCTCGGCAACGCTTCGAGTGCTTGACGTCCACCATAGTCACGAAGGGAAACCTGTTGGTCGCCGTCGAGTCCTCCACCGACTTTGAAACGTTGCCAACAATCGAAATGACAACCAGGGCGAATTGGGTGTCGACGGAGAAGATTGGAAACGACGCTTAGGACTCTTCGCTCGATTGTCGCCAATTATTGCGCTAGGCCGCGACGCAAGTGAATGAGTAGACACACTCGAGAAGATGGTCGAATCACTTTTCCAATCAACAATTACGCTATCGATGACGACAAAGATTCCACGAATTTTGATTGGTGATCTTCGCGATCGGAGTGGGTTCCAAAGGAGTGCTCATGGTAGAGCAACGAAAGATTGCCGTGATTACTGGCGGCTCGGCTGGCGTAGGACGAGCGACGGCTCGATTGTTCGCAGAGCACGGATTTGACGTGGCCCTGCTGGCGCGGGGCCGTGCTGGTTTGGAAGCGGCGGCGAAAGAGGTCGAGGCAACCGGCGCTCGATGTCTAAAAGTCCCCACCGACGTTGCCAACTTTGATGAGGTGGACCGCGCTGCCACACGAGTAGAAGAAGAGCTTGGCCCCATCGACGTGTGGGTCAACGACGCGATGACCACCGTGTTTTCACCGTTGCAGGACGTGACACCTGCCGATTTTGAGCGTGCCGTGCAAGTGACCTTCTTGGGGCAAGTATGGGGAACGAAGGTAGCTCTTGCGCGAATGCGTCCTCGCGATCAAGGGACGGTTGTCAACGTTGGATCCGCGCTTTCGTTCGTCGGAATTCCTCTACAGTCCGCCTACTGTGCGTCGAAGTTCGCCTGTCGTGGATTCTTTGAAGCGGCGCGGGCGGAACTTCTTCATGACGGTAGCAACGTCCGAATGTGTATGGTGCACCTTCCCGCAGTCAACACACCACAGTTCGACTGGTGCGAGACGACAATGGATCACCATCCTCAGCCCGTACCGCCGATTTATCAGCCCGAAATTCCCGCTCGCTTCATCTTGGATGCCGCGCTGGACGGTCAGCGATCGCAGATTGTCGGATCGTGGAACAAGATGCTCGTGCTCGTGGATAGCCTTTTCCCGACCATCGGCAATCAGTACGCGGCGCTCGGGGCGTGGGATAGCCAGTTAACCGATCAACCCGTCGCCAAAGATCGGCCGTCGAATTTGCGCCAGCCAGTCGATGCCAAGAAGGACCACGGCGCTCACGGCATTTTCGACAATAAGGCCGGCGGGGTTCTCGACCCCTCCTTTTTGTGGAGCCTTCCCAAGACGGGTGTCACGTTCGCCAAGGCGTGTGGTCGTGCGTATCGAGAGACCAAGACTGTTCGAGCTTCGAAGATCGCTAGATTACGTGCGAATACGACATTGTCCTCGAAGAAGCGCTACGACTTTCCCGGCATCACTTCACGGTTAGGTCACTGACGACCTAAGAACGATTCCTATAGTGATCG
>JABBNY010000140.1 GCA_019352095.1 Acidobacteriota bacterium
CCCGGGACCTCTGCGTCCCGAACGCAGCGCGCTACCAAGCTGCGCTACAGCCCGCAGCGAGTTACCCCGCAGCCCGATAATCCTAGTCGGCTTCGAGACAGCCTCACAATGGTTGGCTAACTCGCGGGAGATTCAGCCACCACAGGCGGGTGATATTCGACGACGACCTCACTGATTCTTCGTCGTTCTACTGACTGGACGCGAAATGTCCAGTCACCGAAAGTGAACGTGGTGCCGGCAGCGGGTATCTCTCCGGCGAGGTCCAAGATGAAACCAGCGATGGTCACGTATTCCCCTTCGGGAATCTCGACGCCCAGCTCCTCTTCAACCTTATCGACGTGCGTTTGACCGTCCACGAGCCATCGATCTTCGCGGATCCGAAGGATCGCGGGCTCATCATCTTCGTCGAACTCGTCACTCAGATCGCCCACCAATTGCTCGAGGATGTCGCGAATTGAAATGACGCCAGCGACGCCGCCGTGCTCGTCAAGGACGATTGCGAAGGTGCGTCGCTGTTCGCGCATCTCTTTGAGGCTTTCGAGGAGATTGAGTGTCTCAGGCAGGATGAGGGGACGACGGATCTTGCGGGCGATTTCGTTGGCTGTGGGCAAAGAGACGCCGATGGCACGCTTGATCGCGGTGCTTCGAAAGAGGTCGTTCACGAAGAGGACCCCTTCTACTTCGTCGAGGTCGCCACTCACAACCGGGAAGCACGAGTGTCCGGTATCTCGCACCGCTTCGGCGATGGCTTCTGGCGTGACGGGAATCTTGAGGTACACGACATCGACGCGCGGGGTCATGACGTCGCGAAGTTCAAGCCCGCTCAGTTGATCGACACGCGCGTGAATCGCGAGCGCTTCGGGTGACTCAACCTTGGACTCTGGGCGACCCGTCATGCGAGCGCGGAACCGCGCGAGGCCCGACGATGGCGGAGGTTGATCGTTCATCCGGCGCTGGTGGCGCGCACGGTCGCGGGACGAAAGGTTTCGTCCTCGTAACCTTCGCCGCGCAGGAGCGCTCGCACCGCCGCACGCACCCGTTGGGGGTCTAGCGGCTTGACGACGAATCCCTCGGCGCCACTGCGGCGTGCGAGAAATACATCGGGTCGACGGTCGAGCAGCATAAGCACTGAGACCGGCTCGAGGGCACCGTAGGACTCCTCATGGCGCAAGTCCATGCAGATGGCCATCGCGCCCATTGCGCCGATCTGCATGTCGAGGATCACGAGGTCGACATCGCCCCCCTTGACCCGCTCGAGCACGTCACGGCCGTTGGCGAATTCCTCAATGCTTAGATCGGGTCCTTCGAGCATTGCGCGAAGTTCATGTCGTAAAGGGGCGAGATCACTCGCGAGAAGGACAGTAGCCACAATCGCCAGCGTAGCAAGCGAGGATTTCGGTTGTAAATCTGGCCACCACGCCAGCCCTTGCTATCTGGTGAGCGCAGTCGGTAGCCTGCGTCTCGGGGCCGAATCGGGGGAGCGACAATGGCGATTGCACAACTGGACTGGTCGGACTTGGCGGCGTGCCGTGGTAGCGAGGGTTCATTGTTCTTCTCGCCTGAGCTCGCCGAGCGCAAGGACGAACGAGTGCTGCGCGAGCAGCTGGCGAAAAGACTGTGCTCGGGTTGTCCCGTGCGCGAGGAGTGCTTGGAAGCGGCACTCGAGCGCCACGAGACCTACGGCATCTGGGGTGGACTCAACGAGTTAGAGCGTCGAGCTTTCCTGCGACGCTGATCTCGTCCAGCCCAACTGCGTGGGGCTGACGTTCACGAGCACGATGAACAGCGCGAAGGTCACGATGTGCACCCCAGTGCAGTACAAACAGATGTGATTGATGATGAGCAACTCTGCACTCACGAGCCACAGTACGAACGCCATGCCACCGAGCACCAGGACAAAGCGTGCGACGTGTACCCAGTAGTTCTTTGCGCGCCACGCCCATGGTGAATTGAGTATGACCATGACGACGAAGTTGATGAGGCCAAGCACGGCCACCGGTATGCCGAGGAAGTAGGACTGCGCTGATGTTGTGACCACGGCGCAGTTGACGACGCCAGAGTCGGAGCAAGCGAGGAACTGCGCACCTCGAAAGTGACCAATCGTGAGGTAGATCGAGAGACCCAAGCCGATGAGGCTCAACAAGAACGTCGTGACTACCGCCCAACGGGCTACTGGGCTGACGCTACGGTTCATCTAGAGCTTCATTGCCTTCTTTGCAGCAACGACGCCCGACGAGGTGCAGACGTTGCTCGGCTGTTGCTTGGTGAGGGTGCACAGTGCAGCGACCTGGTAGTTGGCCGAAGCGACGATTGCCGCAGTCACCGGACTCGTCGGGTCAGAGAGCGCGCCGGCGATCTGACTACGCGTCAGCCCGGCGAGGGTCGCGGGTGTGTAGCTGGCGCCCGATTGCACGAACTGGTTACCGAACGAAACGAAAGGGATTGATCCTGTATCTGCGGCGGTCATGGTCTTGATGTACTTGGGGGTGTCGTACTTCGAGAAGATGGCTTGCTCAGCGGGTGTGGGCGTCTGGAGTGGTCCGTAAGTCTTGGTGGCCGGGTTGTAGACGTTGTTCAATTCTTCGACGCCTGAGAAAGCCAGGTACTTCGATGAATACGACGCCTTGACGAAAGTGAACGTCGGGGTGCTGGCGTACACGTCAATAGACGAACTCGTCGTGTTACCGAGACCCTTCCAGGTTCCAAAGCGACTGAGCGCGATGATCGTCGACCAACGCTCCGCAGCGCAGAACGGACAGTACTCGGCGCCGACGTAGAGAATCTTGGGTACTTTGGTGCCGGCGCTGGACGTTCCGGTGAGCAGCGGCTGGCCCTTCAATTGGAAGGGGGCAGAGACGGGGGCGACCGGTGACGTAACGCCCACCGTGTTAAAGACACTCGAGGGGATCGTCGTCAATTCCGAGACGGTCGTCGCGTCCGTGGCCTGGAACGCACCGGTGGTGGTGGTCGTAGCGGGTCCGCTGACGACCTTGATGATCACCAGCGCCGCGACCACGACAACGACGAGACCCACCGCTATCCACGTGAACAGTCCCGCGGGACGCCCATTCGAGGCCTTTGCGTTCGAAGTCTTTGCTGGTGATTTCTTAGCCGGTGATTTCTTAGCCACGATGCTCCTTGTGCCGTACAAGCAACAAACTTAGTGGAACTCGCCGCCGTCACATTCTGTGGCGCTCATCTGGGTAGTTTGCCTTATGGCCGAAATTCTCGTACCCAGACCGGCGGCGACGGTGTTGACCCTGCGCGATGGCTTGGAAGGTTATGAGATTCTTATGCTCCAGCGCAATCTGAACAGCGATTTCGTTGGTGGCGCGTACGTCTTTCCGGGTGGAGCTCTGGACGAGAGTGATGCGGCGCCCGAGGCGCGTGCGCTCGCGCTCGGGCTCGATGATGAACAGGCGTCGCGTCGACTCGGTCTCGAAACCGGGGGCCTCGCGTATTACGTTGCGTCCCTTCGCGAGTTGTTCGAAGAGGCCGGACTGTTGATCGCGTGTGACGAGGAGGGTGAGACTTTTCATTCTGAAGAGCACGAACTACGCCAACGCATGGCCGAGTACCGTCGTGCAGTCAATGAGGGAACCCTTCGCTTCAATGACATGCTCAACCGTGAGGGACTTCGTCTGGATTTTCGTGGCCTCGAATACGTGGCGCACTGGGTCACCCCGATCGGACCCCCTCGCCGATACGACACCCGGTTCTTCGTAGCCGTGGCGCCGCCTGGTCAGATCGCTGCGCACGACGCGGGCGAGACCGTGGCCGATAGATGGATTCGACCCGTTGACGCGTTGGCGCAGTGCGCGCGTGGCGAACTGGAGATGATTCTTCCGACGATTCGAAACCTCGAGGCGATCGCTCACTTCTCGAGCGTCACCGACGTGCTCGAGTACGCGAAGCGGCAGGCGTCGATTCCACGTACCGAGCCGCGCATCATCACGCGTGACGGTGCGCTTCAGATCGTCCTACCGGGCGAGGAGGGCTACGAAGACTGAGCCCCGTCACGAAGTGCGCGATTGATCGAGTCGAGCATGCGCGCACTGCACCCCTGCGCGCCAGCGCGTGGGGCGATGTCATCGAGTATGCGTCGAGCGAGTTGCGTGAACGGACCATTTGCACCTTCGTGAAGTACCGCAGGCTCACCCTCGTCGCTTCCGGCACTGATCTCGGGACTGAGCGGGATCTCACCGAGGAAGTTCACGCCGAGCTCCTCGCTCAGTTCGCGGCCACCACCGCTGCCAAAGAGTGAATGTCGCTCACCGCACGAGCAAACCAGCGCGCTCATGTTCTCGAGGACACCGAGGACGCGAATGTTCGACTTTCGCGCGAAGTCGGCGCTGCGCGCGGCGACTCGTTGGGCGGCGCGCGCGGGCGTGGTGACGACGATCTGACCCATCTGCGGCAGCAGTCTCGCGAGGGTCATGGCAATGTCGCCGGTGCCGGGGGGCGTGTCGATTAGCAGGTAGTCAATCCCTGACCAATCGGCGTCTTCGATGAATTGCGCGACCGCCTTTTGGACAATGAGTCCCCTCCACAGCAGAGCCTCGTCTTCATTCGCCAGCAGTCCCATTGACAGAAGTCGAATGCGACCTTCGCCGAAGTCTCGCTCCAGCGGCTGCATCTTTCCGCCCTGGGCGCGGACCTCACCGTCAATGCCGAGCAGGCGCGACAGCGAGAAGCCCCAGATGTCGGCGTCGAGTACCCCCACGGTCAGACCCTCGCGAGCGAGCGCGACCGCGAGATTGGCGCTGACCGATGACTTGCCTACGCCACCCTTGCCCGAAGCGATCATGAGTACCGGCGTCTGAAACGGGATGGAGGTGAGTGGCGCGCGCTCTTGGGCAAGGGTGCGTGCACGCTTCATCAGATCGGCCTTGGCGCGCGCGTCGAGGACTCCGGTGACGAGTTCGATGTTTGTCACCTCAGACAATGAGAGCGCCGCTTCTCGCACGTCACGTTCGATCTGGGGTCGAAGCGGGCAACTCGCGGTGGTCAGCGCGACGTGGACCGTGGCGCAGCCCTGCGGGTCAACGCTGATGTCGCCCACCATGCCGAGTTCGACGATGGACGCTCCGAGTTCGGGGTCCCTCACCTGGCTGAGACGGTCTCGCAACTGGTCGACGACATTCATACATCGACGCTACCGGTGATTTATTGGGGGTGTTCAGTGCGGGAAACCTTCGCTAGCATGAATAGAGGGACTTCGAAGGAGCCACATGTCAAACGCCACGACCACGAACGTCAACATCAGCGAAAAGGTGACTGAGCCGATTTCGTTGACCGAGCTCGCGATTGTCAAGGTCGGTGAATTGATCGCCGCCGAAGGGACCGACGAGGTGCTCGCGCTTCGCGTGTCGGTCAAGTCCGGCGGCTGCTCGGGCTTCAACTACGACATGTTCTTCGACTCCGAGTTCGCCGATGACGACCTCGTGAGTGACTTCAATGGCGTGAAGGTGGTCGTGGACTCGGCCAGTGCCGAGATGCTCATGGGATCGACGCTCGATTACTCCGACACGCTCCAGGGCGCGGGTTTTCACATCACGAACCCCAATGCGACTCGCACCTGTGGCTGCGGCAACTCCTTCAGCTAGAAACGCCGACATTGTGAGTACACCAATAGGTCCATATTCTCCGTGGCGTCGTGCGGGTGATCTCGTTGTCATCTCGGGACAACTCGGAGTACTGGCGGGTCGCGAGACTCCAACGTTGGTTGACGGCTCGGCCGCCGATCAGTTGCGTCAGGCGCTCGTGAATGCGCGTGCCGTTCTGGCCGAGGCGGGTGCCACATTCAACGACGTCGTCAAGGGGACCCTCTTTCTTGTCGACATGAGTGATTTTGCATCCTGTAATGAGGTCTGGATGGAAGCATTCGACGCACCGCGCCCGACGAGGTCGGCCGTGGCGGTCGCTCAGTTGCCGCTCGGTGCGCGCGCCGAAGTGGAACTCTGGGCTTACTCGCCTCAGCCGGGCGTGTAGTCGCTCGGCGTCAGGCCGAACTTGTAACCTACTGAGCGCACCGTCTGGATCAGGTGGGCGTGCTCCTCACCAAGTTTGGCGCGAAGGCGTCGTACGTGAACGTCCACGGTACGAGCGCCGCCGTAATATTCGTAGCCCCACACCCGGCTCAACAGTGTCTCGCGCGTGAACACACGGTTCGGGTTGGTAGCCAGAAAACGTAGCAACTCGTATTCCATGTACGTCAGGTCCATGATGCGCCCGGCGATGGACGCTTGGTATGTCTCGAGGTTCATTGACAACCCGCCGTGCTCAATGCGCGGTGCGACGCTTTCGTTACCGGCGCGTCGGAGTCGATGGCGAAGGCGTGTCGCGAGCTCGCTGACGTCAAAGGGGCCGACCACGAAATCATCGAACAGGTCCTCACGAAACGTCAGGTCGTCCAACTGGTAGTGGTCGAGGAGCAGGATAATCGGACCGATGCCTCGCTCGCGAGCGCGCAGTTGACGACAAAGGTTCATCGCCTCACTGAAGGGGAACGCTGACGCGTTGATCACCGCACCGGCGAAACCGTCTGAGGGTTCGATGCTGGTGATCTCGTTGAGACGACCAGAGGTAGCGACCGCGGGCGTGACGCCCGTAACGTCGAAGGCCTTGCGCACCGGACCGTCACATGAAGGAACGCACAAGACGACGTCGATGTTCATAACAGTGGGAGGTACCGTTCGAGTTCAAAGGGGGTGACCTGTCCGCGGTACGCGTCCCACTCGGCGCGCTTGTTGCGCAGGAACCACTCGACCTGGTGGGCGCCCAATGTCTGGAGCAGGAGACTCGAGTTGGCCATGAGATCGACCGCCTCGGCGAGTGATTGAGGAAGTGGCGCGGTACGCGCACCTTCTTTTGGAAGCTCGTAGTCGCCGGTCACGCCTCGAAGACCCGCCGCGAGGATGACCGCAAAGGCGAGATAGGGGTTGGCCGCGGGGTCGGGGGATCGGTACTCGACGCGCGTTGAGTCAATGCGTCCAGGCTTGACCGACGGCACGCGCACCAGTGCCGCAGCGTCGTAGCGAGCCCAGCCCGCTCCCACGGGCGCCTCGCCGCCAGGAACGAGGCGCTTGTACGAGTTCACCCACTGGTTGGTGATCGCGGTGATCTCTGGCGCATGGTGCACGAGCCCGGCGATGAACTTCAAGGCGACATCGCTCAAGCCGTAGGGTCCGTCACCGATGAAGGCGTTGCGTTCGTCGTTCCAGAGCGACAGGTGCGTGTGCATTCCTGAGCCCTGGACGTTCGCGAGGGGCTTGGGCATGAAACTCG
>JABBNY010000141.1 GCA_019352095.1 Acidobacteriota bacterium
CGCTACCGATCCTTAAGTCAGAGGTCCTCCAGGCCCAGGGGACACGGATCAGTTCACTCACGGGCGCCACCTACACCAGTGAGGCCTACGCCTACTCAATCCAGAGCGCCCTCGACAAACTGCACTTCAAATGATCTCGCGGGCCGAGGAGGTGATGGGGACCGTCGTCTCGTTCCTCGTCGAACCCGGCCCACTCGACGATCACCAGGTAGCGGGCGCGATTGACAACGCGTGTCGTGAACTTCACGACCTCGACGATCGCTTCAGTTTGTGGAAACCCGAGAGCGAGTTGTCGAGGTGGCGTGGCGGACTCGTCGCGACGCCCTCGGCGCTCATGGACGAGGTCATTGAACTGTGCGCCGGTGCCTACGACATCACCCACGGTCTCTTTGACGCGTGGGGACTGCCCGGTGGGTTCGACCCCACCGGTCTCGTGAAGGGCTGGGCCGCCGAGCGCGCCCTCGCCCACCTGGCGCGCGCGGGCGTCGAGGGGGCCCTCGTGAACGCGGGCGGAGACATCTGCGTCCTAGCCGGTCGCTCCTACGACGTTGGTATCCGCCACCCGTTCGAACCCGACGCCATGTGCGGCATCGTCTCGGTCACCGGCGCGGTCGCCACCTCGGGGGTCTACGAACGCGGCGCACACATCGTGAACCCCTTCGGCACCGAGGTAGCCGCCGTCGCCGCGACGGTCGTTGGAGATTCACTCGTCTTGTGCGACGTCCTCGCAACCGCACTGGTCGTCGGTGGTGCCGAGGTGCTGTACCTCATCGAAGGTTTCGCCGGCGTCGAGGGATTCTTCGTCGACCAGAGCGGCTCGATGTACACAACCCAGTCCATGGTCTTCCAAGACCACTGATCTTTCACCAGTGCTGCGGCACCACCGAGCTGATCGTCACGCTCTCATTCAACCGAGCAGCACGCCCGATCAGTCGTCGCCACCGCCGCCGTGGGACAACCCGAAACCGCTCTGACCGGGATTCCCGAGAGACCCCGTCACCGAGAGACCAACGCCGTTGCCGCCTTCATTCGAGTTTGCTGAGTCGCCGCCCTCGCTGGCGTCGTCGCCGGAGTTCACCTTTCCAGATGGTGACGTCGTGACCGTCACCGGCGCCGAACTCGACACGCCCACCGGCACCGTCGTGGTGGTCGTTGGCGCGGGAGCGGTCGTGGTGGTCGTGACTGGCGGCGCGGTGGTCGTCGTCGTAGAACTTGTCGTCACCGGAGCGGCGGTCGTGGTCGTGCTCGACGCCACCGTGGTCGAGGTCGTAGGCGCCGTCGTCGTACTCGTCGTACTCGTCGTGGTAGTTGACTGAGAGAGCACAGCCGCACCGGCCACACCGACGACAGTCGAGGCCGCCGCCGCTGATGTCCACGCAGCAAGGTGTCCGATTCGCACGGTCATCCTTCGTCGACCTGCAATGGGCTTACGCATACGTTCCTCTTTCTCTTCATCGTTCGAAGTTCTTCACACGGTATCCGAGAGACATCGATTTTTCATTACGAATCAGTGACAGTTGGCAAAGAAATGATTGTGAAATCGTCGTTCTGACAACTGCATACCGCGTAGACAAATTCAACGCGTGAGTAACAATTCACGACATCATGGATGCACGTCACTCGTCCTTCGCGCCAACCATTCGAATGTCATGAGGTCGCGTTCCTCGACGCGCTGGCGCATCGTTCATCGTTCATCGTTCATCGCTGCGCACCCACGTGTCCGCACCACGTGGGTGCGACGCGTCGCCGTCGACGTATCGCTCGCGAGTACTCCAAGAGCGGTGCGACACAACATCCAACGCCGAAATGCGGGCTCGGTGCGGGCGATTGAACGAGAATTCGCCGATTTGGAGTCTGTTCTAAACTGGGCCGACCATGTCCGACATCCTTAGACCAACGATCCACGAATTGCCCGAAAAGCCGACGATCGACGGCCTCGAGGGCCTGTGGATCGACCGCTGGGATGACGAGGGCACCTACCATTTCGATCGAACCGCGACGCGCGATGGCGTCTTTTCGATCGACACGCCGCCCCCGACCGTCTCGGGGTCGTTGCACATTGGTCACGTCTTTAGCTACACCCACGCCGACGTCATAGCGCGGTACCGGCGCATGACCGGAAAGTCGGTGTTCTATCCAATGGGCTGGGACGACAACGGCTTGCCGACCGAGCGACGCGTGGAGAACTTCTTCGGGGTGCGCTGTGACCCCTCGCTCCCCTACGACGCGAACTTCCAGCCCCCCGAAAAGCCCGGGGACCAGAAGCTCTCTATCTCACGAAAGAACTTCGTCGAACTCTGCCACCACCTCACCCAGGCTGACGAGGAGGTCTTCAAGAACCTCTGGCGCCACCTCGGGATCTCCATTGACTGGAGTCTCGAGTATTCAACCATCTCCGCGCACGCCCAAGCAGTCTCCCAACGTGGGTTTCTCGAGATGCATCGCCGCGGCGAGGTGTACTCAACGGTGGCACCGACCCTGTGGGACGTGGACTTTCGAACCGCCGTCTCCCAAGCCGAGCTCGAAGACCGCGAACGACCGGCCAACTATCATCGCGTGGCCTTCACCAAAGCCGACGCCAGCGGTGCGATAGAGATCGAGACCACGCGACCCGAGTTGATCCCGAGTTGTGTCGCGCTCGTCGCTCACCCGAACGATGAGCGTTACCAAGCGCTCTTTGGCACCAACGTGCTCACCCCGATCTTTAACGTCGAGGTGCCGGTCCTCGCCCACGAGCTCGCCGACCCCGAGAAGGGTTCGGGCATCGCGATGATCTGCACCTTTGGCGACGTGACCGACGTCACCTGGTGGCGCGAGCTCTCGCTACCAACACGCGCGCTCATTGGACGAGACGGACGCTTCCTGCCCTGTGACTTCGCGAGTGCCGAGTTCCCTTCGCGCGACCCCGACAAGGCCAACGCCTTTTACACCGGGCTAGAAGGAAAGACCGTCAACCAGGTGCGAGCGACCATCGTCGATGCGCTGCGCGAGAGTGGCCAACTGATCGGGGAGCTGCGCGCGATCACCCACCCGGTGAAGTTCTACGAGAAGGGCGAGCGCCCCCTCGAGATCGTCACCTCTCGCCAGTGGTTCGTGGCGACCCTCGCGCACCGTGACGAATTGCTTCGTCGTGGTGAGGAACTGCACTGGCACCCCGACTTCATGAAGCACCGCTACAAATCCTGGGTCGAGGGACTGAACGTCGACTGGAACATCTCACGCCAACGTTTCTTCGGTGTGCCGTTTCCCGTGTGGTATCCAACCAACGCCACAGGCGAGATCGACTTCGACGCGCCGATCTTCGCCGAGCTCGCCTCACTGCCGGTCGACCCCTCGAGTGACGTGCCCCCCGGCTTCGAGGAATCTCAGCGCAACGTCCCGAACGGCTTCGTGGGTGACCCCGACGTGATGGACACCTGGGCGACGAGCTCGCTCTCGCCCCAGATCGCTGGCCACTGGGGTAGCGACCTGTTCGAGCGGGTCTTTCCCATGGACCTTCGCCCCCAGGCGCACGAGATCATCCGCACCTGGCTATTCTCAACAGTCGTACGCAGTCACTTCGAAGAGGACAGCCTGCCCTTCACCAACGCGCTCATCTCTGGCTGGGTGCTCGACCCCGAGCGAAAGAAGATGAGCAAATCGGTCGGCAACGTCGTGACCCCCATGCCACTGCTCGAGGCCCACGGGGCCGACGCCCTGCGCTACTGGGCGGCGTCGGGACGACCCGGCACCGACACCGCCATCGACGAGGCGCAGATGAAGATCGGCCGCCGACTCGCCATCAAGGTCCTCAATGTGTCAAAGTTCGTGCTCGGTCGCCTCGAAGGGGCTGACCCCGATCCACACGACATCACCGAGCCGCTCGATCGTGACGTCATGGCGCTGCTCGCCAAGCTCATCAGCGACGCCACGAACGCCTTCGACGGCTACGACTACGCGCGAGCCCTCGAGCGCACCGAGGCCTTCTTCTGGTCATTCTGTGACAACTACGTGGAACTCGCGAAGATCCGCGCCTACGGCGACGAGGGTGAGAGCGCCACGCTCTCCGCGCGAGCGGCCCTCGCCACGTCGCTCTCGGTACTGCAGCGCCTGCTCGCGCCGTTCCTGCCCTTCGTCACAGAAGAGGTGTGGCATTGGTGGCACGACGGTTCCGTGCACCTCGCCCCCTGGCCCAGTGTCGAAGAGTTCCCGGTCGTGCTCCAGGACCAGCCGGGGTTCATCTATCAGGCGGTCGGAGACGTGTTGGAGGCCATTCGTCGAGAGAAGAGCACCCAAAAGGTCTCCCAACGCGCCGAGGTGAGTCTGCTCGTCGTCGAAGGACCAGCGCCGTGGCTCGACGCGGTTCGCGCCGGCCAAAACGACCTGCGCGACGCGGGCACCGTGTCGCTCTTTGACTTCAGTGAAGCCGACGAGCCGCTCGTCACCGTCTCCCTCGCGTAGACAATCATTGACCGGCCACCCGGACCACACCAGCTCGTCGGCGCCGACGAGCTGGTGTGCGATGACCGCAACGCTGTCAGGGAACCATCCTTACGACCCGTATGGTGACACCGAGTGGTCAGCGGATTTTCTAACCGAAACCGCCTATCCACTCAACGAGGCCTACTGGCCGGGCCCTACTAGGGACTCTCGGTCGATCGCTGGTCTCTGCTATCTCGTGCGCGGTCTCCGGACCGCTAATTCTGCCGTGCCGATGTAGCACACAGCATGCTACAAGGCGTCTCGTGCCACGCATTGGAATCCGAGAACTCCGCCAGCACGCCAGCCGTTACATTGAGCAGGTACGCCAAGGTGCGACGATCCAGGTCACGGATAACGGGACGTTGGTCGCTGAACTGGTCCCGGTCGGCGAAGCACGCACCGTACGCGAACGACTGCTCCGTGACGGGCAATTGATCGCCGCGCCAGGATCGTTTCAGATCCCGACTCCTGTTTCCGTGAAAGAAGGAGCACCGAGTAACGCCCAGATTCTCGATGAACTGCGCAGCGATCGGTTTTGATCTATCTCGACACGTCCGCTCTCTTCAAACTGATTCGTAGAGAGACTGAGACCGACGCGCTTTCAGATTGGCTGCTCGAACGTGTCGATTCGCCAAAAATTACCAGCGCGCTGACACGAGTTGAACTACTGCAGGCAACACGGCGACTCGATTCGTCGCCGGTCGCTAGTGCCATCGCCTTGCTCGCGGGTATTGATGTGATTCCGATCAGCGCCGTCGTGATCGACGTGGCGAGCCAACTCGATCACGTCCGTAGTCTCGATGCGATTCATCTCGCGAGCGCGCTGTCCATCAACGACAGTTCTTTGGTGCTCGTTACCTATGACGCGCACCTTCGCGAAGCGAGCCTTCGAGTCGGCGTCAGCGTCGAAGCTCCCCCGACTGAACCAGACCACCGCTAGACCGCGACGTCCAGGCGACTTCGTTGCCAGTCCGTGCCCTCAGTAACTGGACGAAATGTCTGCCAAACACGTCGGTCATGAGCCGGACGAACGCGGTAGTTGTGGTGTCGAGGTCGGCTCACAACTCTGGCCGGTCCCAATCGAGCGGCCGATGAGCCGAGAACGGCCGCAGACCGAGCCGGGTGCGATAGACGGCGTAGATCTCTCCGACAACCGAACCCGCCCGAAGTGAACGTTAGCGAGCGCGAGCGTTTCCGTGGTCCCCGGTGCCGACAACAGCGAAAGGGCCACACTGCTCATCTGTTCTATTCGAAACCCATGACACCTTCGCTCACCGAGCTCGCTCGCAGTGGTCGGGTGACCACCTTGTCGTGGAATACTTCGGGAAGCTCCGAGGACTGCTCAGCGACGCCGTCCGCGCAGACGGTGATCTCGCAGGTGCGCGTAGCGAGTATCTGCACGTCCTCTGATGCGACACCGCAAGGGTGGGAGCCGCATGGACGTCCCCGTAGGTTGGCATCTGGCGTAATGGTACGTCGTTGAAATCCAAGACGTGACCAGCCGAAGCCCGTTGGTCCACGCACCGTCGATGCCACGTCCGTCGGAGCTAGGACGTACTGCGTCACCGTCAACGGTGGCGGTCCCACTCGCCACGGGCGCAGCCGGTCTCCGGGCAGCCGAGTATTGCGTCTTGCTCACGGCCACCGGTAGCAGTTGTCGCTGGCGCCCGCGCCCCAGTAGCCAGCCCGAGTGACGAAGTCGCTAGCTCTCGCGCCCGACGAGCGCGTGCACCCGAACTCCATCGTCGCTGACCGCGTAGAACGCGTACTGATCGAATGCTCGAGCGAGCGAGCGAGCGAACTCGGGCTCGCAGTCGAACAACGCGAAACCACGTTCGTCGGGCCACTGACCCGAGGGGTCGTGCGCAATACTGGCGCGCGTCGTGACACCGTGCGCGCCGAGCACCGCCGCGAGTTCCTCACGGCGCTCCTCGTTGTCGCGGACCTGTTGCGAATAGGGATTGTCACTCGTGACGACCATGAACGAGCCGAGTTCACCGGCCGCCGCGAGGGCGTCGATCCATTGCCCGTCGACCTCCACTAGCACCTGGGTCGGCGGGGACTGGTAACTCGCGAGAAGATCCGGGCGCAGTGCCGGCCGCTTCGCAATGACCGACTCGGCGAAAGCCACCGCGGCCCTCGTCGTCGCCGACGTGCGAGGACTGGCCGTCACGTCAAAGGCGTGTTGGGTGAAGGGCAACTCCACGTAGTAGATGCGCGACAGCGCTACGCGACGGAACTCCTCGACGAAGTTTCGAGCGACCTGCACGTCGACGAGCGTGTCGTTGCTCCCTTGGATCACGAGGAACGGCGGGGCGTCGCGCGTGATGCGGTGGTGCGGGGACATCTGTTGGTAGAGCTCGGGGTGCTCGTCGTAGGGTTGTTGGACCACGCGACCCTCGAGCAGGATGCGAAGTCCTCGCCCGAGGCCACGCCAGTGCTCCTCGTCGCCGGTCATCTCGAGCACCCCGTACAAAGGGATGCACCCGCGCACCGACCAGTCGGTGACCCCTTCGACATCACTCGGTCGCCACGTCGGGTCGTCCGCACTGAGTGCCAGCAATGCCGCGAGGTGGCCCCCCGCCGATCCACCGGCGACGACGACACGGTCGGGGTCGCCGCCGTAACTCGCGATGTTCTTCTTGATCCACGCGAGCGTGCGCGTCACGTCCTCGATCTGCGCGGGCCAGGGGTTCTTTGGTGCGAGCCGATAGTTGCAGGCGACCACCACCCACCCGCGCGCGACGAATTCGTGCAACATCGGTCGACCTTGTTCGCGCTTGTCGCCGAAGGTCCACGCCCCGCCGTGGATGTAGAAGATC
>JABBNY010000142.1 GCA_019352095.1 Acidobacteriota bacterium
TCTTCCGATCTGTTGGCGGCTTGGACGTTGCAAAGACCGAGGGGCCATTGCTCGCGAGGCCCCATTGACCGAAGGCGGGATTGATACTGACCGCTGCGTGAAAGAGGATCACTTGCTGTTGGTTTCGCGCATTGGTCGCGTTCAGCGCCTGGATGTCTGAGAGCACCGCACTCGCTGCAGCACTGAAGGTAGTTGGCGTGCGCTTGGTCACCGCCACGTACAAAGCGTACTGACCGCCGTTGTAGTTGATGACCTGGTACTGCTTGGGGAACGTGTTGAGGGGCGTCGTACCTGCGTCTGCACGCACGCTCGCAAACGATGAATTCGTCGGCGGGTAGCACCCGTAGGCTCCGCCGTTACGACCCGAGGGGTCAGACGAGTACAGCTTTGCCAGCTGCGACACCGATGCGCCCTTGGCCTGGGCGGCGCTGAAGGCGTTCAGGTTCGAAGGGGCGACCAGGGCAATGCTGACGCACAACGTGTCATAGCGCGATGTGTGCTGGCTGTAATACGTCTTGATCGAGGACAGCGTCAGTGGAATGGTGCGGTCGAGTCGACTGACGAAGTACGTCGACATCGCCTGGTCGAGGATCTCGGTGGTGCGCATCTCGGCGGGCATCGCCGCGAGCGCCTGGACCGACGTGCCCGGACACTGGAGACCCGCGGAGGTAGCGGTTGAGGTCATCTCACCTTCGAGTGACGATTTCGCCTGGGCCAGCGCGGCGGCGTTCGGTGAGTACTTGAAATACTTCTTCACGTAGTCACCAATGGCGAGACCCTGGACTCGCATGTTGGCCCACACTGCCGATGAGCCACTCGTGATGGTGTGCGACCCCGCTCCCGCAGCGAAAGCTTGACCCCCGAGGGCCTCGATGTAGCAGCGCAGCGTCGGATTCGAAGAAATCGCGTTCAACTCATTGGTGAAAGCGTTGTTGGTCACGCGTTGACCGTTCACGTCAACCGCCGACGAGGTGCTGGTGGCACCGTACGCAGTGGCACCGACAAGAGCGAGAACGAGGAGAACAATGATTCGACGCATCCTCCAATGCTACCGAGCGCCAACTACCCGGCCGCCGCCTCGCCCACCAGTCCACGAAGCAGTGCGTACAGTGCCTTTGGTGTCGCTTGGTCACCGTTCACTTCCGTGCGAAACTCCTTCGAATCCTCGACATACGCGCGTGAGCCGTACGTGCGGCGGGTACGCATCTGTTGACTGAGCGAAAGCTCCAGCGGGCCCATCTTCACAACCGGCTTAGAGCGGACGCCCACCTTCGCGGGCAGCACGGACAGCGACGTGACCCCCACCTCGAGACAGAGCAGTCGAAGCTCACCCAGGTCGAGCAACCCTTCGGCGGCGCGAGGTAGCGAGCCGTAGCGGTCAATCCACTCACTTCGAAGATCCACGAGTTCGTCGAGTGAACTCACGCCCGCAAGGCGTCGGTACGCCTCGAGACGTGCGTCGTCCGCCTCCACGTACTCCTTGGGCAGATGGGCTTCACCCGGGACATCGAGGTTGATCGTGACCACCTCAGGGACCACGAAGCCCTTGGCGTCGGCCACGGCCTCAGCGACGAGTTGCACATAGAGGTCATAGCCAACCGCGGCGACCGGTCCCGATTGATCGTGACCGAGGAGGTTGCCGGCGCCTCGGATCTCGAGGTCGCGCATGGCGATCTTGAAACCACTTCCGAGCGCGGTGTTGTCACCGATCGTGCGCAGTCGCTCGAAGGCAGTCTCGGAGAGGACCTGGCCCGCGGGATGGAACAGATACGCGTAGGCGCGTTGCCCACTGCGCCCGACGCGACCACGCAGTTGGTGCATCTGTCCAAGTCCGAGTCGGTCGGCACGGTCGACGATCAGCGTGTTTACGGAGGGCAAGTCGATCCCCGACTCGACAATGGTGGTGCATACCAGCACGTCGAACCGTCGCTCCCAGAAGTCCACCATGGCGCGCTCAAGTGTTCCTTCGTCCATCTGGCCGTGGGCAACCGCAATGCGGGCGTCGGGTACCAATTGACCAAGTCGCCGGGCCACTTCATCAATGTCCGCCACTCGATTGTGGACGAAGAACACCTGGCCCTCGCGCAAGAGCTCGCGTCGAATCGCCTCCACGACCGCGGGTTCGCTGTACTCGCCCACGTGGGTGAGGATGGGTCGGCGGTCCGCGGGCGGCGTCGTCACCATCGAGAGGTCACGAATACCAGCGAACGCCATCTCGAGTGTTCGAGGTATCGGACTCGCACTCAGGGTCAACACGTCGATATCCACCGAACGCGACTTGATCGCTTCTTTGTGGTTCACACCGAAGCGCTGTTCCTCATCGACGACCAAGAGGCCCAAATCCTTGAACTCTACGTTCTCCGAAAGGAGCCGGTGCGTGCCGACCACCACGTCGATCGAGCCATCTTTCAGACCTTGAATCGTGCGCCGGGTCTCTGCGTCGTCTACGAAACGACTAAGCAGCGCCACCGTGACGGGAAATCCCGCAAATCTGTCCGTCATGGTCGCAAAGTGCTGACTCGCGAGCAGCGTCGTTGGCACCAGCACCGCCGCTTGCTTGTTGTCCTGGACGGCCTTGAAGACCGCGCGCACCGCGATCTCGGTCTTACCGAAACCCACGTCCGCACACACGAGCCGGTCCATTGGTACAGGCTTTTCCATGTCCGCTTTGACGTCGTCAATAGCCTGCGCCTGGTCAGCGGTGAGCGTATAGGGGAACAGTTCCTCCATCTCACGCTGCCACGTGGTGTCGGGGCTGAACGCGAACCCCTTGGCCACCGAGCGTTGCCGATACAGGTCGACCAGTTCTTGAGCGACGAGGAACGCCGCGGCGCGAGCCTTGGCGCGCGTCTTTTGCCATTCAGCCCCACCCATCCTCGACAGCGACGGCGCGTCGCCTCCCGAGTAGGGCGTGAGTGCGTCGATCTGCTCGGTGGGCCAGTAGCTACGGCCATCTTTGAATTCGAGGATGAGATAGTCGCGTGTCGTGCCGTTGATCGCCCGCGTGGTCGTGCCAGAAAAGCGCGCGACACCGTGCTGACGGTGCACGACATAACTTCCAATCGCCAGGTCATCGAAGAAACCATCAACGTTTCGAGTGCGAGCGCGTGCTTGGCGATGCACCGTCCTTCGCCCCGTGAGGTCACTCTCGCTCCACACCACAATCTCGGGGTCGTCCACACTGAACCCCGACGCCAGCGAACTCTCGAGTACCGAGAGTCGAACGTCGAGGACCTTGTCGGGATCGGTGGTGACTTCGAGACCCTCACCGCGCAGCTGCTCGGCCATGCGAACGACCGACGCCGCGTTCGAGGTCAGCACCACGCCGCGCCGTGCGTTCGACCAGTGGCGAACGTGCGCGGCTATGCGCGCCGGGTCACCTTGCACAACGGGTGGCGAAGTGAGATTGAGCGACCCCGACGCCAGCGCGCCGACCGTCGGTTCGAGGATGATCTGTGCACGCCCCTCGAGTGCGCGGTCCCACGTTTCGTGCAGCAACGCGATGCTGACGCCGGCCCGCCATGTCGCGGCGACCGCGTCAGTCAGTTCACGCTCCTCATCGAGCAGATCGTGCAGGCGGGCCTCCACGCGGTCCGGCTCAACAACAAGACAACGAACATCGTCGAGTTCGTCGAGCAGCGTGGTCGCTCCATCGACGAACAGCGGCATCCAACCTTCCATGCCGTCAAAGAGTTGACCCGTGGCGATGCGGTCGAACACTTCTCTCCCCCAGGGCTGCTCGCGCACGAGCGTCTCGGCGCGCGCACGCGTCTCGGCGTCGGGCAACCACTCGCGTGCCGTGGCGATCGTCGCCGAGACCAGGTCGTGCAGCGAACGCTGATTCGCAATGTCGAACGCCGTCAGTCGCTCGATCTCGTCACCGAAAAAATCGAGTCGAATCGGATCGTGACCTTGTGCCGGCCATACGTCCACGATGCCACCACGCACCGCGAACTCGGCACGGTGCTCGACCAAGTTCTCTCGCCGGTAACCCAGCGCAGCCAGAGCTTCGATGAAGCGCTCGCGATCGAGTTGCTGTCCGTGTTTGACCACGAGCGGCGGCGCCACCGGTTCGGGCGGGAGAACCTGAGCGATCGACCTCGCCGATGCCACCACCACGTGAGGCCGATCGGATTGACGCAGTCGCCATCGCAACAACGCTCTGGTCGCCATGACTGAACTGTCCGGACTTACGCGCTCGAGTGGATGGGTGTCCCAACCCGGCCACAGAACCACCTCGCCAGTCCCGAGCAACGCTGCCAGTGACTCGCGCAATTGTTCGGCTTCGGTGGTGGTGGCGACCACGACGATCGTGCACGGGCCATCAAGAACGTGGGCCGCCACGGTGAGCGGCGTCGCGTAACTACTCGGGGTGAACGAACCACTCGCACTCTGGGCGCGAACTGAGGGCGCGACGAGTTCAAGAACGCGCCGTAAACCGACGGCGCTCACGCGCCGTTCACCCGGCGCTGCGCCTCTTCGAAGTCGAAATCGAGCAGCGTCTCGAGCGCATCGGCGGCAGCGGCGACGTTCGTCGCGAGTTCCTCGCGGCGCGCACCGCTGGGTCGTTTGAGCACATAATCAGTGACCTGCTCCTTACGTGGAGGCTTGCCAATACCAATGCGCAGTCGAGCAAAGTCGTGGGTGCCCAAGGTCTGGGCAATGGAGCGCAGTCCGTTATGGCCAGCGAGGCCACCGCCGAACTTGACTTGCAGTCGACCCGGTTCGAGGTCAAGTTCGTCGTGGACAATCACCAGATGTGTGAGATCCTCGAGCGAGGTGCGTCGCAACAGTGGCGGTAGGGCACTCCCGGACTCGTTCATGAACGTCACCGGCACCGCGAAGGTCACGGGGCCGCGTTCGGTGGTTATCGTTGCGCTCATCGCTCGTTGGCGGCTTTCGAGTTTGAGTGAACCGCCCCGGCGCTGTACCACGAGGCGAACGGCATCGCCACCGACGTTGTGACGCGAGCCGGCGTATTCCTCACCGGGATTGGCGAGACCAACGATTACCAGTGAGCTCGCACTACCTCTGCGGCCCTCGTCGCGCGAGCGCCGAAGCGCCACAACGAACTAGACCGCTGCGTTCTCGGGGCCACCCGCCGTCTTGGCGATGCGTCCCGCTCGAGTGGTCACGACAGAGATCGCGTGATCGCCAGCGGGCTCGACGCCCTCGGGCAGCACGACGTCGGCCACGCGGATCGCGCCGCCGACCTTCAGGCCCGAGATGTCCACGTCGATGTGAGTGGGGATCTTGTCCGGGCGAGTCCTGATCTCGAGGCTGAAGAGCTGCTGGTCTACTTCCCAGTCCGCGTGGCGCACCTCAACGGCATCACCAATGACGTGCAGTGGCACCTCGGCGATGACGGTGCTGTTGGGGTCGACGACCTGGAAGTCGATGTGCGACACGGTGCCGCGCACGGGGTGCTTTTGGATCTCGCGCGCCATGACGAGGTATTTCTTGCCCTCAGTGTCGAGTTCGATCAACGAGTTGAGGCCCTGCTCACCGGACACGGCGAGACGAAACGCCTTGGCGTCAACCGAGATAGACAGTGTTGGCACTCCGGGACCGTAGACAACGCCCGGAATTGAACCTGACGTGCGAAGGCGACGAGAGTTGCGAGAACCCAATTCGCGGCTCATCGACGCGCTCAACGTGACCTGTGACATGAAGACTCCTCTTACAAACCGCTGGCGCCCCAAACTGGGCCACGCACAGGGTAGAAAGTCTAGCCGGACTGGCGTCGAGGGCCCTTCGCCCTACAGGAGGTTCTCGCCGCCGAAGATCTCCGAGACCGAAGAGTCCTCAAATATTGCCGAAATCGCGTTCGCCACCAGTGAGGCGACCGAGAGGATCTCGAGTTTCTCAAAGCGACGTTCCGGACCAAGGGGCAAGGTGTCGGTGACCACGACCCGGCTGACCGGGGCGTTGAAGAGTCGATCGACGGCGGGTGGCGAGAAGACGGCGTGGGTTGCCATCACCCAGATCTCCTCAGCACCGTTGGCCTTCAAGAGATCGCACGCGGCCACGATCGTCCCGGCGGTGTCGATCATGTCGTCGATCAACACACAATGGCGACCTTCGACGTCACCGACGATGTGTCGCGCTTCAGCGACGTTGGTGGTGCCGTGCGGCCGGGTCTTGTGCACGAGCGCGAGGTCACAACCCAGGTGCTGGGCGTAGCGCTCGGCGACCTTCACTCGACCCGCGTCGGGGGCAACCACCACGAGGTCACGAGGATTGGCGTTGGCCTTCAGGTACTCCTCGAGCACGGGCGCGGCGACGAGGTGGTCGACGGGAATGTCGAAGAAGCCTTGTATCTGGCCCGAATGGAAGTCAACCGACAACACCCGGTTTGCCCCAGCGGTCTGGAGCATGTCCGCGATCAATTTGGCGGTGATCGGCTCGCGGCCAGCGGACTTGCGGTCCTGACGGGCGTAACCGTAGTTCGGGATCACCGCGGTGATGCTCTTGGCCGACGCGCGCTTCGCGGCGTCGATCATGATTAACTGCTCCATAACGGCGTCGTTCACTGGCGAGGAGTGAGTTTGCACGATGAAGACGTGCGCACCACGAATCGATTCGTCGAATCGACAGTGAATCTCACCGTTCGCGAATTCTCGGACGTTCGCTTCAGTAAGGCCGATGCCCAATTGTTCTGCGATGTCCTGGGCGAGTTCGGGGTGACAGCGGCCCGTGACGAGGACCAGACGGCGCTTAGCGAGTGACTCCACGCGCTCCAGCGTACAAGGTATGGGTGCCCGACTATCGAGTGTGGAACTCGAACGAGGCGATTACCTCACCGGCTTCGACGTGTGAGCCCTTGCCGATCACCACAAACGCCTTCACCAGCGCGTCCTCGCCAATGTCTGCGTCGGTCGCCTCAACCGTGCTGAGTACCGCATTTCGCCCGACTCGACAATCGGTCAGATTGGCATTGGGACCGATCTGCGCGCCGCGCTCGAGCACACAGTGCCCCTTCAAGATCGTCCCGGGCAGCAGTGATACGTCGGGTTCAATCACGACGTCGGCGTCGATATAGGTGTGGCTCGGATCCCACATCGTGACCCCGCGCATCATCCACTCGTGGTTGATACGGCTTCGCAGCACCGTCTCGGCGCTGGCGAGTTGGGCGCGATCGTTCACGCCCTGCGCCTCAGTGGCGTCCTCGAGCACCATGACGTTGGTGATGTGACCCGCATCGTGCAGGGCTGAGACCAGATCGGTCAAGTAGTACTCGTTCTGCGAATTCTGTCGATTGATCAT
>JABBNY010000143.1 GCA_019352095.1 Acidobacteriota bacterium
CGGCCACACGGCGCGATTGGTTCTCATCGCCCGCGAGGATCGTCACCGCGGCGAGGCGTCCTCCACCGATGCGTGCGAGATCGCTCACGAGTGAACACTCGGCGCACAAGGTGAGGCCGTAACTCGCATTCTCCACGTTGGCGCCTGATACGAAGCGACCATCGGTCGTGTAGCCGCACGCTCCCACACGGACTTTTGAGTATGGAGCGTAGGACGTCGTCGTCGCGTGACGTGCTCGTTCGCGTAATTCATTCCACGGAATCTCACTGAGGGAACTCACAATCAAACAGTACACTTCGCTGTGCATGAATAATTTCTACGACGTCCCAATGAGACTGCACGAAGAAGTGACGACCGCGTTGTCCGAAGCTCGAGGTGTTGTCGCGCTCGAGACCACGATCGTCGTCCAAGGACTCCCCGCGCCGACCAATATTGAAGTAGCGCGTGACTGTGAGGCAGCGGTGCGCTCGAGTAGTTCAGTGCCGGCCACGATTGGCATCCTCGACGGCGAGATCGTCGTCGGACTGACGAACCAGGAACTCGAGCGACTGGCCGATCCGTCACGACAAGCGGCGAAACTCTCGGCGCGCGACATCGGTCTCGCGCTCGCGAGTGGCGTCGACGGCGCGACGACCGTGGCGGGCACCATCGCCATCGCCGAGAGGGCGGGTATCGAGGTGATGGCCACCGGCGGGCTTGGTGGTGTGCACCGTGACGCCGCACGCAGCTTTGACGAATCAGCGGATCTCACCGCGTTGTCGCGCACCTCAATCGTGGTCGTGGCATCTGGAGTGAAGTCGATTCTTGATATCGGAGCGACATTGGAGCGTCTCGACTCCCTCGGTGTTCCAGTCGCGGGGTACCGCACACATCAATTTCCGGGCTTCTATCGCAGCGACAGCGGGTTCTCACTCGATTGGTCGCTCGAGAGTCCCGCTCAGGTTGCGGCGGCGTTCCGGGGACATCGGCGATTCTCGAATGCGGGACTGCTGGTCGCCAATCCCATCGACCACGATCATCAACTCGACGGTCAACTCCATGACGATGCGCTCGAGAGCGCGCTCGCCATGGCTGGTCGGCTCGGCGTGAGCGGCAAGGACGTCACGCCGGTCCTGCTCGCTGAGTTCGCACGATTCAGCGAGGGTCGAAGCGTGAAGGTGAATCAGGACCTCGTGGTGGCGAACGCGCTCTTGGCGGGCGCTATCGCGATGGAGATCGCCCGAGCGCGCGCGTGAGTCCACGCATCGTCGTCATTGGTGATGCGATGCTCGACGTCATCGTGCGCCCGCTCGGTCCCGTGGCAGCGACGAGTGACACGCCTTCTCGTGTCAGGATCTCACGCGGAGGTTCCGCCGCCAACATGGCGGTCACCCTCGCGCGCCATCACGACGTCACCTACGTCGGTGTCGTGGGCGATGACGAGTCCGGAGTCATGTTCGCGCGTGACCTCGAGCGCGCGGGGGTCAGAGCGAAGCTCGAGATCGTGAGCGGCTCGACCGGCGTAGTGGTGGCGCTGGTCGATCACGACGGCCAACGCGCGATGATGACCGATCGCGGCGTCAATTGCGAGCTCTCGCTGGATCACGTGCGCGACGCACTGGTGGAGCATTTCGACCACCTCCACGTGTCGGGCTATACGGTGCTCGACGACGCGACGCGAGGCATCGCGAGTGCCGCGCTCGATCTCTCGCGAGCTCGTGGTGCGTCGACGTCGGTCGACGCGTGCTCGCTCGCCCCACTGGAGAAGTTGGGTGCCGAGGCATTTCTGCACGCCATTGGACGAGTGACGATGCTCTTCTCGAACGAGGAAGAGGCGCTCGCGCTCGCGCACGAGACCGATGTCGAGGTCGCGAGTGAGCGGCTCGCGGAGGCCGTCGACGAACTGGTGGTGACCCGTGGCGCGAACGGTGCGCTGGTCAGACGCGGAGACGACCATTGGTTCGCTCGTGCGAAGGTGGTCGATGTCCTCGACACCACCGGTGCGGGTGACGCCGCGACGGGCTCGTACTTGGCGGCCCGACTACGCGGCTCCCAGTGTGGCGACGCACTCGAACTCGCCATGGCGAGCGCCGCGACGGTCGTTGGTCATCTGGGCGCGAGTGACTGAACCCTATTCGCGGTGATACGGAATGCCGTCAGCCGCAGGTGCGCGAACGCGGCCGATGAGCCCCGAGACGACGGCGATGGTGATGATGTAGGGGAACATGTTGAGGATGTACGTCGAGACGGGCACGTTGTAGGTCTGTAGGTTCTGGGAGAGATAGACCGACAGACCAAAGAGGACTGACGCGACAACTGCGCCCGAAGGACGCCAGCGACCGAAGATCATCGCCGCGAGGGCGATGTACCCGAGCCCCGAGGTGTATCCGGGCTGGAACTGGCCTTGGGAGGCCATGAAGGCAACGCCACCGACGCCCGCGATGGCGCCGCCCAGTACGACGTTGATGTAGCGCACGCGCACGACGTTGATGCCAACCGTCGCAGCGGCTCGAGGGTGCTCACCGACGGCTCGCACGTGGAGCCCGTAGCGGGTCTTGAAGAGTGCGAAGCTGACGACCCCGACGAGGATCAGCATGAAGTAGAAGAATCCCGACTGGTCGAAGAAGACTGGCCCGATGATTGGAATCTTCGAGATGAGCGGAATAGCGAGATTGGGTGCGAGGGTGCCGGTATTGAATTGGGGGAACGGTGTGAAAACCTGCAGGTTCAAGTACGAGGAGAAACTCCCGATCATGGTGACGAGCACGACACCCACGATGATCTGGTCCGAGAGGTAGCGAAGCGAGAGGAAGGCGAGGAGGAGCCCGAGCAGCCCGCCGATCGCCGCGCCGCCAACCGCCGCGAAGATGAAGCTGTGCGTGGTTGAGGCGAGCATCGTGCCAATGAAGGCGCCGCCAATGAACTGACCTTCGATCGCGATGTTCACAACGCCTGAGCGCTCGCACATGACGCCCGAGAGGGCTCCGAAGATGAGCACCATCGCCACTTCGGAACTACCAATGAGCACCGCGGTGAAGTTGATCACCGGCACCGGTGAAGGCCCGGGCGTGCGCACCACCCAAAAGAGCAGCGCAAACAAGAAGAGCACGGCGACGACGCCGAAACGCACCATCACCGCGCGTCGCGGTGAGCGGATGATGACCTCGAGACCGAGAACGACCATCAGCAATGCGATGACGGCGTTGACCCAGCGCGTGACGACCGTCAGATCGCCGACGTGCCACGGGGCATTGCTGAGGTTGACGGGGTTGAAGGTCAGTCCCGAGTGAGCGGCGCTCGAGGCGCCCATGGCGAAGACGAGACCGGTGAACAACCCGATGGCGATCATGATCGCGCCCACGGCCCGGGTTCGTCCGCTGGCGGCCGCGGTTACTTCGGTGCTTGTCGGCGTTGCACTGGCGACGCTCACGAGTTCCATCCCTTCGTTGCGAGTTGGACCGTGGTCGTTGGCGACGTACGAAGTCGGAAGATCTCCTTGACGAGTACCGGTGTCGCCACGAACAGCACGACGGCGGACTGAATGATGGTCGCGAGGTCCAGCGGAATGCCGGTGCTCGCCTGCATGGAGCGTCCACCCACGCCCAGTGCCGCAAAGAGCAGTGACGCCCAGACGATGCCCATCGGACGGTTGCGTCCGAGCAGCGCAACCGTGATGGCGGTGAAACCAATGCCTGCGTTACCGATCAGAAAGCCACCATCGATGAAGTGGGTGGTGCTCGCCGCTTGGACAATACCCGCGAGCCCCGCGAGCCCGCCCGAGATGAGAAAGACGAGCACCATGATGGCGCGTGAATTGATGCCCGAGGCCCGAGCGGCGGTGGGGTTGGCGCCGGTGACGCGAAAGTCGAAGCCCAGTGAGGAGCGGTCGAGGAACCACCACGCGAACACCACGACCGCCGCCGCCACGACGATGCCGTAGCTGACGCGAAGCCCGGAGGCGACGCCGAAGATCGGTGCGAGTTGCGACGACGGATCCATCATGCGCGAGATGTCATTCTGCTGGCCAGGTTGTTGGAGGAAGGTGGAAGTCACCGCGAAGAGTAGGAACGCGTAGATGACGTAGTTGAGCATGATCGTGACGATCACCTCGTGGGCGCCGGTGTAGGCCTTCAGGAGCCCCGGTACGGCGCCGGCGACCATGCCGCCCGCGAGTCCGGCGAGCAGCGTCAGGGGTATGTGGATGATGGTGGGCATGTGCAGCATCGACGCAATGGCCACGCCCGCCATGCCACCGAGCACCGCCTGTCCGTTGGCGCCAATGTTGAAGATTCCCGTTTGGAACGCGATACCTACACCCATGCTGGCAATGATCAGCGGCGTGGCGTAGGTCAGTGTCTCGGAGATCGGTGTCATTGTGGCGTTCCAACCCTTGCCGGTGGTGATTGAGTGCCAGAGTCCGGGGGGGTCGATGATCGAGCCAGTGAACATGGACCGGTATGCCGCGCCGACGTTGTCAGCGGTTACCTTGACCGCGTGCCAGGGAGAACTCCAACTATGGAAGATGTCGCGCCACGCGTTGAGGATCACCGGCGTGGTGAAGATGATGATGAGGGCACCGAGGACCAGTCCCAGGATTAGGGCAATGAACGCGATGACGATCGGGCTCGTCGAGGAGAAGCGACGTCGAAGTGTCACCATGCGGCTCGTGGTATCAGGCACGCGCAACCTCTGAGGTCGTGCCGGTCATGAGAAGTCCAATCGCTTCGCGACTGGTACTCGGATCGACGATGCCACTGATCTTGCCCGCGTACATGACAGCGATGCGGTCGCCGAGGGCGAGGACCTCATCTAGTTCCGAGGACACGATGAGCGCGGCGTTGCCCTTGTTGCGGTGATCGACAATCTGCTTGTGGACGTATTCGATCGAGCCGACATCGAGTCCACGGGTGGGCTGGGACGCCATGAGGAACTCGAGTGGGCGAGAGAGCTCGCGTGCCACGATGACCTTCTGCTGGTTACCGCCAGACAACGAACTCGCGTCTTCGAAGATCGAGGTGGTGCGGATGTCGAATTCTTTGACCAGTTGTTCGGCGTTTTGTCTCACGGCCGTGAGGTTCCTTGAACCGTGTCGGGCGAAGGGGGTTCGACGTGGCGTGTTGAGCACCAGATTGTCGGCGACCGACATTGACAACACCAGTCCATCGCGGTGGCGGTCTTCAGGAATGTGGCCGAGGCCCGCGTCGAGGACCTGGCGCGGGGACTCGTTGGTGATGTCGCGGCCCCTCAAGGTGATGGTGCCCGACTCCACGTGACGCATACCGGCGATGGCTTCGACGAGTTCAGTCTGTCCGTTGCCCTGGACGCCCGCGAGTGCGAGAATCTCGCCCGCGCGCACATCGAGCGAAACGCCATTGACGGCAATGAGTCCCCGGTCGTCACGCACCACCAGGTCACGAATCTCAAAGACTTCTTCGCCTGGGGTGAATGTGGACTTCTCGACCGTGAGGTTGACGTCGCGTCCAACCATCAACGAGGCGAGTTCACCCTCGGTGTCGGTTGGTTGTGCGGTGCCAACGACACGGCCCTGGCGGATGATGGTGATGACGTCGGCGACCGCCTTCACCTCTTTCAGTTTGTGGGTGATGAACAGGATCGACTTGCCCGCTTCGGCGAGCGAGCGCATGATGTTCATCAGCGCGTCGATTTCTTGGGGAGTGAGGACCGCGGTGGGCTCATCGAGGATCAGGAGCTCGGCGTCGTGGCTGAGCGACTTGAGGATCTCCACGCGCTGTTGGAGACCGACGGGAAGGTTCTCGACGACCGCGTCGGGGTCGACGTCGAGGTTGAACTCCTTCGATACGCGCCTGATGTCGTCAGTCGCCTTCTTGTAGTCGACCCGGTTGATCGACTTGGTGGGCTCGAAGCCGAGTACGACGTTCTCAGTGACTGTGAAGACGGGCACCAACATGAAATGCTGATGCACCATGCCGATGCCTCGTCGGACCGCTTCACCCGAATTCTCGAATTTGACGGCGTCGCCATTGATAAGGATCTCGCCCTCATCAGGGTGCAGCAGCCCAAACAGCACGTTCATCAAGGTGGACTTTCCCGCCCCGTTCTCACCGAGCAGGCAGTGGATCTGGCCGGGTTCGACGGTGATGCTGATCTGGTCGTTGGCGGTGAATGAGCCAAAGCGTTTGGTTATGCCGCGCAGTTCTAATCGCATCAGATGTCATCGTACTAATGAACATGACCCGGGCGTGGTGCCCGGGTCATGTTCATTAGTCACTTCCGCCCTGAGGCGGTGCTTGTTACGGAGCTGGGTAGCTGTTCGGGTTCACCGAGATCTTGCCAGCGATGATGCCCGCCTTGGCCTTGGCGATGGCGGTCTTGAGCGACGCGGGAACGGCGATGCCACCGTATTCCAGCGCGGTGCCATTGTTCTTCAAGGTCCCAACGTAGGTACCACCCTTGAAAGTGCCCTTCGCAGCGGACAGGATCGCGGCCTCGACCGAGGGCTCGACGCCCTTGGCGACGG
Organism: Acidobacteriota bacterium; assembly: GCA_019352095.1. Taxonomy (GTDB): domain Bacteria; phylum Actinomycetota; class Acidimicrobiia; order Acidimicrobiales; family RAAP-2; genus RAAP-2. Next base: position 6,479 of record JABBNY010000143.1, read on the forward strand.
TACCCACGAACCATGGGCACGCTGCGGCGTTTGCGACACAACCATTGCTGTCAACCCACATCACACTGTGACCAGTACCAGCTTGCTGAGCGGCGGCCACTGAGCCGAGGCCCACTGAACCGGCGACCGGGAAGACGATGTCGGCGCCAGCGGCGAAGTCGCCAGCAGTCAGCGTCTTACCCGCAGTCTGGTCGGTGAAGTTGCCCACGAACGTTCCGGTGCCGTTGCACTTCGAAAGACTGCATGCACCAGGCGCGGGCGTCCAACCAAGGACCTTCACTGACTTAGAGAAGGTCTTGTCGTAGTAGCGAACACCAGCGACGAAACCATTCATGTAGAGCGTCACCGACGGGAATTGCATACCGCCAAATGTGGCGACGGTTCCTGTCTTGGACATGCCCGCAGCGAGGATGCCGCCGAGGAATCCGGCCTGGTCAGTCTCATACTGGAGCGAGAGGACGTTGTGTGACTTCTTCGCCACCGGAGCGTCGTCGACGATTGCGAACCTCTGACGCGGATTGGCGTTGGCGGAGGAGGCGGTTGCCTGGTCCATCAAGAATCCGACCGTAACGATGATGCCGCAACCCTTGCGCACGAAACTCGCAATGTTGGGTACGTAGTCGGCCGACGAAGTCGACGAGAGGTAGGACGGAACGATCTTCTTGTCCACCTTCGCAGCGTCCTTCGCGCCAGCCCACGCCGAAGCGTTGAACGACTTG
>JABBNY010000004.1:0-34007 GCA_019352095.1 Acidobacteriota bacterium
GAGCGACGCAATGCCCGGCCCGTAGGCTTCGACGAATTTTCCAACGACACCGTGGCGTCGTAGCAGTTCGGTGATGGTGAGCACCACGTCGGTTGCGGTGACACCCTCGCGCGTTGCTCCCGAGAGGCGCAGGCCCACGACCGGGGGGATCAACATCGACGTGGGCTGTCCGAGCATGCCAGCCTCTGCCTCGATGCCACCTACGCCCCAACCGAGTACACCCAGACCGTTGACCATCGTGGTGTGCGAGTCGGTGCCGACAACCGTGTCCATGTACGCAACGCCGTCGAGGTCAAAGACCACGCGCGCCAGGTGCTCCAGGTTCACCTGGTGGCAGATGCCCATGCCCGGGGGTACGACCCGGAACTGCTTGAACGAGCTCTGGGCCCACTTCAAGAACGTGTAGCGCTCGACGTTGCGCTGGTACTCAATGGCGACGTTCTGCTCGAAGCTCTCGGGTGTGCCGGTGCGCTCGAGGATGACCGAGTGGTCGATGACCAGCTCGACCGGCACTAGTGGGTTGATCTTCTCGGGGTCACCGCCGAGCGCGATGATGGCGTCGCGCATCGAGGCGAGGTCCACCACCGCCGGTACGCCCGTGAGGTCTTGCATGAGCACTCGCGCGGGCGTGAAGGCGATCTCTTTCGCGTCGTCGCCCGCCGCTTCGCCGTGCCGGGTGGGTGTCTCGCTCCAGCGCGCGAGGGCCTCGATGTCCGCGGCGCGAACCTTGTCGCCGTCTTCGTGACGAAGCAGATTCTCGAGCAGAACCTTGATTGAGTACGGAAGGGTGTCCACACCGAGCTCACGCAGCGCGGGTGCTTTGAGCGAGAAGTAGGAGAGCGATTTTGCGCCGACGCTCAGAGTGTCCTTGGATCCGAATGAGTTAAGTGAGGGAGAGGTCATGACTCCATTCTGCCTCGTCGGCGCGGACCTCGTTGCAGGACCACCCACTCGCCGTGGAGCCTAGGTGCGAGACTGTGGATATGAACTCGACCTACGACGTACTCCTTGATCGGCTCCAGGTCGCCTTCGAGCGAATAGCGCCGGGAAGTGACCCGGTGCTTCGTCACTCTGACCGCGGTGACTATCAGGCCAACGGCGTGATGGGCGTCGCGAAACGACTGGGTCGCCCCCCGCGTGAAGTCGCTGAAGAGCTGGTCAGCGCGCTTGAGATTGCAGATATTGCCGAGGTTGAGATCGCGGGACCGGGATTCCTCAATCTGACCCTGACCACGCACTTTCTCGAGCGTCAACTGCGCCAGGTCCTGCAAGACCCCCGCATGGGCGTCGCCAGTACTGCACACCCGAAGAAGGTGGTCATTGACTACTCGGCGCCCAACGTCGCCAAAGAGATGCACGTTGGTCATCTGCGCTCCACGGTGATTGGTGACGCGTTGGCCCGGATGTACCGCTTCGCCGGACACCAGGTGATCGCCCGCAACCACGTAGGTGACTGGGGCACCAATTTTGGGATGTTGATCGAACATCTGATCGACCTGGGCGAGCACGCCGCAATGGCGTCGCTCTCCATTGGCGATCTGGATTCGTTCTACCGTGCCGCGCGTGCGAAGTTCGACTCGGACGACGAGTTCAAAGAGCGCAGCCGGACCCGTGTGGTGTCCTTGCAAGCGGGTGACCCCGAGACGCGACGGCTGTGGGCGATCCTGGTCGATGAGTCGGTGGCGTACTTCGCCGAGGTGTACGCCAAACTCGACGTCACCCTCGCTCCCGAGGACGTCGTCGGTGAGTCGTATTACAACGACATGCTGAGCGATGTCGTGGCCGACCTCGACCGGGCCGGTCTGCTCGTCGACAGCGGGGGCGCACTGTGCGTGTTCCCTCCGGGCTTCACCAACCGCGACGGTGACCCGATGCCCGTCATGGTCCAAAAGAGCGATGAGGGATACGGCTACGCGACGACCGACCTCGCCGCGGTACGTGACCGGGTGCGCACGCTCGGCGCCGACGAGATTCTGTACGTGGTGGGAGCCCCCCAGGGTCAGCACCTCGAGATGATCTATGCGGTGGCGCGGATGGCGGGGTGGCTACCCGACTCGGTGCGCGTTGAGCACGTGGCCTTTGGCAACGTGCTCGGTCCCGACCGCAAGATGTTCAAGTCGCGCAGTGGTGAGACGGTGAAGTTGGTGGGGCTGCTCGACGAGGCGATCGAGCGCGCGGACGTGGCGCTCGCGTCGCGTCAAAGTGACCTGTCCCAGGCTGAACGCCAACACCTGGCGACCCAGATCGCCCGGGCCGCGGTCAAGTACGCCGACCTTTCCACCGAACGCCAACGGGACTACATCTTCGACCTCGATCGAATGATCGCCTTCGAGGGCGACACCGGTCCGTATCTGCAGTACGCGCACGCGCGGCTGCGTTCGATCTTTCGTCGCCTGGGCACCCTCTGGGAGCCGACCGACGTGCATTTCGCCCTGGCCTCGGCGCCAGAGCGTGACGTGGCGCTCGGGGTGCTGGCCTTCCCCGAGGCATTCGCCAGTGCATTGGCGGGCCTCCAGCCCCATCGCTTATGCGTGTATCTCTTCGATCTGGCGCAGCGTTTCACCACGTTCTACGAGGCGTGTCCGGTCTTGAGCGTCGAGCCACCCCTACGTGACGAACGGCTGGCGCTCTGTGAGGTAACGGCACGAACCCTCAGCCTCGGTCTTTCGCTGCTCGGCATCGAGGCGCCCGACCGGATGTAGCCACGTCGCCGTCGTGGCGCTGTCTTCTGTAGAGTACGAAACGAGGCGCGACGCGTCCGTCAAGTATTGGGGGGAAGTATGGAAGTCAAAGCCGCGATCGTCACTGAGTTGCACGGACCCTGGCACACCGAGCTCATCGAGATTGACGAGCCGCACGCCAACGAAGTGAAGGTGAAGATGGCATTCGCCGGGATGTGCCATTCCGACGAGCATCTACGCACCGGCGACATGTCCCAAGACCCCGCGGTGCTCGAGTTCCTCTCGGGACGCAACACCATGTTCCCGCTCATCGGCGGCCACGAAGGGTCGGGGGTCGTGGAATCAGTGGGTCCCAACGTGACATCGCTCAAGCCCGGCGATCACGTCGCAGTGTCGTTCGTGCCGTCGTGTGGAAAGTGTGAGTACTGCGCATCTGGTCGTCAGTACATCTGCGACCTGGGCGCGTCAACGTTGGCGGGTCCCATGATCTCAGACCAGACGTGGCGTCACCACTGGGGCGAAGAGAACCTCAACCGCATGGCGCAGCTGGGCACGTTCTCCGATTACATCGTGGTGCACGAGGCGTCATTGGTGCGCATTGAGCCGTGGTACGACCTGCGCGCCGCGGCGCTGATCTCGTGTGGGATCTCGACCGGTTTCGGCTCCGCGGTCAATCGAGGTGGCGTCAAGCCCGGTGACACGGTCGCCGTCATTGGATGTGGTGGCGTTGGTTCAGGTGCGATCCAGGGTGCGGTGCACGCGGGTGCACGAGCGGTTATCGCCATTGACACGAATCAATCGAAGGTTGACCGGGCACTCAAGATCGGTGCGACCCACGGGTGCGCGACGACGCTCGATGCGGCGTTCACGATCCTGCCCGAACTGACCATGGGCAAGAACTGTGACGTCACGATAATCACGACCGGGGTCTTGACGAGTGAACTCGTCGAGCAAGCTCGAGCGATCACGGCCAAGGGTGGTGTCATCGTCGCTACGTCGATCGCGCCGTACAATCAACAAAGCGTGGAACTCAACATGTTCTTGTTGTCGATGTTCAACCAGGAGCTTCGTGGCACCGTCTTTGGCTCGGAGAGCCCTCGCGTGCAGGTGCCTCGATTGTTGCGTCTGCACCACGAGGGCAAACTGGTCATCGACGACCTGATCACCAAGGAGTACACGATCGATCAGGTCCAGAACGGTTACGACGACCTCGCCTCGGGCGACAACATTCGCGGCGTCGTTCGTTTTTAGGGCGCGAGGCGGCCCTGGCCCGCGAAGAAGTCGCGCAGGCGAAGTGACGAAGGAATCACGCGTGGTGTGAGCGCCTGGAGCGATCGATGTTCGATGGCTCCCTTGGTGACTCCTACGCAGTACGCAGCGTCGTCGAGTATCCCCAGTGCAATGTCCGACGGGCGGGGTCGCTGGTGGCGAAAGCGCCACGCCGTGCCCAGCGCGCAGATCACGAGTGCGGGCCCTCGCGCGCGGGATTTCACTGCGAGCAACAAGAGCAGCGGGCCGAAGTTTCGAACGAGCGAACGCGCGAACGCGCCTCCCCCCGTCAACATGGCGCGCCCCACGATCTCGTTGGCGACTGCGTCGGGTTGGTCGCTCTCAGAAACGCGTGATCTGATCTGTCGACGTACGACACTCGCAATCCGTGCCGCGATCATCGGGCGACCCGCGCTGAGCGATACCCAGGTGGCGAGTGACCATACGTCGAATCGAACGGGGGCGAGTCGCTCACCGTGACGCTCGGCGAGCGCACCCGCGGACGATCCGTAGCTCACGCGCTGGGCGAACCATGTTCGCCAGTTCGTTCGCGCGCGATGCTGCACGCACACCGCGGCGTGATAGCGCACGAGCCATCCCCGGTCGTGCAATCGCCACACCAGGTCGACGTCCTCACCGAGTCGGAGGGCTTCGTCGAAGCCGTCACCAAAGGCCACTCGTCGCACCATGAGACAGGCACTCGGCACGAAGTTGACGTCGCCACCGGGCATAACGAGGTCTTCGTGGGGACCGAGGTCCAAGGGACTGTAGCGCTCTTCGAACCGATCACGGAGGGTTGCTCCCTTGGCGCCCACGACCCTTGGCGCGCACGCCCCGATCAGCGGGTCCTGGAACTGTGCACTCAGACGTTGCAGGACCCCTCGCGCGTCATCGATTTCGACGTCGGCGTCGACGAAGCACACCAGGGGACGCGACGTCGCGCGAGCGCCGGCATTGCGCGCGCCGCCTGGCCCGAGATTGACGTCGAGTCGGATGAGGCTCACGCCGAAGTTGTCGGCGATCTCGTTGAGCAAGAGCGGGTCACGTGATGCATCGTCGACGACCGTGACGTGAAGACCACGCAACTGGGTGAGCAACGCTCGCAGTGTGGCGATATTGTCGCGCACCGGGATGATCACGTCAATGTCGTCGATCACGAGTGGTCCGTGCAGCACCGGACGCACGATGCCGCGCTGGACGAGCGTACGGGCAAAACGTTCCTCTCCCACCCGCACGTGGCCCCCTTCCTGCCAGCGCTTCACGACCTCGGCCGACCCGCCCGCCAGTCGTAACACTCGCCACGGCGACCCGCCGATGATGAAGTCCCGGTCGACGATTTTCGAGTTGTCCTGCATGACCACTGGCGTGCCACTCGCCACCGGTGCGTCGAGGGGATCAGGCGCGAGGATCGAGAGTTCGCTCATGGGCCAGTTTCTCACGGCGTGTCGGCGCGTGCGTTCGCAACGAGACAGAATGGGAGGAGACAATGAGGAGGGTACGTGTCGACAGAAACGCTCATAGCGGATGAAGAGGTGGCGCAGATTGGCGAGAGCGAGGAATTGCTCGTCGAGGAGGTCTCCATCGACGGACTCTGCGGGGTCTACTAAATCGTGACGTTGTCGACGACGGACGTTTTTGACGCATCGGCGTCGTGGCAGCTCAGCGAGCAAGTTTCGTTGCGCGACGAAGCCTTCGGTGCACTGGCGTACCACCACGGCAATCGCCGTCTCGTCTTTTTGAAGTCACCTGAACTCGTCGCCATTGTTCGCGGCTTGTCGCAGTTCTCGAGTGCCCACGAGGCGATTGACGCCTTCGTCGAGCCGTCTCGTCACGAGCGCTACGTCGCAGCTCTCTCCTCACTTTTCGCGTCAGAGTTGCTCAGTGGGCGCTGACACGACGCTTCGCGATCGCTTCGAGCACGGTCTGGCCGCGCCGATCTGTCTCACGTGGGAGCTCACCTACGCGTGCAATCTTGCGTGCACGCACTGCCTCTCGTCCTCGGGTCGACGTGATCCGCTCGAGCTCTCGACGAACGAAGCCAAGGCGCTGATCGACGAGATCGCGGCGATGCAGATCTTCTACATCAACATTGGTGGTGGCGAGCCGATGATCCGACGAGATTTCTTTGAACTCGTCGAACATGCAGTGAATCAGAAGGTTGGCGTCAAATTCTCTACAAACGGCACTCGCATCGACGCGGCTGCCGCTCGACGTCTTGCGGCGATTGACTATCTCGACATACAGATCTCGATCGACGGTGCCGATGCCGAGACGAGTGACCGGATTCGCGGCGCGGGCAGTTACGCCCAGGCCCGTAGGGCCATGGATCATCTGAAGGACGCGAATTTCGGCGAGTTCAAGATCTCGGTCGTGATGACCCGCGACAACATCGAACAACTCGATGAGTTCCAAGCGCTCGCGGCACACTACGGTGCCCAGTTGCGCCTGACACGTCTTCGTCCGTCGGGTCGTGGCGTTGAGGTCTGGGAGTCTTTGCACCCTACGCGCGAGCAGAACCGTCGGCTCTACGAATGGTTGCTCGAGCACCCCCAGGTTTTGACGGGGGATTCGTTCTTTCATCTTTCGGCGCTCGGCGATCCTCTCGATGGGCTTAACTTGTGTGGCGCAGGTCGCGTGGTGTGTTTGATCGACCCGATTGGCGAGGTGTACGCCTGTCCGTTCGTCATCCACGATGAGTTCAAGGCCGGCAACGTACGTGAGTCGGGCTTCGGTCGCGTGTGGCGCGAAAGTCCGCTGTTCAAGTCACTGCGTGAGCCTGGTAACCCGGGTGCGTGCGTGTCGTGTGGTTCCTACGACGCCTGTCGAGGAGGCTGCATGGCGGCAAAATTCTTCACCGGGCTCGAGCTCAGTGACCCGGACCCCGAGTGCGTCTTTGGCCACGGCGAAACCGCGCTTGATGCGCGTCGCATGGTCCTTCGCCCGACCCCTTCGCCCGACCATTCCAAGAGTGTTGCGGTGAGGTTGGGATCTCGGAAGTCTCTCGTCTAGCGCACTTGATGTCGCCGGACGTGGTCCCTTGGGGACTGGCCATGGTGTGACTCGGCGGCCGTGCCACAACGCACAGCATTCGTCGATGCCCTGGAAGCACTCGGTCCTGCGCGCTCGACGCACTTGGGGGCGAAGACGCGCCGTGGGATCGCTGGCAACCGGCTGATCGGGATTGGCATCGTCAAGTTCTGACCTGAAATATCGAATCGTCCTCCTGTAGTGTCGCAATGAGTCTTCTGGGGGGCCTATGGCGAGCAAGTGGTTTGAGACAGTGGCCGTGGCGCAGCGACGCGCGAAAAAGCGCCTGCCCCGGTCGGTGTATGGAGCACTGATTGCGGGTTCCGAGAAGGGTCTCTCATCGAGTGACAACCTGAATTCCTTTGATCAATTGGGCTTCGCACCGCACATCGCGGGCCTCACCAAGGCTCGCGAGCTTTCGACCACCGTGATGGGTCAATCGATGTCGATGCCGGTGATCATCTCGCCTACCGGTGTCCAGGCGGTGCACCCCGAAGGTGAAGTCGCGGTCGCTCGGGCCGCGGCGAACCGTGGCGTAGCAATGGGGCTCAGCTCGTTCGCGAGTCGTTCCCTTGAAGACGTGTGCGCCGAGCACAACCAGGTCCTGTTCCAGATGTACTGGTCGGGCTCTCGCGATGTGATGGTCCAGCGACTCGAGCGCGCCAAGGCGGCCGGCGCCAAGGGGATCATCCTCACTCTCGATTGGACGTTTTCAAACGGGCGCGATTGGGGCAGTCCGTGGATACCCGAAAAGATCAATCTACGGAACGCCTTGAAGTTGTCACCCGAGGCGTTGACCCGACCAGCGTGGTTGTGGTCGTTCATGCGCTCGGGCCATCTGCCGGACCTCACGACGCCCAACATGGCACCCGTTGGTACCGCGGCACCGACGTTCTTCGGCGCTTACTACGAGTGGATGCAGAGTGAACTGCCAAGTTGGGACGACGTAGCCTGGCTGCGTTCGCAGTGGGACGGCCCGTTCATGGTGAAGGGCGTGAGCCGCATCGACGATGCGCGGCGCGTCGTCGATCTCGGCGCAACCGCATTGTCGGTGTCCAATCACGGGGGAAACAATCTCGACGGTACGCCCGCACCCATTCGATCCGTCTCAGCGATCGTCGACGCGGTCGGTGACCAGATCGAAGTGGTGCTCGACGGAGGCGTGCGCCGCGGAAGCGACGTCGTCAAGGCCCTCGCCCTCGGGGCACGGGCGGTGATGATTGGTCGCGCGTATCTGTGGGGACTCGCCGCCAACGGCCAAGCGGGCGTCGAGAACGTTCTCGACATCGTGCGTGGCGGAATGGAAGCGACGCTGCTCGGACTGGGTAAATCCAGCGTGCACGACCTCGATCGCAACGACGTGGTGGCACCACCTGACTTCTTTCGAAAGTTGGGCGGATGAAGCGCGTCGCCATTGTCACGGGCGCGGCGCGCGGTATAGGAGCTGCGACCGTCGACGCACTGGTCAACGATGACTACCAGATCGTGGCCGTTGACCGATGTCGCGACATACCAGAGGTCCCCTACGCCTTGGCCACGCCCGCAGACCTCGACGCGGTCGTAGCCCGCCACGGCGACGCCGTCCTAGGGCTCGTGGGAGACGTACGAAGTGCGAGCGACATGGCGCTCGCCGTGGAGACCGCGACTCGTCACTTCGGTCGTCTCGACGCGGTCGTGGCGTGCGCGGGAGTCATCGCCGCCGCCGGGCCGTCGTGGGAGATCACCGATGCCGCCTGGGACGCGGTCTGGTCGGTCAACGTGCTGGGCACCCGACGTCTCTTACAAGCGGCGACGCCGACACTCATCTCGAACGGTCCCGATGCGCACAGCCGCATGGTCGCCGTGGCGTCCGCGGCGGGCAGCTCGGGTCTCTATCACCTTGCCGCGTATTCAGCCGCGAAGCACGCGGTGGTTGGCTTGGTGCGCGGGGTCGCGATGGACTTGGCCGAACACGGGATCACCGTGAATGCGGTGAGCCCCGGTTCGACCCGGACCGCCATTCTTCAGGCCTCCGCACAGGTCTACGAACTCGAGAGTGAAGAGGACTTTGCAAAACATCAACCAATCGGACGCTTGATCGAGCCAAGTGAGGTGGCTGCCGCAATCGCGTGGCTGTGCTCGCCCGCGGCCTCGGCGATCACTGGTGCGGACGTGGCCGTTGATGGGGGCATGACCGTCTCGTAGGGCTGGGCGGGTGTTTGTCGAGCACCGAGTCGCTTCGGCGGACTCGTGGCGTGTCGCTACGTCGCATGAGAGAGAAGAGGGGTTCAAATTGAACGAACCTCACGAGCCCGCACTCGTTGTACTACAGGGGTGCGTGCACGTGGCCCAGTGACCGATACTTTCGCCGCTCGACCGTTGCGAACTCGAAGTCGGTTCGATCACGGTCATTGTCCCTCGAGGAGATCGAGAACCGAAGCGTCCTCGCTGGACTGAGGAGTCTGCCAGCTCCGCACTCATCACTCGTCGAGCGCCTCACCCCTTGCCGCATGAATTCCATGGTCTCGTCACTGCCGCGCGAAGATCCAAGCAACCGGCACTAGAGCCCCTCTGTTGTTCATAGCCGTGATCAGTATTTTTAAATTATTAGAAAAAACTCAGGATTTCAACTCTCAAGTGACTCTATATACCCTATGGGGTATATAGAGTCACTTGATGACTTTTCTCAAAGCCCCTACACCCGTACCCGAAAACATGGTCTACGACGACCCCGAACCAAATCCGGGTCCGCTCGGCAAGCTCGGCATGTGGTCGGTGAGCCACCGAAGGACGGTGTTCCTGGCCTGGATGGTTGTGGTCATCGTTCTCGGTATCTTCGCCCCCAATGTCGAAAAGGCCCTGAGCGGGGCAGGTTGGCAAGCCAACGGCACCCAGTCCGTCGCGGTACGGAACTTGGCCCAAGCCGACTTCCAGGGTCAGGCCAGTTCTTCGATTGAGGTCGTCATCAAGTCGACCCAGTCACTCAGCTCGGCGTCGGGTCAGGCGACCCTGCACCGAGTTGAGGTATTACTGAAGAAGGACCCCCGGATCAGCAAGGTCATCGCCCCCGTGCGCGGAGTGACGTTGAGTGCCAACGGCAAGACGGGTATCGTGCTCGCCGGTGCTGGCGCCGATCCGAACACGATGGTGCGTGCGGCCGACGACCTGAAAGGTCCGCTCGCCAAGCTCGGTTCTTCGGGCACTACCGTCACCGCGACGGGCGCCTCGGTGCTGTGGTCGGACTTCAATACCGCTAACCGCACGGCCATGATGAAGTCAGAGATGTTCTCCTGGCCGGTGACCCTGGCAATCCTCGTGCTGGCCTTCGGGTCACTCGTTGCGGCGGGCTTGCCGTTGCTGTTGACCATGGCGGGACTGCTCAGCGCGGCCGGCATGCTCGACTTGTTGACCAAATTAACGCCCATCTCGATCTGGGCCATGAACTTCGCGTTGATGTTCGCGCTGGCCCTCGGCATTGACTACGCGCTGTTCATTGTGGTCCGATTCCGTGGCGCGCACTTCGGTCGTCACCGTGACGTTCGACATTCAGTTGCTGAAACAATGGACTCCGCTGGCAAGGCTGTGCTGTTCTCGGGCATCACGGTACTGATCTCACTCTCGAGTGTGATGGTCGTGCCGTCGCCCGCATTTCAGTCCATGGCCGGAGGCATCATGCTGGCGGTGACGTTCGTACTCGCGGCGTCTCTCACGCTGTTGCCCGCCGTGCTCGGAAAACTCGGTGACCGCGTCGACGCGCTCTCCCTGCCCTGGGTTCACGCCGGTGAGCACCGTTCGAAGCGTTTCGCCGCGTGGGGTGAACTCTTGTGGCGTCGACCGTTGGTCTTTGGTTCGTTGGCGCTGGTTGCTCTGCTGGCCCTCGCGATTCCAGTCATTGGACTTAAAACGGCCATGCCCTCGATCAAGGTGGTTCCCGCCACTGACGCGTCGCGCATGGGGTACGAGCAGGTCCAAAGGGCGTTCGGTATCGGCGCTCCTGGTCAACTCCAGATCATCGTGCCGGCCACCGAGTCGAGTGCCGCTCGTCAAGTACTCCAGCACGACAAGGGCGTCGCTGGGGTCATGCCGACCCAGTTCTCGACGAACGGCACCCACCTCGCACTTCTCGAGGTCGTGCCTACGGTTGACCCGTCGAACCCCGCACTCGGCGTGACCATTGCGCGTCTACGCGTGGAACTGCCCTCGGGCAGTCTGGTCGGTGGCGCACCGGCGGAGAACTACGACCTGCAAAGGGCCCTGGCGGCAAAGACACCGGTCGTCATCGGCATGGTCCTGCTGCTCGGCTTCTTGCTGCTCGTCGTCGCGCTACGAGCTCTGCTGATCGCGGCGATCGGCGTCGTGACGAGTCTGCTCGCGACGGGGGGAGCCTTTGGGGTAGCGCGACTGGTGTTCCAGAACGGTGACGGCCACACGCTGCTCGGTTTTGTACCGCAGGGTTTCCTTGACGCGTGGGGGCCAGTGTTCTTTTTCGCCATGATCTTTGCGATCTCGATGGATTACACGGTGTTCCTGCTCTCGAGTGCCAAGGAGCACTATGAGGTATCCGGCGACGCCAAGGACGCCATGGTCAATGGCGTGGCGCACTCGGGTCGAGTCATCTTCTCGGCCGCCGCGGTGATGATCGCGGTGTTCTTCACCTTTGCGCTCTCGGGCCCGCTGCCCCCAAAGGAAATGGGCATCATTCTCGGCGTTGCGGTCTTTCTCGATGCATTCTTGGTCCGATTGGTTTTGGTACCGGTGCTGTTACGCCTGACTGGCAACGCCGCTTGGTGGCTACCGAGGTGGTTGGACAGGATCCTGCCGCGAGTGAGTTTCGCGCACGGTTGATCGGGATTCGAGCGGACCTCCTTGGGCAGGTGACACCCGAGGGGGTCCGCAAGAATGATGCTGGCCTAGTGGTGTTCCCTCTGATATTGAGGCGCAAGTGCCAGAGGGAACACCTCCGTCAGGCCGGGCAGCGAAGTGGTTTCTAGACTCGTGTGCCAACGCCGAACTGGAAATAGTCCTTGGTTTCGTGCACGCTGACCTCGAGTCCGGCGTGGCGGCACTTCTCTTCGAGCACAGGCCCATCCCAGAAGTTCTTGTAGATACTGAACTCTCGACCGTCGTCGAGACGGCGGGTCATTATTTCTTGATCGTCGAAAGGAAGGACGTGATCTGACGCGGTGCTCGTTGGTTCTCTACGAGCGTCGAGGAAGAACACCGCGCCGCCGAGGGTGAGCATCGTCGCGACCCTTGAGAGAAATTCATCAATGCGACGCGTTGGAATATGGCTGAGCCAGAAGCAAAAGACGACTGCATCGAATTCCTCGGTCGGGAGCCACTCGAACAGGTCGGCCTCAACGAAGGTCACCTTGCCCGCGCGCGCACCGAGTCGCTCGCGATTCAGCGCGATCATCTCGCTTGAGGCGTCGACTGCCGTGAGGTGAGCGACTCGATCACAGAGTGCCTCGGTCCAAATTCCGGTGCCCGGCGCCAACTCGAGCACGTTCTTGTCGTCGAGTGGGAGGCTGCTCAGGACGTCGCGGACTTCTTCTATCTGCGCAAACCAGCGCTGAGTAGCGTCTTCACCTCGGTCGTAGCGTCCAAGGCGCAAGAACCAATCGTCATACTCGTTCGCGCGCGCTCGGTAGTACAGGATCTGCCCTTCCAGCACGCTGGCTTCGTCGTCAGTCATGCTCGCCACCGTACCTGAAGCCGGGTCAAAGACTCTTCTGTGGCGCGCACGACATGCGGACTGCTGGTGATGGCGAGCTGTAACACAGAACGGGTCGTGTCCTTGGAGGGAGGTGACTGTCGAGCGGCTCTTCAGTGGCATTCCCAAGAGTGCTGGGTGGGCGTTGTTTCACCGGGCACGAAATCGCTCGAGATTCCTGATGGAGCTGCGTTTGCGGGTTGCAGGCGTTCGTCACACGTTTGAGCACAAACGACTTGCGGACCCGCCGAGTTAGTGATACCCTAGGGGGTATCCAAAAAGGGGTCGTCGAGATGACGTGAGTACCCGTACTTGGAAGAGAAAGAGGTTTGCGATGGCACGAGTAGTGGTCTTGGGGGCAGGCATCTCTGGTCACACCGCGGCGCTGCACCTTCGCCGACTGCTCTCCAAAGAGCACGAGGTCGTCGTCGTGTCTCCTAATTCGAAGTGGAACTGGATTCCATCGAACATCTGGGTGGGCGTCGGCAAGATGAGCACCAAACAGGTCACCTTTCCCTTGGCACCGATCTACAAGCGCAAGGGGATCGTGTTCCACCAGGCCCTGGGCATCGAGCTTCACCCGGAGGGCACTGCAGATGGGTCGCACCCCTACGTTCGAGTGCGCTACACGGACCCCACACGGGTTGGTGAAGAGGCCAACCTCGAGTACGACTACTTGATCAACGCCACTGGTCCAAAGTTGAACTTCGCCGCCACGCCTGGTCTCGGCCCTGACGCCAACACCGTCTCGGTGTGCACGGCGGGCCATGCGGTTGAGGCCTCCAAGGCACTCGACGAGGTCATTGAGAAGATGAAGAAGGGCGAACGCCAGAAGCTCGTCGTCGGCGTCGGCCACGGTACGTGTACCTGTGAAGGTGCGGCCTTTGAGTACACGTTTAACGTCGAGCACGAACTTCGCGCCGCGGGCGTGCGCGATATGGCGGACCTGACGTACCTGACCAACGAATACGAGTTGGGAGATTTCGGTGTCGGCGGTATGACCTTCAGCCAAGGCGGGCTCGAGACGAGCAGCAAACTCTGGACCGAGTCGCTCTTTCGCGAACGCGGGGTGAAGGCCGTCCTGCAGTCCCACGTGGAGAAGGTTGAGCCGGGTGAGATTCACTACGAACAACTCGACGGTTCCAAGAACACGCTGTCGTTCGATTTCGCAATGTTGCTCCCACCATTTCGTGGTGCTGACATGAAGGCCTTCAACAACGCCGGCGAGGACATCACCGCGGACGTCTTCGCACCCAACGGGTTCATGCGTGTTGACGCTGACTACACCGCCAAGCCCTACGACGAGTGGCGCGCCGCTGACTGGCCGCACACCTACGAGAGCGCGCACTATGCGAACGTCTTCGGGGTGGGCATCGCCTTCGCGCCGCCTCACCCGATCTCGCGGCCGCGCACGAGTCCCAACGGCACCGTGATCTCCCCGGCGCCACCGCGCACGGGCATGCCCTCTGGCGTGATGGGCAAGACCGTGGCGTTGACCATTGTCTCGCGCATCAAGTTGGGTACGACGACAGCGTCGCACCGCGCCTCGATGGCCGATATGGGCGCATCGTGCGTGGCGTCGGCCGGCACCGGGCTCTTGCACGGTTCGGCCGCGGCGATGACGATGTACCCGATTGTGCCCGATTTCGAGAAGTACCCCACGGGCCGCAGCCAGAAGGACACCTTCGGTGAAATCGGTTTGGCCGGGCACTGGATCAAGTTCATGTTGCATTTCTTGTTCATCTACAAGGCCAAGGCTCGCCCCTTTTGGCACTTGATCCCCGAATAGTCAGCCCGAGCAGAAAGGACATCACATGGACAACGCCGAAGCCAGTATCGCCAGCGCTCCGCTCCCGACTCTCGCGACCTCGCGCCGTCGTAACAACCTGTTTTTTCAGTTGTGGCGGTTCATCGCACTCAACGTTCGCATGGCCTCAATGATCTTGAAGGGTGATCACTGATGGCATCGTGCGCTACACCCCGGGGGGTACCTAGCATTATTGGACCCGACGAAAGGCAACCAATGAACGATGCAACCACCACCCACGCCCTCAACGACGAGCAGCAACTCAACGCCATCGTGAAACGCGTGAAGCGCGCCCACGGACAAATGGGTGCAGTCGTACGAATGCTCGAAGAGGGCCGCTCCTGCGAGGAAGTCGTCACCCAGATGGCCGCAGTCAGTAAGGCCATCAACACAGCGGCATTCACATTGATCTCATCGAGTCTGAAGGAATGCATCTCAGACCCGACGTCTAACAGTGACGAAGTCACACAGAAGCTACAGAAGCTCTTCTTGAGCCTGGCGTAAGGAGAAGTATGAAAGTCATCATTATTGAGGGCGTAGCGGGGGGCATGTCTACCGCAACTCGACTTCGACGTCTGATGGATGATGCGGAGATTGTCGTCTACGAAAAGAGCGGCTTCGTGTCGTACGCGAACTGCGGTCTGCCCTACTTCGTGGGTGGCGTGATCCAAGACGAGGCGTCATTGCTCTTGCAGACGCCGACGTCGCTCTACGAGCGGTTTCGAATCGACGTCCGCGTGAATCACGAGGTGACGTCGATCAACGCCGAAGAACGCACGGTGACGGTGATCGACCACACGACGGGTCACGGCGAGACAACGGGGTATGACGTCCTGGTCTTGAGCCCTGGTGCGTCCGCGGTGGTGCCACCGATTGAGGGTATCGAGCGGGCGATGGCGCTGCGCACGGTCGAAGACGTCGAGAAGATCGTCGCGGTTACGGATGAGAACCCCGCGAACGCGGTTGTGATCGGGGGCGGCTTCATTGGCGTGGAGATCGCCGAGAACTTGGTGCACCGCGGTATTTCGACCAGCGTCGTCGAAGCCTCGGGACAAGTCCTCGCACCACTCGACCTCGAAATGGCGGAGCTGGTCGCGGACGAAATGCGCCGAAAGGGCGTGTCACTCTTTTTGAACGAGTCGGTAGTGCGCATTGACGAACGGGGTGTTGAACTCTCCTCGGGTGACTTTGTCGCGGGTGATCTCGTGATCGTCGCTATTGGCGTGCGCCCCGAGACCGGCCTGGCCCGGGGTGCGGGACTCGCCATTGGCGAGCGCGGCGGTATCGCCGTCGACGAATTCAATCGCACGAGTGTTGCCAACATCTACGCGATCGGTGACGCAGCAGAAAAGCGTGACGCGCTCGACTCGAGCGCGACACTGGTGCCGCTCGCCAACATCGCAAATCGACAGGGCCGCGTCGTGGCGGACCACATCGCGGGACTCGAAGTGCGACCCCTCGCTACCATCGGGACCGCAATTGTGAAGGTGTTCGACCTCACGATCGCCGCGACCGGCTGGAACGAAAAGCGTCTGCGCGCGATGGGCCACTCGCCACTCATCATCCACACGCACCCCTCGTCGCACGCGGGCTATTTCCCCGGCGCGAAGCAGATGGCACTCAAGTTACTGATCAATCGTTCGACCGGCGCCATCTACGGCGCCCAGGGTGTTGGTACCGAGGGCGTCGACAAGCGCATCGACGTGCTCGCGACCGCCATACGAGCCGGCATCACCGCCCCCGAGTTGGCTGACCTCGAGCTGGCGTACGCGCCGCCCTTTGGATCGGCGAAGGACCCGGTGAACATGCTCGGCTACATCGCCGAGAACCTGCTGAGCGGACTTGAAGAGAACGTCCAATGGTACGAACTCGACGAATACCGCGCCGAAGGCGTCGCCATGATTGATGTGCGCTCGGTGAGCGAGTTCGCTCGCGGTTCAATACCGGGCGCTTTGAATATCCCCTTGGACGAGTTGCGGGTTCGATTCGACGAGATCCTGACACGCGACGTCATCGTCAATTGTCAAGTGGGCCAGCGCGGTCACGTGGCCACCCAACTTCTCAACCAGAACGGCTTCAAGGCAAAGAATCTCGACGGTGGTTATCTGACCTGGAGCAAGTCTCCCGCGTCACGCCCACTCGAGCTCGCTGGCGCAAGCCACGACTGATCCAACCAAACAAAGAGAAAGGCAGTAACCATGTGCAGTAGAGCAACATGCAAGAAGTGCGGCAAGCCGACCTGGCGAGGCTGTGGTAACCACATCGAGCAGGCCCTTGCAGGCGTGCCGAAGAACCAGCGTTGCACCTGTGCGTCGAATCCTCCCGCCGAGAGTGCCGACAGCGGCGGCGGCTTCTTCGCACGGATGCGCGGCCGTTAACCATGGCTTCGCACGTAGAGCAGTGGTCTCAGGCACTGAAGGAATGGGCACTCCCGAGCGAGATTGAGAACAGCGCCGAGGAGAGCCCGTGGATTCATCCACCTCAGATGTTCACGGTGCCAGAGCACATTGCATCTACGCCCTCGCACGATCGCGCCCGTGAGGTGCTTCGAGCGGGTGACACGGTTCTTGACGTGGGGTGCGGAGGGGGTATCGCGGCATTCGCGTTGACCCCTCCGGCCACGTCAGTGATCGGTGTCGATCATCAACCAGAGATGCTCGCCATGTTCGAGCGCAATGCGACGATGCGTCACCTGGAGGTCCAGACCTTCGAAGGGTTCTGGCCCGCAGTTGCCCACGACGTCCCTCGAGGTGATGTCGTGACCGCTCACCACGTGGCCTACAACGTCAGTGACATCGAACCATTTATTCGCGCCCTCGACAACCACGCTCGTGCGCGCGTGGTACTCGAGATACCCGACCACCATCCGCTCTCGGACATGTCCGAAGCGTGGCGACATTTTTGGGATCTGGAGCGCCCGAGCAATCCAACATCCCAGGACCTCTACGAGGTGCTGCTCGAGCTAGGACTCGACGCCCACCTCGAACACTGGACAGGTGAACTGCGGCGTGAGCTCGACCCAGAGCTCGCGGCCCACTTCCTTCGAATTCGACTCTGCCTGCCCGCGTCACGACTCGGCGAGGTCCGCGAGTTCCTCGACGCACAACCACCTCACTCGGGTCGTGCCCTCTCCACGTTGTGGTGGGACACCGTGTCAACGAAGTAGTGACCTAAGACCCCATTTCTTGCGGGTTGTCGTCGCACCTGATTTCTAAGGTGAGTTTATGAACTCACTAGTCGCTGGCATTTCAACCTTGTCACTCGCGCGTTGGCAGTTCGCGGTGACGACGGTGTTTCACTTCTTGTTCGTTCCACTCACCATCGGCCTCGGCTTGTTGGTGGCTGTTCTGCAGACCGCGGCGTATAGGACCAAGGACTTGGCCTACGACCGCATGACCAAATTCTTCGGGAAACTCTTTCTCGTCAACTTCGCCATCGGGGTGGTCACCGGTATCGTTCAGGAATTCCAGTTCGGCATGGACTGGTCGCGCTACTCAGTGTTCGTAGGCAACATCTTTGGAGCGCCTCTCGCGATCGAGGGGCTGCTGGCATTCTTCATGGAGTCCACCTTCCTCGGGATTTGGATCTTCGGCCGAGGTCGCGTGAGTGCGCGCATCCACCTCTTGTCGATCTGGCTGGCCAGTCTGGGCACGATCCTGTCGGCCGCATTCATCGTGGCGGCGAACTCCTGGATGCAACACCCGGTTGGCTACACCATCGATCCGAAGACCCACCAGGCGGTCATGACGAACTTCTGGGCCGTGATGACCAATTCGACGTTCATCGCGGCCTACGGTCACGTGCTGGCGTCCGCATTCCTCACGGGGGCGGTCTTCATGCTCGCTATCGCAGCGTGGCACCTGCGCAAAGGGCACGACCTCGCGGGTTTCGCGAAGGCGGCTCGCATCGCGATCGTGGTGACCGTGCTGGCGGCGGTAGCGACGATGTTCCTTGGCGACACTCAGGCGAAGCAGATGACGAAGCAGCAGCCCATGAAGATGGCCGCCGCCGAGGCGCTCTACAACACGTCGACCGGCGCGAGTTTCTCACTGCTCACCATTGGTGATCTCTCGGGCAACGCGCTCTTCCAGATTCGCCTGCCGCACCTCTTGAGCGTGCTGGCCACCAACTCATGGAACGGAAAGGTCGAGGGAATCAATCAACTGCAAAAGCAGTACGAGCAGCAGTACGGCCCGGGCAGTTACGTGCCGATGATATGGCTCACGTATTGGTCGTTTCGCATCATGGTCGGGTTGGGCATCTTGCTCTTTGCCCTCGGTGGTGTTGCCCTCTGGCTGGTACGCAAGCGTCGTCTTGAGAAGTCGCCACGATTCTTGCGCTTCGCGACCTGGATGGTGCTGGCGCCGTTCCTCGCCAATAGTTTCGGCTGGATCTTCACCGAAATCGGTCGCCAGCCGTGGGTGGTGTACGGACTCTTGAAGACGTCGAACGCCACGTCACCCATCGCACCGGGCTACGTCGCAACGAGTCTCATTGGCTTCACGGCGATCTACTCGTTGCTCGCCGTCGTGGAGATCGGACTGATGCTTCGCATCGCCAAAGTTCCGCCGGCCATTGAAACACCCGAGGAAGCCGAACGCGCTCCTGAGCTCATCTACTAGGAGGACCGGACATGCTCGCCATCCAACAACTTTCGCCCAGTGGCCTTGATCAATTGTGGTTCTATCTGATCGGCGTGCTCTGGCTCGGGTACTTCTTCCTCGAGGGATTCGATTTCGGAGTCGGGACGCTGTTGCCCTTCGTGTCACGCGACGATATTGATCGTCGCGTGGTGATCAACACCATTGGTCCAGTGTGGGACGGCAACGAAGTGTGGTTGCTGACCGCGGGCGGCGCCACGTTCGCGGCCTTCCCGCAGTGGTACGCGACGGTGTTCAGTGGTTTTTACCTCGCGCTGTTTCTGATCTTGGCCGCTCTCATCTTTCGAGGTATGGCCTTTGAGTTCCGCCACCGCAGCGACGACCCGGGCTGGATTCGCTGGTGGGATCGGGCGCTCTTTTGGGGCTCGGCGTTGCCGGCACTGCTCTGGGGTGTGGCCTTCGCGGATTTCGTTCACGGGGTGCCGATTGGGGCGAACTACGTATGGACCGGGACCTTCTTCGATCTGGTGAAGCCCTACGCCCTGCTCGGAGGGCTGAGCACACTGCTGCTCTTCACGCTCCATGGAGCGACGTATCTCGGTCTTAAATCCGACGGTGACGTGCGCGTTCGCGCGCAGGCCATGGCGACGCGACTCGCCCCGTTGACGTTCGTGGTCGTGACGGCTTTTCTCGCGTGGACGTACCAGACTGCTCACACGAACCATCAAGTGGGCCTCGTGCCACCGCTCCTTCCCATCATTGGTCTGCTCGCGCTCGCCGCGGTGGGCTGGCTGGCGCGAGACCTTCTCGAGGGCTGGGCGTTCATTGCGACCGCCGTCGTCATCGTCGCGTTCTTTGCAACCTTGCTCTTGAACCTTTACCCGAACGTG
This sequence comes from Acidobacteriota bacterium, assembly GCA_019352095.1. Taxonomy (GTDB): domain Bacteria; phylum Actinomycetota; class Acidimicrobiia; order Acidimicrobiales; family RAAP-2; genus RAAP-2. The sequence continues at coordinate 19,968 of JABBNY010000004.1, forward strand.
CTCGTCTCATCGATCGGGCCGAACTACAACCTCACGATCGCCGCGGCGGCGTCACATCGGTACACACTCGAGGTGATGAGTTGGGTGGCGTTGGCTTTCACGCCGTTCGTGCTGCTCTACCAGAGTTGGACGTATTGGATCTTCAAGAAGCGCGTGAGCCGCCCGGGCGCTGAACCGGTGACTGAATCCAGTACCACGCGCACGTGAGTGCGCGCGCGACGGAACGACCCTCGGCGCTCTTAGGACGGCTACGTCGAAGTTCACCCTTCGTGACGAGGGCGCTCGTGCTCTCGGTCGCTCTCGGCCTCGTGAGCACCGCGGCCATTATTGGCCAGGCCGTCGCGCTGGCCACGATGCTTGGAGCACTCTTTGCGAGGTCGAACGCGGGCCTCGCACACGAGGCCGGGTTGTTCATTCTCTCGAGCCTCGTGCGGGTTCTCGCGGTGGCCTTGGGCACACCGATGACCCAACGAATCGCGGCGCCGTTGAGACGTGACCTTCGTGGGCGCGCGTTAGAGCGCGTGCTCGACGCGGGGCCACTGCGAAGTGTTGACGCCACTGTCCAGTTGTGTACCCGCGGTATCGACGCGATCGAGTCGTACGTGTCGACCTACGTTCCCTCACTGGTGCTCGCGACGCTCGCACCGATGGTGCTCGTGGGGTGGTTGGCCCTGCACGACGTGCTGAGCGGCGTCATCGTGCTCGTCAGCGTGCTGCTGCTCCCGGTGTTCATGGTGCTGCTCGGCCTCGAAGCCAAGGAGAAGATGGAGCAACGCTGGCGCGAGCAGCAGTCGCTGGCGGGTTACTTCGGCGACGTGGTGCGCGGTATGACGGTGCTCAAGTCGTTCAACCGTTCACAGGATGCGGTGGCGAACCTGGACGAAGTCGGCGCGGCGCTGCAACGTACCACCATGGGGACGCTGCGGGTCGCCTTTCTGTCGAGCTTCGCTCTCGAGTTGCTGTCCTCGCTCGCGACGGCGCTCGTGGCCCTCGTACTGGGTCTTCGTCTGCTCAACGGTTCGCTGAACTTGACGACGGCGCTCGTGGTGCTGTTGTTGACGCCCGAAGTCTTCTTGCCGCTTCGACGTTCATCGGCGCAGTTCCACGCGTCGGCGAGTGGGATCGCCGCGGCCACAGAGTTACTCGACTACCTCGAGCCTGTGGCGCGCCCTGGGTCGAACCCCGCGCCAACGCAGCCGCCGTCACTGGAGCTGCGTGACGTCACGCTCGTGAAGTCTTCGCGCTACCAGGTTGGTGGGAGCGCCGTGAGCGCGTACGTGCCCGCACGAAGTCTCGTGAGCGTTACCGGCCCCTCGGGTTCTGGCAAGTCCACGCTGCTTCGCGCGCTGTGTGGTCTGGGTGAAGCGGGCGGTGGTGAGATCCTCGTGGACGGCGCACCCCTGGCCTCGATTGAGCGAAGGGCGTGGCAGCGACGCGTTGCGTGGATGCCCCAGGATCCGACGTTGCCCGGCGACACGGTGCGAGATGCGGTGACCATGGGTGAGCGCTCGATTGACGACCAGCACATTCGACGGGCCATGGCCGAGGTCGATCTTGACCTCGATCTCGATCGAGCGCTTGGCGAAGGTTCGCTGGAACTCTCGGCCGGCCAGCGACGTCGACTCGCACTGGTGCGCTGTCTCGTGCGCGATCCGCTGGTGTTGGTGTTGGACGAGCCGCTGGCCCACCTCGACTCCGAGTCCGCCGCCCTGGTGGAGGCGGCAATCGACCGACTGACCATGACTCGGGTGGTGGCCACGCACCGCCCACTGCACGCGAATCAGACGATCACGCTTACATCGTTCCAGGTGACCAGTGCGTAAGGGGCTCGTCGCCGACGCCCTGGTGCGAGAGGGTCCGTCGGTGCGTCGCGCTCTCTATGCGGGCCTCCTCGTCGGGCTCGCGACCGTTGGCCTCGCGGGAACCTCCGCGTGGCTCATAGTTCGATCCGCCCAGCGTCCGGCCGTGCTCTCACTGAGCGTGCCGATGGGTCTGGTGCAGTTGTTCGCACTGGCCAAGGCCGCTGGTCGCTACGTCGAGCGAACCCAGACTCATCGCGCCGCGCTCGGGGTGATGGGTCACGTCCGCGCCTCAGTGGCGCGCTTGCTCGAACCCCTCATTCCCGCGGGCCTCGGCCCACGCAGCTCTGAGGTCGTTGACGTGGTACTCGGTGACGTCGAGCGCGTCCAGGACCTTCTCACTGCGGTCGCCGGGCCTCTGATAACGAGCGCGCTCGCCGGTCTCGCCACAGTGGTCGTGGTGGGCTTCATCGTTCCCTCGGCGGCGCTGGTGCTACTCGCCGGTCTCGTCGTGAGCGTCCTCGCGCTGCCGTGGATGGCGTCGCAGTGGGGGGAGCGTGGTGAGAACGAGATCGAAGCGGTGCGCGCTGATATGACGTCACTCATCGATCGCGCCGCTCAGAGCGGTGACGAGTACGTGATGGCGGGTGCCTCGGAGATGCTCGCGCACGAATTGAGCGCGCTCGAGGACCGTCTGGACCGCGCACTCGCGCGCCGTAGTGCACTGAAGGGAGCGATCAACGCCCTTTCGACGTTGGTGGCCGCCGGAACCTCCGTGGGCGTCGTGGCGCTCACGGCCGTCGCGCGCCGAGAAGGTGTAGTGGGGGTCGCCCTCGTTGCGGTCCCCGCACTTCTGAGCGGGGCCATCCTCGAGTTGGTGGGTGCCACGGCACCGTCGATCGTTGGCCTCAATGGTGATCGCGCGGCGCTCGAGCGGCTCGAGCGACTGCGTTCGTTTCGAGCGCCCGTCACCGAACCAGGTGCGTCGGTGTCCCTCGACCCTCGCGACCGCGAGGTCGTGGCGAGCGGGGTGAACCAACGCTTTGGTGAGGTGACCGTCCTCTCAGACGTCAGTGCTCGCATCGGCGCTGGGGACTTCGTGGTGCTCGCGGGTCCGAGCGGGGGAGGAAAGTCGACGCTCGTGCGACTCTTCGCCAAGTTCCTCGATCCAGATGCGGGGTCCCTCTCGCTCGGCGTGAGTGACTATGCGGCACTCTCGTCGCACCAGGTGCGTGAGCGCGTTGGTTTTGTCGACGATGCGCCGCACGTGTTCGCGACTTCGCTCGCGGGTAATCTGCGAGTCGCCAAACCCACCGCGACCGATGACGAGATCGTGAGTGCTCTCGCGCGCGCGGGGTTGCGATCACTCGTCGAGAGTATGCCCGAGGGCCTTGACACGCCACTGGGGGGTGCGACGACCGGTTTGTCGGGCGGTGAGCAACGACGACTCGGCGTGGCGCGTGAACTGCTGGTTGATCGACCAGTCGCCATCTTCGATGAACCGACCGAAGGACTGGACGAGGCGTCGGCCGCTGCGGTCATGGCGTCACTTCGACACCACTACGCCGCGGGGTCGGTGGTGGTGATCTCGCATCACGAATCTGATCGAGCCGCCGCCACACGCGTGTGGCAACTGAGCGACGCGACGCTGAGTGAACGCGCTGAAGTGCCATTGTGATGGACGCCACGGCGAACGTGCGCTAAGGTCACAGTGCCTCGCGGCAGCGAAGTTGGTGTGATTCCAACGCTGTCCCGCAACTGTAAGTGGCCTTCGTGAGAAGCCCGCAAAGCCAGGTCGCCTTCCGCGAGGAGATGTGAAGACAGCTCTCGAGGTAAGGGGCGGTCGTTCGGATATCTCTCCGTCGTCCAAATCTGACTCGACGGACACAAGGAGATATCCATGAAGAAATCCCTCCGGTTCGTCGTTGCACTGATAATCAGTGCACTGGCGTTTCCACTAAGCAGTGTCGCCGCAGCGTCCGCATCGACAGCGCCACAGTGCATTGTCTCGCTGTCGCCGAGCGCTACCGAGACGCTTTACGCCATTGGCGCGGGCGCCCAGGTGCAGGCCGTCGACCAGGATTCGAACTTCCCCGCCCAGGCCAAGCGCCTCGCGGCGCTGCACAAGATCAACCCTCTGAGCCCGAGCGTCGAGGCCGTGCTCGGCATCTGCGCAGTGACGCCAACGCACCCTTCGAGCAAACCGGACCTGGTGGTGATCTCCTACAACGCGAACTCGATCCAACAGCAGCTCACCGCCCAAGGTGTCAAGGTCGTCATGCAGGACGCGCCGACATCCGTGAGCGGCGCGCTCGCCCAGATTCGCCAGCTGGGCCAACTCACGGGTCACGCCGCCCGCGCTGACGCCCTGGCGGCATCGATGCAGCGTCGCATCCGCGCCGACATCGCGTCGGTGCCCGCACATCCGTCGAAGAAGATCTCGGTCTATTACGAGATCTCGGCCAACCCGTACTACTCGCTCACCAGTTCGACCTTCGTGGGCACGCTGCTCAAGTCCGTTGGACTTGTGAACATCGCCGACGCCGACGCCACGACCGCTGACGCGGGGTACCCCCAACTGAACGCCGAGTACATCGCGAGCTCGAACCCCACGTTGATCTTTCTCTCGGGTGACGCCACGGTCGCCAGTGTCCCAGCGCGCCCTGGGTTCTCCAGGATCAGTGCCGTCGTGCACCACAACGTGGTTGGCTTGAGCGCGGACATCGCTTCTCGATGGGGACCACGACTCACGGTGCTGATGAATGAGATCACGTCGTCGGTCAAGCGGGTTCTGAACGAGAAGAATCTCTGGACCAAATAGTGCTGAGCGCCCAACCGCCGACCACTCGTCGTGTCGCGACGGTGACACTGCTCTGCGTGGTGGCCCTGATTGGTGCGATCGTCGCGGGCTTGGGTGTCGGCCCGACCTCAATCTCGACGACCCGCATCATCGGTGCGCTTGCGAGCGGTCTCGGTTTGGGCCACAGCACCCTGACGCCGCTGCAGGCGACGATTGTGTGGCAGTTGCGCGCGCCTCGTCTCGTCCTCGGGCTCGTCACCGGCGCGATGTTGTCGGTCGCGGGCGGCGCTTACCAGGGTGTGTTCCGTAACCCTCTGGCGGATCCGTATCTCTTGGGCGTTGCCTCAGGGGCGGGGCTGGGCGCGACGTTCGCGATCGTGTACGTGGGTCACGGCCTCACGACGCCGTCGTGGACGCCGGTGCTCGCCTTCGCCGGTGCGACGATCGCGGTACTTCTCACCTGGGGACTCGGGGGTCGCGGGTTGCGAGCCACCGCATCCACACTGATCCTCGCGGGTGTCGCCATTTCCGCGCTCCTCACGAGTCTGCAGACCTTCTTTCAACAGCAGTCCTCGATCGACTCGATCGCCCGGGTCTACATATGGCTCTTGGGCTCGCTCGCGACGGCGAGTTGGTCATCGGTGTGGATGGTCCTGCCGTACGCGATTGTGTGCGTGATCATCTGTGTTGCGGCGGGTGGGGCGCTCGACGTGATGAGCGTGGGCGACGAAGAGGCACGGACACTCGGACTACCGGTTCGAAAGGTGCGCCTCGTGGTCGTGGCCGCCTCGTCGCTCGGCACCGCGGCGGTGGTGTCGGCGGTCGGACTCATAGGCTTTGTCGGAATCATCGTGCCGCACATCCTTCGCCTCCTCGTTGGCACGTCATACCGCAGGATTCTCCCGCTGAGCGTGCTCTTCGGCGCGGCTTTCCTGGTTCTCGCCGACACCGTCGCGCGCACGATCATGGCGCCGACGGAACTTCCGATTGGCGTGGTGACGGCGATCCTTGGCGCACCGGCCTTTGCGCTGATCTTGATCTTTCGAAGGCAGCTCACGACATGAACGCCGTTGAAATCAATGAGCTGAGCGTGCGCGCCGACGCGCGAGAGTTGGTGGCGGACGTGACGCTGCACGTTGAGGCGGGGACGTGGCTCACGGTGATCGGGCCCAACGGCGCAGGTAAGACGTCGTTGGTCGAGTCGGTTGTGGGCCTTCGGAGAATTGCGCACGGTTCGATCTCGATATCGGGACAACCGCTCGCATCTTTGAACGAGCGTGAGCGGGCCAAGCTCGTGGCCCTCGTCCCCCAACGTCCTTCAGTCCCCAACGGTATGAACGTGCGCGATTACGTCGCCCTGGGGCGCACCGCGTATCACGGACTGCTGCGCGCGCCTAGTGCCGGCGATCGTGCGATCGTCGAGTCGGTCTTGGAACGTTTGTCACTCCAGGACTTCTGTGAACGAGACGTCGCGACGCTCTCGGGAGGCGAGCGTCAGCGCATGGTGCTCGCTCGTGCGCTCGCCCAGTCGACAATGGTGATCGTTCTCGATGAACCAACGACCGGTCTCGACCTTCATCATCAGATGGATCTGCTCGAACTACTGCGACGAGAAGTCAACGATTGTGGACTGACAATCGTGGCGACGCTGCACGATCTCACCCTCGCGGGTCAGTTCGCTGATCGTCTCGTCTTGCTCGAGGCGGGCAAGGTGATCCTCGATGGGCCGGCGCACGACGTCATCCGACGCGAGGAACTCAGCCGTTGCTATCAGATGGACCTTCGCGTTATCGACATTGACGGTGCTGATGTGATCGTCCCCGTTCGCGGTGTCAGTGAATGACCGAGCAGTCAAAAGGAGACCCCACGGTGACCGAGCGTGTCCAACCCCCCAAGGAGGTTCCGACCAAGATCCTTACCTCAACGACGAGAGCGCCGTCGCTGATCATTGTCAATACCGGCAACGGTAAGGGTAAGTCCACGGCGGCGTTCGGCATGGTGATGCGCGCCGTTGCTCGCGGGTGGAAGGTCGGCGTGATCCAGTTCATCAAATCCGGCAAATGGCAGGTTGGCGAAGAGAAGGTCTGCCGGGACCTCGGCGTGTCGTGGATGAAAGGCGGCGATGGATTCACCTGGGAGTCAGACGACATCGACCGCACTCGAGAGATCGCAGTGGCGTCGTGGGCCCTGGCTCGTGCGAGTATCGAGGGCGGTGCGTTCGACGTCATCGTGCTGGACGAGCTTACGTATTTGATGACGTGGGGTTGGATCGACACCGGTGAGGTAGTCACGTGCTTGCGCGCGCGCCCTCAGCACGTGACCGTCATAGTGACCGGTCGAGATGCGCCGCAGGCTGTGATCGATGTCGCCGACACCGTCACTGAGATGCGCAACATTCGTCATGCGTTCGATCAAGGCGTGCGAGCGCGGCGGGGTATTGATTTCTGATGGGCGTGACGTTGATCGTTGGTGGAGCGCGAAGCGGAAAATCCTCCAAGGCGCTCGAACTCGCCCGACGCCATGGCGATCACGTGAGTTTCATCGCCACGGGCCAGGCGCGCGACGCGGAGATGGCTGCGCGCATCGACCGACACCGTCGCGAGCGACCCGAAGCGTGGAACACGATTGAGGCACCGATCGAGGTGGTGAGTGCGCTGGCGCGCGTGACGTCCGGAGACTGCCTCATCATTGACTGTATGACGCTGTGGGTGTCGAACTGTCTCGAGGTGATGTCCGTCACGGATATTGAACAGCGCGCGGTCGATCTCGCCACAGCGGCCGCGCGACGCGACGGGTTGACCATAGTGGTCAGCAACGAAGTGGGATCGGGCGTGGTGCCCGTCAACCGGCTCGCGCGCACCTACGTCGACCTCATGGGTCGCGTCAATGCGATCTGGAGCGAAGTTGCGGCGACCATGCTGGTCATGGTCGCCGGTCGTGCCCTCGAGTTCCCGGCCCCCACGGTGAAGTAGTGCGCTCATGAGTACCCCAGCCTCTTCCCTAGGCGCGTTTTCACGGCGGGAGTTCCGCACTCTCGTGGCGAGTGTGAGTTTTCTCACCAGAGTGCCCGTTCGTGCGCGTGCGACGAACGACGGTGACGATCTCGTGAGGTCAATGGCGTGGTTCCCGTTCGTGGGGCTTTTGGTCGGTACCGCCGTCGGCGCCGTAGCGCAGTTGCTCGCGCTCGTCGTCACTCCCGTTCTCGGATCGGTACTCGCGGTGATTGTGGGCGTGCTGCTCACTGGAGCGTTGCACGTCGACGCCCTGGCGGATACATGTGACGCACTTGGCGCGCGATCTCGTGAGAGAGCGCTCGAAGTCATGCGCGAGTCAACGCTGGGCACTTATGGCGTCGTCGCGATCGTCCTTGACCTACTCGTGCGCGTTGGCGCCCTCGACATCTTGGTCGAGCACCATGCCGCAATGGCCTACGCGGCTCTCGCGGGGGTGCTCTCACGATTGGCGCCGGTGGTGCTCGCGGGGTCACTCGAGTACGCCCGCATCGGTCCGGGTGTCGGTCGAGCCTTTACACGAGTGCCACGGCATCGGGTGCTGATCGCGCTCGCGTTCGCTCTCGGCCTCGCGCTGATCCTCAAAGGGGTGCGAGGCGCCTTGGTGCTGGTGGTGGTTCTCGTGCTCTGTGGTGTGTCCGGGGCGTTCTACCGGCGCTGGCTCGGTGGCGTCACGGGTGACACGTTGGGTGCGACGTGCGAGATAAGCGAAGTACTCGTGCTCGTGATGGGCGTCGCATTCGTGGGGCACACGTGAGTCGCCCGACCCGTCTGGTCCTCGTTCGCCACACCGAGACCGCCGTGGAGGCCGATGGCCGTTGTTATGGTCGAACGGACATTGAACTCTCGAACGACGGCATGTCGCACGCGCATCGTATTGCCGAGGTACTGCAGGCCGCTCCCGTCGCGGCGACGTACGCGAGTCCTCTGAGGCGATCACGACAACTGGCCGAACTCATTGCGCGAACACACGACCATGGTGTGCGGATCGACCCTCGCCTCCAAGAGATCGACTTCGGCGACTTCGAGGGCCGTCGCTACAGCGACATTGAACGCGAGGCGCCAGCTGCGTACGCGACATGGATGGCGGTACCGACGTCACTTCGGTTCCCTAATGGTGAGGACTTCGCCGACCTGAGGAACAGGGTTAGCGAGTGTGCGACCCAGATCGTAGATCGGCACGAGGGTGAGACAGTGGTCATTGTCAGTCACGCGGGCGCCATTCGGGCGCTGCTCGTCCACGTACTCTCCATGCCTGACGCCAGCGCGTTTCGATTGGCGCAGCGTTATGGCTCGATCAACGTGATCGAGTTCGGCGATGGTTGGCCCATTCTTCGCGTGATGAATGCGGTCGTCGGACCGGGCATTGAGCGCGCAACCGCGCGCGCCATCATCGGAGTCGATGAGTGGGGTCAACGGTGAACACGCGCAACGAGCGACCGATCGTGCCCGAAGGTTTTGACGGATCACGCGCGACTCATCGTCGCGAACACCCCGACGACTGGCGCTTTTCCGATGTTGAACGCCAGGCGGTGTGGCGAGCAATCGAAGAACGTCGCGACATTCGCAAGTTTCGACCCGACTCGATTCCTGATGAACTCTTGTCACGACTCTTAGGAGCCGCACACGCAGCACCGTCGGTCGGGCTCAGTCAACCGTGGCGATTCATTGTGGTGCGTGACGAGGCGACGCGAAGTGTGATGCAGGCCGCGGCGCAACGAGAGCGTATGAACCAGTCGAGGTACTTCAGCGGTCGTTCGACGCAGTTCCTCGACCTCAAGATCGAAGGGATTCGTGAGGCGCCCGTCAGTATCTGCGTGTGCTGTGACCGAGGGGATCCCGATGTGGAGGTGCTGGGCCGCCACACCGTTCGTGATGCTGATATCTACAGCACGTGTCTGGCGATCGAGAACTTCTGGTTGGCCGCACGCGCCGAGGGTGTCGGTGTGGGGTGGGTGTCGTTCTACGAGCCTGCTGAGCTCAGTGAACTCCTTTCCCTGCCAGCGAACGTGGTACCCATTGCGTGGCTGTGTGTGGGTTACCCCGACGAACGACCGTCTCGACCGGGTCTTGAGTCCAATGGCTGGGATCGTCGCAGTGCCGTGGGGCAGGTGATCTTCTCCGAGCGTTGGGGTCACGTCGAACGGGACGATTCAGAAGCACCCGTCGGCGTGAAGATGGCGTTGCAATCAAATGTCGCGCCGTGGTGCGCGCAACTACTAGAGCGGGTGCGACCCGGTGAGGTCGCCGCAGGGATTACGGTGCGCGACGTCGAGGACGAATTGGTGAAGCCGCTCGGCAGCCTCGGGGTCCTGGAAGGTGTGGTTCAACAATGGGCGGTGGCGACCGGCGCCCCACCGCCGCGTGACATGAAGCCCGCCATTCTCGTCTTCGCGGGCGACCATGGCGTGAGCACGCATCAGGTGAGTCTCTTCGAGTCCCGCGTGAGCAGCCAGATAGCGGTCGCAGCCGCGAGAGGGGCCACCGCCATAGGGGTCTTGGCGCGTTCGCACGATGCCGCATTGTCGGTAGTCGACGTCGGTCTCAGTGGCGAGCGCGCCCCGGGCGTGATCGACAGACGGGTCGCGTGCGCGACGTCGGACATATCACGTGGCGCCGCGATGACCCACGATGAACTTCGCCGAGCGGTTCAGACCGGCTACGTCGAAGCGAGAGCGATGGTTCGTGACTGCGACGTACTTATCGTGGGGGAGATTGGCATTGGTAACACCACGGTCGCGGCAGCGTTGCTAGCGGCATTGACACGAAGTTCGGCCCGCGACGTGTGCGGTCGTGGCACCGGGCTCGATGCCCAGGGCCTCGATCGCAAGCGCGCCATTGTCGAAGAGGCGCTTCGCATCAATACCCCCGACGCTGGCGACGCACTTGAATGTCTTCGCCGTGTTGGGGGTTTCGAGTTCGCGGCGCTCGTGGGTGCCATGTTCGCCGCCGGTGAAGCACGTCGACCAATTCTGCTCGACGGATTCGCGACGGGTGTCGCCGCCCTGGCGGCGTGCCGCCTCCAACCTGCGTTGCGCGACTACCTCATCGCTGGTCATCGTTCTGCGGAGCTCGCACACGCCAGGGTGCTCGACGAGTTGGGTCTGGAACCCCTCTTGGACTTGCGGTTGCGACTCGGCGAGGCGAGCGGTGCGGCCTTGGCCTTTCCACTCGTGAAGCTCGCGGCCACGCTGCACGCTGAGATGGAAAGTTTCGACGATGCGCGCGTGGACAAAGCGCGCACGTGAGGACAGTGCTGTCTCTCGTGGTCGTGGGGCGTTCGACATCGGCCGGCAAGAATCTGCTGGTGACCGGACTCGCACGATGGTTCGCTCGTCACGGGTGAACGTAGCGCCGGTCAAGGCCCTCACTATGTTTAATAACGCGCGTGGTGCAAGGTGGCGAGCAAGGCGCCGCTGGTGTGGGGTCATGACGCCGTGTTGACGACGACCGTGCATGGAGTGTTTGAGGACCAAGACGTCATCGAGGTGTTCTGCGCCGTACGCCCTCAGTCCGTACTCGACACCACGTTCGACGCATTCGCTGACGCTATAGAAGAGCACCTCGACACGCAACTGCTTCGTTCGATGGTCGAGCTGAGACCCTAGAGCACGTGCGACCCACGTCGGGGCTTACTCTCGGGTACCTCACGGCGCGGCGTTCGACGCTTCGTGTGCAGGTGCGGGAGAGGCCGGGGTGACCTTTCCCATAGACTTAGTAAAAGCAGCGAAGGGAAAACCGTGCGACGCACGCGAATCGTAGCCACTATCGGGCCGGCCTCGGATAGTGATGAAGTTCTATTGAAGCTCGTCGATGCAGGCGTTGACGTGTTTCGTCTCTCGTTTGCCCACGGCGACATTCCATCGGGTATCGAGCGCCTTCGCCGCGTTCGCGCGCTGGTGCCGCACCTGGGCATCATGGTCGACATCCCCGGCCCCAAGATTCGCGCCGGTTCATTCGGCACGTCCCCGGTCGCGTTGACGATTGGGAGCACGATTGAGCTGTTTGAGGCTTTTGGAGAGGCCTCCACTGCCGAGCGCATCGCCATCGAGCGCCACGACATCCTGGCGCAATTGAAGCCGGGCGATCGTATTCACATCGGTGATGGCGGCGTCTCGCTCCAGGTGACGTCCTCGGGTAAGCACACCAAGACCGTCGTTACCTCGGGTGGTGCGGTGATGGGCAAGCCCGGTCTTTCGCTACCGACGTCGATCTTGAACGACCGACTACCCACCGAAGAGGATCGAGCGCGCCTCGAGGCACTTCGCACCGAGGAGTTCGAGATCCTCGCGGTCTCGTTCGTGCGCTCGGCGTTCGACATGGTGTCGGTACGTACGGTGTTGTCTCGCGACGACGTCATGATGATGGCGAAGATCGAGACCGGCGAGGGTGTCGAGAATCTCGACGAGATCATTGCGGTCTCTGACGCGATCATGGTCGCTCGAGGCGACCTCGGTGTTCGCATGCCCATCGAAGAAGTGCCCCACCTGCAGAAGCTGATCGTGCGACACGGCATTCGTTACGCCCGACCCGTGGTGGTCGCGACTCAGATGCTCGAATCCATGACGCACTCCCAGGTGCCAACGCGCGCCGAGGTCACTGACGTCGCCAACGCCGTCCTCGACGGCGCCAGCGCCGTCATGTTGAGTGGTGAAACCGCGATTGGCGACGATCCTGTCGGGACCGTGAGGACGATGGACCGCATCGTGACCCGCGCCGAAGAGTCGTTCGATTACGCGAAGTGGGGCTCATCGCTCGGCGTGCAGCAGATCGTCGGCACCGGCACCCAATCCACGCGCATCACCGCCGCGATCACGGGAGCCGCGTGGCGAGCGGCGATGGAAGAAAAGGCAGTCGCGATTGTCGCGTGTACTCGTTCGGGTATGACCGCACGCGCGATCTCGCGTTTTCGTCCGCCGATGCCCATCATCGCCATCACGCCCAGTGAGTCAACGGCGCGCCAACTCACCAGCTCGTGGGGCGTGCAAGATGTCTTCATGTCACCCTCGACCGATATTGACGAACTCTGCGACTTCGCGGTTGAGCAGGTGGTGAAGGCGGGGATTGCCCAATCTGGCGACCCGATCGTGATCATGGCCGGTTCCCAGTCTGGTGGTACCGCCGTCACCGACACCGTTCGAATGGTGATTGTTCCTTGAGCATCCTGGCGGGTTAGTGACAGAAATCGTTGATCAGCACTTTCGCAACCACTTTTTGGGTTCATTCCCAGTCTGAGGATCTGGTTGTCCCAGCTCGAAGTAGTTCTATGTACCCCACTCTTCTCACGGAAGTCCTATCGCGTGGTTCCAGATACGCCGAGGAGCACCCTTCAGACGCGCCGCCGGCGGGGCTCACGGCTTCCATCCTTGATTGCGCTGACGATGTCAAAGTCCAGCGACGGATACCGAGTGTGCGCCAAAAGTTCGTCGATTCCGATCTCCTCGCCGGGAAAGGCACACGACACCATCCCCGCAACGCTCAGCGCCGCATTCAAGACTGAATCAATCGCGTAGCCAGGCTCCATCGTCGGACTGGTCAACGCAAAGAGCGCAGTGCATTGTCGATTCATGGCGGCATTGATGATTGTGAGGCCGAGCCGCAGTTGGCGCACTCCGGCTTCTCCAATTACTGCGGCGAGCTCGGGTCGGCGCAACTGAGCGGAGATGGAGACGAGTACTTGTTGCGCCACGTCGGTGGCAAGATTTCGGTCGCCTTCCTCGTCATCAATCAGCCACTGCGCTACCGCAAAGTTGCCGTCTAATTCCTCGAACGCCGAAGCGAACTCGGTGAGCAACGCCACGGCGAACATCACGGGTCCGGCGAACTGATACACGGGCGTGAGCCTCGATTGCTGGGCGCTGAGTCGCTGCAGCAGGAGTATGTCGCCCGAGTCGGATTGATTCATAACACGCAGCCGTTCGCGAGCAATCTCAAAACTCCTGCGAAGTTCGTTCTCAGATACCACATCGACTTGGTCGTCGGGGCTGTCCTCTTGGCACAGTGCCCTCGTCGAACTGCGTCGCCACGGGTCAGGTCCATTACCACCAAGCCCGGTGGATTCTTCGTTCCCCATGGTTGCTCCTTGTCTCTTCTTACTCGCTACCTAGCCCCATCTGTCCCACTTCAGCTCACGATGGACATCGTCAATTCATCGCGCCAATGTGCCGGCACGTGACGGTCAGCGTTGGGAGTTGACTGGACTGACCCTCTTGCAGAGCGGGTCGTTGCGAGTGACCGGTTGGTGTTCGAGTGAGACTCTCGGTGGCGCGGCTCGTGCGAAGTGGCTCCATTGAAGAGGTGCTGAGGAAACCGAGAGATAATAGGAGGCGGAGGAAACAGCCCCCTCTTCGATAACGGCCACGTTTGCTGGGGATTAGTGGATATTTTACTGGGTTCCCATGATCAAAAATATGTGGGGATTTTGTCGGCG